>CAVDSU010000015.1:0-15468 GCA_963611685.1 bacterium
CTAGCCTGCTCGGTGCTAAATCCGTTCTAACTTGCTAACTGTCAAGTGCTAAGTGTTAACTGCGGGCGCGGGCGCCGGCTGTTGCCGGCGCATAGGTGGTCTGTGGAAACGGGATTATCTTAAGTCTGTTTTGGCATTTCGCCCATAGAAGCCGTGTCTCTGGCGGGTCTTTCGACCCTCTGTTTGGGACTATTCCGGCGGTGATGCGGGCGTGTGGCGTCTTCCTTTTGTCCTCGGCTGAGCCCCCCTTTTTCGTCCTATGAAACTACTCTCCTCGTTGCTGTCCTGCGCGCTGGCGTTCGTCCTGATGGGCGGCGCCTCGTTGTCGGGGTCCCAGGACTCTCCCTCCACCAATCCCCTGGAGAGCTTCCAGAACTTCACCGAGACCCGCGCCCTGATGCGTCAAGCGGAGGAGTGCCAGGACCGCGGCGACTACAAGAAGGCGGCCAAATTTTATCGGAAGGCGGCGGCCTTGCAGACGGAGGAATCGAAGAAGGCGGAATTCCTGTATTTGCGGGCGCAGAGCCTGTTGCAGGCGCACCGCGTCCACGATGCGCTGGAGGCCTACACCGACCTCCTGGAGAACCACCTCTACCAGATTCCGCTGGAGAATGCCCTGGAGCAGTTGCGCCAATTGGCGGACGACTTCCAGCAGGGCAGGGGGACCTTCCTGGGCTTGAAGGACCAGCAGGCGGCCATCCACGTCTACAAGGTCATCGTGCAGTACCAGCCCGATGTGCGTCGTTCCCTGGACGACCGCATGGTGTTGGCGGCCAAGCAGGAGCAGGATTCCGATGTGGAGGGCGCGGTGGCGACCTACCAGGAGATCCTCAAGGCGCTCCCCAGCGATGCCGACGCCCGCTTCCGCCTGGCGGCGTTGTTGGACAAGACCGCCAGCAAGCGTGATGGCGATGGCGAGTTAAGCCGTGCGGCGATTCGGGAAGCGAAGCGTTTCCTGCAGGATGCGGGGGAGGGCGATCCCCGTCGGAGCGAAGCGGAGGGCTTCCTTTCCCAGGCGCAGGAGCGCGAGGCCGCCCGTCTTTGGGAGCGCGCCACCTTCTATTTGGGCAAATACCACTCCAAGCCCCAGATCGCCCGGCGATACCTGCTGGATCTGCGCCGGGACTACCCCGACACCGAGGCCGGCCGCAAAGCCCGGCTCCTCCTCTCCGAAAAATTCCCCGACGATCTCCAGTAGAACGCCAACCCCACCACTGCCATGAAGACCCTTCGCCTCACTGCGGCACTCGCCCTGATGCTCACCCTGGCCGCGTGCACCACATACCACGTGGGGACGCCCCTCCCGAAAGAGCTGCGGAACATCTCCCTGGGCAAGGTGGTGAATCTCTCCCAGGAAGACGCGCTGTCGCATCTGCTGCGGGACCGCCTGGCCGACCGAATCCTCCAGACCCCCGGCCTCACGCTCGCCTCTGATGCAGACGCCTCCCTGGAACTCTCCGTGAAGATCCTCTCCTTGGACCAATCCAAGGCCGCCCGCGCCCTCATGCGCGACCGAAAGGCCAGCCATGACGACAGCGACCGCTACCAGACCGTCCTCTACCGCCTGGAGATGGAGTGCGAATACCTGGGCACTCCCCTGGACTCCGCCTTGTCGCCGCGAAAGGGCAGGGTGCGGGTGACGGCGGATGTGCCGCTCCTCCAGGACCTCGCCCTCTCCCAGCAGAAGGCCCTCCAGGAATTGGCGCGCGCCGCCGCCTGGGAAATCCTCTCCGATCTCTCCCTGGACGACTAGCGACATGGACTTCCGCATCGGCGAGGGCTTCGACATCCACCCCCTCCAAAAGGGGCGGCCCTTCCGCTTGGGCGGCGTCACGCTGGTCCACCCCGAGGGACTGGGCCCCGCGGGGCACTCCGACGGCGACCCGCTGCTCCACGCGCTCATCGACGCCATGCTGGGCTCCCTGTCACTGGGCGACATCGGCGGATGGTTCCCCGACACCGATCCCCAGTGGAAGGGCATCGACAGCGCCGAGCTGGTGCGCATTGTGCGGCGGGATCCCCGTCTGGCGCACTGGCGCCTGGGCAACCTGGATGCCACCGTCTACCTCTCCCGCCCCAAGATGGCGCCGCATCTTTTGGAGCTGCGAAAGAGCCTCGCGGCTTTGCTGGAATCTCCCGTGGAGCGCATCTCCTTGAAAGCCAAGAGCATGAATGGGCTAGGCGCCATTGGCGCCGGCGATGCCGTTGCCGCGCGGGTCTGCCTCCTGGCGCTCCTGCAAGACTGAATTTCCGCATACCACAACAAAACCAGAACCCAAACATAGGAATTGCCCTCGATGAAGAAGTACACCAAGGAACACCAGTGGATTGAAGCGCAGCCGGACGGCACCGCCAAGGTAGGCATCACCCGCTTTGCCGCCGACGAGCTCGGCGAAGTCACCTTCGTGGAATTGCCCGCCGTGGGCAAGCTCATCCATGGCGGCGAGCCCCTGTGCGTCGTGGAATCCGTCAAGGCGGCCAGCGATGTCTTCCTGCCGGTCACCGGCACCATCGCCCAGGTCAACACCCCCCTGGAAAAGAACCCCGCACCCGTCAATGACGACCCGGAGGGCGAGGGATGGATCTGCCTCCTCTCCAACCCCGACTTGGCCGCCATGGACGCCCTCATGACGCCCGAACAATACCAGGAGTTCTGCCGCTAAAACCCGCCTCCGGAAGAGGTCCGTCCATCCACGCCTTCCCTTTGCAAACCGGAAAGTTACGCTTATATTAAGCGACCCTACAACCCGGACGGACTTTTTCCATTCCTACATATTTCACTAGCTTTTAAGGAGTTACTGCCATGAAAATGACCTACCAGCCCCATTGCAAGAGCCGCAAGCGCACCCACGGTTTCCGGAAGCGCATGGCTACTGCTGACGGCCGCAAGATCCTCGCCCATCGCCGCAAGGTGGGCCGCAAGCGCCTGACCGTGTAGTTTGCCTTCGGCGGGGACGCGTCCTCTCTCCTCTCCCCGCCTCGCCTCCCGCTGTTTCCGATGCGCCTCGCATGGGCGCATCCATTATCTCTGCTGGAGGATGAGGCGTCTTTCGGGAAGTGGATTCCGCCTTCGCCCCTCGGTCCTTCTCTCCATGAGCGCCCTGGAAGACTCCTGCGGAAGCAAGGAGCGGAAGGCCTTCGGTCCCTCCGCCAGACTCCGTTGCCGCGCCCATCTGGACCTTGTTCGGGAGCAGGGCATCAACCTGGCTTGCCGATACTGTGCCATCCAAGTCTTGAAAACGCCGCCGGAAGGGGACTGCCGGACGGCGTTTTTGATTTCCCGGAAATTCGACCTCTCCGCCGTCGTGAGGAACCGCGCCCGCAGGCTATTGCGGGAGTGTTGGCGGACTCTGCTGCCGGAGTTGGCGCCCTGCTGGCTGCTGCTGATTCCCCGTCGTGCCATCAAGCAGGCGAAATTCGGGGATGTTCTCCCGAAGGTATCGGGGCTTTTGCGGAGTGCGGGCGTGTTGCCTGTGGAATCCATGGGTGGTCCGGAGAGCGTCCATGTGCGAGAGACGCCCTGAGGACGGATGCGAAGAGTGCCCCGCGCAGGGGGGCCGTCCCTCCTATGCCGCACGGATTTGTGACTGGCTCATCCGGGGCTATCAGCGCTATCTGAGTCCCCTGAAGCCGCCGGTCTGCCGCTTCACCCCCACCTGTTCCCACTACGCGCGGGACGCCTTCCGAATCCACGGCTTCTGGAAGGGGCTGGGCCTGACCATCTGGCGGCTCCTCCGCTGCCAGCCCTTCTACAACGGCAACCTGGTGGACCCCGTTCCGCCCCGGAAGCCGAAGCGGCCGAAGTCCTAGCCGAGGCCGTCCGCCCCCCCTTTCTCGTCCCCTCCCTCCGTATTGTCCCCCCCTCGGGCAACCCCTGCCTCCCGCAGCGCGCAGCGCGCGCCCGCGGGTCCACCGATTCCCAAGATGAAGAAATTCGATCCCATTTCCCTGATCGGCACCCTGATTTGTGTCGCGGCGCTGATTGGCATTTTTGTGCACAACGCCAAGAGCGCCTCCCGTCGTCGCGCGGAGGGTGCCCGTGTCGAGGCGCAGAATGCGACGCCGATCTATTCCCAGCCGGTGGCGGAGATCCCGGTGGATGCCGAGGTCACTGCGCTGGCGAAGAATGCGAGTTCCGAGGTGATTCAGCGGGAGCCCGTAACCCTGGAGGTGCCGGGCGTCATGCAGGTGGACTTGGACACCATGGGCCGCGGCGTGCGTGCCATTCGCCTAGAGCAATACAAGCTCCAGAGCCGTGACGAAGCGCAGCGCCAGACGCCCATCTCCTTGGGGACCGAGCAGGTGCCCTTCCTGGGATTGTCCCTGCCGGGCGAGGGGATGCGTGAGGTCAAGGAGCCCGAGATCACCGAGAGCTCCGTGACCACCCGTCGCCTCAATGCCTCCGGGACCCTCTTGCTGGAGGAGACCTGGAGCCTTCCCGAGGGCGGCGCCCAGGGTGCCAATCCCTACGCCCTCAAGTATACCCTGAAGGCCACCAACGTCTCCCAGGCCCCCGCTGTCCTGCGGGGCGCGGCGCTCTCCTGCGGCGCGCTGCCCGACTTCCTCTCCAACGAGGCAAACACCAGCTTCTCCCGGTACTTCTCTGGCTGCGTGGCCTACGGCCGCGTCTCCAAGAATGACGCCAAGACCCTGGACAAGAAGGACATCACCAAGAAGCTCACCGTAGAGAAGCAGAACCAGTATTTGCAGACCCCCGCCAACTGGGTGGGCGTCTCCTCGAAGTATTTCCTCTTCGCGTTGCGCGCAGTGCAGTGGGAGGGCGGTGCTCCCGCGGTCTTTGCGGGCTTTGCGCCCTCGCAGCCCCGCGAGCTCTTGCCCACGGAGTGCTTCAGCGCCCAGGCGGTCCTGCCCGAGATGTCGCTGATGCCGGGCGAGAGCCGGACCCTGACTGTCTCCGGCTATGCGGGCCCCAAGAGCTACCAGATGCTGGAGCCCATGGGACAGGGGTTGCCCTCCATCCTGAACATGGATCTCTTCTTCTTCTGGCACTACGACTGGATGGGCTGGCTGTGCAAGATGCTGCTGAAGGCCCTCAATGGCATTGCCGGATGCTTCTCCCCCTCCTTCGCCTACGGACTGGCCATCATCCTCATCACTGTGATCGTGAAGCTGGTCTTCCTGCCCCTGGCCTGGAAGAGCACCCGCAGCATGAAGAAGATGAGCGCCATCCAGCCCCAGCTGAAGGAGCTGCGCGAGAAGTACAAGGACGACCCACAGCGGATGTATTACGAGCAGCAGAAGCTCTTCAAGGAGAACAACGTGAGCCAGACTGGCGGCTGTCTGCCCATGCTGGTGCAGATCCCCGTCTTCTTCGCCATGTTCAATACCTTCCGCGGCGCCATCGAAATCCGCAATGCCGGATTCCTGTGGGTAGACGACCTTTCCATGCCCGATCCCATCTTCGGACTGCCCATCCATCCCCTGGCAATCCTCACTGGCGTCACCATGTTCATCCAGCAGAAGCTCCAGCCCATGCCGGATCCCAACCAGGCGAAGATGATGAACATCATGTCCCTGGTCTTCGTGGTCTTCTTCTACAACATGCCCGCCGGACTCACCCTCTACATGACCGTGAACCAGCTCACCTCCATCGCCCAGATGCTCCTCTTCCGGCGACTGGAGAAGAAGGCCGCCGCACTGTCGAACGCCGCCCCCAAGAAGGCGTAAAAAAAGGCCGGGCTTCATCCCTTTCCTTCCCAATAGAAACACCCCCTCTCCACAGGAAACCGACACCATGACACCGCAGGAACTTCAGACTCTGGCTAAGAAAACGCTAGAAGAGATGGTCAAGCCCCTGGGCCTCCAGGCAGAATGCCAGATTGCCCCCAAGGGCGACAGCGAGGAGGGCGCCTTCGGCATCTCCCTCCAGGGACAGGACTGCGGTCGGATCATCGGACGAAAGGGGCAGACCCTGGAGGCCTTGGAGCTCATCTTCAACCGGATCATGAAGCGCCACGACGAAGACGCGCCCTGGATTCCCCTGGAAATCGATGGCTACACCACCGGCAAGACCGGCGACGCCCCCCACCGCGGCGGAAAAGACGGTCGGCGCTTCCAGCTGGACGACGAGACTCTGGACCAGCTCACCCACATGGCGAAGGACTGTGCGAAGGAGGTCAAGCACTGGAAGAAGAGCCGCAAGCTGGGACCCTATCTGCCTGCGGAACGCCGCGCGATCCACACCGCGCTGAAGGACGATCCGGATGTGACCACGAATTCCATCCCCGCCCCCGAGGCCGGCGAGCGGATGAAATACGTGGAGATCCTCCTGAAATAGCGATTCTCTCCTACGAGGAGACCGGCAAGGCCGTCTGACACCACCTGGGCAGGCGGCCTTCCGCGCTTTCTGGGGAAAATCCCCCGCGACAGCGACCCTTTCCTCCTCCGAAACACCGGCATTTTCCAAAAGAACCGGAAGCGGGCATGATATTATCCCCGTTTCCGGAAGACCCCCTTCCAAATTCCCGCTAACAAGGAGAAACAACGGACATCTCCCCGCCCGTCTGCGACTCCCCTTCCACCCATTCCACTTCCATGCTATCCGGCAAATACATCGTCGTCGGAACCATTGCCGACGATCCCCTGGCCCTGGACATCGCACACTACATGCGACAGGAGACCGACATCTCCGATATCCTGGCCTTCAAACAGTTCGCCAATACCGAATTCTGCCCCCGCTTCATTAGCGACGAGTCGGATTTCGACCATATCGGCTACGGACTGACGGGGAAGACCGTCATCATCGTCTCCTCCTGCAGCGGACAGCATACCCGCAATGCCCGTGCCATGCGGAATTTCCTGGTGGCACGCGCCGCCAAGGACAACGGCGCCGAGCACGTGATTCTGGTGGAGCCCGATCTCTTCTACAGCGCACAGGACCGCGGTCCCCGCAAGGAGTATGGCCATGTGGCCTTTGAGCGCACCCCCACGGATTACAAGAAATTCGATGGACAGCCCTGGAGCGCAATGCTTTATGCACAGCTTCTGAAGACCAGCGGCGTGGACGCCGTCCTCACTGTCCATAACCACTCCGTGGCCGTCGCCGAACTCTTCGAGAAGACCTTCGACGGAAACTTCTTCAACCTCTCTCCCGCCAAGCTCTACGCCAGCTATCTGGCCAATCACGCCAGCCTTACGCAGACAGACAAATCCGACAAGGGACTGGTCATCTGTGCTCCCGACAAGGGCGCCATGCCCTTCGCCAAGAAGGTCTTCGAGGCCTACAAGAAGGAAACTAGCGGCATGCTCCTGAAGGGAGAGCCCAGTCTGCTGGTCATGAGCAAAGAGCGCACTGGCGAACGACAGGTCACCATCAAGGCCGCCGATACCAGCCCCACCGCCCTGGAAGACATCGCCGGACGCGAAGTCGTGGTCTGTGATGACATGGTCCGCACTGGCGGAACCATCGTCGCCTGCTGCAAGCAGCTAAAGCAGGCCGGCGCCGCACGCGTCCTCTTCGTGGTCACACACTTCAACTCCTCCCAGGAGGTCAAGGAAAACCTCAATGACGACGTAGTGGACGACATCATCACCACGGATACTCTCCCCAATATCCTCAACCGGGATATGCAGGGACGCCTCCGCAAGAAGATGCTCATTCTAAAGATCTCCCGCTGGATCGTCAATGTCCTCCGCAACAAGATCCTGAAACTCAATCTCCCGGAATACATCCCCGCCTATACCGTGGATATCTCCCGGAAAAATCCCTACTGGGCTGAAAACCAGGACCTGCGAGACAACCTGTAGGACAACAAATCAATCCTACAACACAAGAAAAGGACCCTTCGGCATACACAAACGCCGGAGGGTCCTTTTGCGTACTACCCCCTGACACTCACCTCCAAATAGCTTCGCGCGCGCACGCACGCGTACATATACACAAAAGCAGCAAAATCCCACCATCCTGACATAACAAGACATCACGGACAGCCGCTTCTGTTTTTTCTATTTTCAAAACTACACTACACTACATAGTGACATCTCTGGAGAACCGGGGTAATTTGACCTCATGATTGGATTTTCTGATTATATTAGGCTTGGTTTTCTGGCCCTAGTGGCAGTGTAGTTTAGTAAATCTGTACATTACCTGTAGAAAACTTGTTCATTTCCCTGTAGATTTAGTTGTAGATAACTTTTTGAACGGCTTGTCTACGGGAGGATTGACAGATTTATCTACAACTAGAAGTTTTTCATTTGCAATGGGATTTAGCACTTATGAACAGGAGTGCCGATCTCTATTATTACTGGATTCTTAAAAAATAAACAACCCATAGGAAGGCTGTCAATGAAATTTGTCGTCAACGCGGAAAAGTTCCAGAGTGCGGTTCGTCGGGTGATGAGTGGCGTGTCTGCGAAGACATTGAACGCCATGTTGAACAACATTTTGATTGAGGCGGAGGGAGACACGGTTCATCTGACCACCTACGACATGGAGATCCGGATTCGGACGGCGGTGCCTGCCGTCGTGGAGGAGACGGGTCGGACGGCGATTCCCGCCAAGAAGTTCAACGAGGTCGTGAGTGTGCTGCCCATGGGGGACCTTCGCTTTGAGATTGTGACCTCCGGCAACGAGGAGAATGCGCAGAAGGCTCGTGTGCAGTGCCAGAAGTCCAAGTACGACCTGAATGTCCAGAATGCGGATGGCTTCCCGGCGGCGGAGCCCTTCGTGGAGGACTGGTCTTTTGGCGTTGGCGGAAAGGATTTGGTGGACTGCCTCTGCAAGACCTTCTATGCCCGCAGCAATGACGAATCCCGTGCGGCGTTGAATGGCGTCATGGTGTCGTTGCAGGGAGGCAAGCGGACCATCGCGGCCAGCGATGGCCGTCGTCTGGCGTTGGTGGAGAGCGACATCGTTGCGCCTGCGGGTGCGGGCGAGGGCGGCGAGGCGCCGGCGATTACGGCAGCTACCCGCGAGGGCTCTTTCATTCTTCCCAGCAAGGTAGTCGGCGAATTGATCCGCAGTGTGGACCAGAGCAAGAGCGTGGTGGTTCATCTGAGCCAGAACATGGCGCTCTTTGAATTGGGCGACACCATTGTCACCAGCAAGCTGGTGGACAAGGCATATCCTAATTTCCGCTCTGTCATTCCCTCGCAGTTCCGGAGTGTGGTGAACATTCCCCGGGCGCTTTTCGCCGATGTGTTGAACCGCATTCGGAAGGTCGTCAGCGAGAATGAGGATGGCAGCTCCATCAAGCTGACCATCGACAAGGACGTCATGAAGATCTCCGCCTCCTCCCAGGAATACGGCGCGGCAGAGGAATTCGTGGATGTCCAGCTGGAGGGCGATCCCATGGAGATCGACTTCAATCCCCAGTATCTCTCCGATCCCTTGAAGTCCCTCTATTGTGACAATTTCCAGATGAAGTTCAATGACAAGACCACCCCCGTGGAGGTCACTGGCGATCCCGGCTTCATCTACATTCTCATGCCCATGAGAAGCTAGAAAAGGCAATTTTGCGGAAAAATTTTCCGGTTTTGTCTTGATTTTCTCGGTATTTTTGTTAAAATTAGACCGAGACGAAGCGATTTTTTCAATGGACGGGTTGCGCCTTGCTCCCGCCTCCATCTAACCAGGCGCTTGTGCCGCAATCCCTTATAGGGAGGCGGAGGCAAGAGCCACATCCCCTACCCCCTCTATGACTCCTTCCTGGAAATCCCTATTCTCCACCCTGCTATTGGCTGCCGGGGTCACTTTCTTCCTTGGAAGCAGCGCGCTTGTTCCGTCTATCCAGGCCCAGGAAGGCGAGGAGGTAACTGAAGAGGTCTTTGAAGAAACTGACGAATTGGGTGACGAGGAGCTAGCGGAAGGCACAGAAGGCAGTGAAGAGGCAGTCGTGACACCCGAAGTGAAGGGTCCCGATCCGGATGCCAAGGGCGCTCCTGCCACTCCCTACATGCATGGCAGCAGTGACGAGAAGGCGACGTTCATTGGTCTCTCCACTTTGGCGGACAAGGACCAGAAGGACCTTTTGAATGCAGACTCCACTTTCCCCCTGGAAGGCGAGAATACGGGCGTGGTTGTTCTCTCCGGCAAGAAGGCCCGTTTGGGCAATAGCGTCTTGGATGCCGAGACCATCATGGAGAATCGCGGCGATGTCCTTCGCTTCCACATCTGGATCAAGGCGGATGGCGTCACGGCAAAGGATCACCTCTGGACTCAGGCGCCTGGCGTCACGCTGGAGCTTTTCGACGACAACGGAAATCCCGTTGCTTCCGCTACTGGCGCCTTCAAGACCCGCGGAACCTATCCCTGGCACAACTACTACGTGGACATTGAGATTCCCCGGAATCTGTCTTTGACCAACACCAAGCGCCAGGCCTTCAAGGAGGACAGTCTTTTGGCGGCATTGGGTCTGGGAAGCCAGACCGAGAGCAACCAGCCCGGCCTCTACTTGACTCTTTCTTGCCTCAGCGCAGAGGGAAGTGCCTCTTTCGCGGCGCTCTCCTACGAGCGCATCTCCGCTCGCGACCGCTTCCCCAAGAAGGACATCCTGGATGACGCCACCGCCACTCTCGCTCCCAATCCCGAGTTCGACGAGTTGCCCATGCTGCTCTACTACGGTTTGGACGTGAAGCTCCCCTGGCGCTTCCTGGATGGCAACAAGAGCTTCTCCGGCATTCGTACGGTGGGCGGACTGAAGAGCTACCTGGCTCAGGCGAAGAACGACTGGTTCCACATTCAAAAGGGCGTGGCGATGCTGCCTTATCTCTTCGTGACCGCCAATACTCTCAAGCTCACCGACGGCTTTGAGGAGGGCTGGCTTGAGGCGCTGCGCCAGGAATTGGAAGGCGCACAGGATTCCGTCACTGGCTTCTGGAAGGTGAATGGCGTGCCGAATCTGCTGGGCACCTCCGCTTTGGCTCGTCACTGCTTCAGCCCCGTCCAGCCTGCTCACGCCGACGCCGAGGTCGTTCCTACTCCCTGGAATTCCTGCGGTCCTGACGCCACTCTGAAATACGGCCGTCAGATCATCCGCGCATTGCTGGAGCAGCAGGTGGGCGCCACCGGCGCCTGGAACTCCCTGGCTTTCCAGCCTGAGGAAGTGGGCAAGGACATCCGGGGCACCCGCACGGAGCTCCTTCCCACTACCGCCGCCGTGTGCCTCTTGGCCCAGGCGCGGGATACCCTCCAGCCTGACGAAACGGAATACATCCAGGCAGAGGACGCCATCCAGAAGGCATACGAATATGCCCTAGATACCTTCGTGCTGCGCAACCAGAACCTCTGGCGCGAGAGCAACACCCAGGGCAGCGTGGCCGCCTCTCCTGCAGGAATGCTGGAGCTCATCAACGCCACCCGTGTCCTGGAGCATCGAGTGAACGCCGATCTCCCCACGCCCGCAGTGACCTGCACGCGCCGGAGCAACTCCTCCAGCAGCTTCGAACGCGCCTACGTGACTTGGGAAAAGCCCGAGAAAGGACTGGTCTCCGTGAGAATTTACGCGGCTCCCGAGGAGTTCAATCCGGCGCTGCTCTCCGAAAAGCACCTCATTGGCGTCATCGAACGACCCAATGCCTCTCCCAAAAACCAGGATCCCCTCATGCTGGCCTTCCGACTGGCGACCGCCGCACGGAATGCCTGGGGGATCGCCCCCCGCGATCTGGGCGCCGATTATCTGGCCGGAAAATTCGACCAGATGGCCCAGTATCTGGGTGGAACCAAGAACTTGACGGCAGGAACTGCCGGCGAGAAATCCGTGACCATGAACGTCTCTTCTCCCCTCGCCTTCGGCTATACTGAGGACGAAGTGGAGAGCATACCCATAAAAGTCTACGCAGTGGGTGTGGCCGCCAACGGCGAAGTCACCCGCTGCATCCCCCTAGATGCCGAAGACGAAGAATAGCGAGACGCTGTCTTTCCCGGCTCCTTATTCCAGAGGAGCCCGAATGTAGAAGGAGACCGCCGTCACCCCGGATTTCCCTTGAAATCCGGAGGACGGCATTTTCCGCCTCTTCTAACCATCCGAAAAAATCCCCCCGATTTTCAGGCCGAGTGGCGAAGAAATCCGCCGCCAGTCAAAAGGGAATTTGGAGAGAGTGATTTCGGAGGGAGTTTTCCCAAGTCCAGCACGTCAGAGCTAATCTTTTTATTCGGCGGGAGGTTTGCCAACCATGACCAGCCGCCATTTCACATTGGTGGAACTGCTGACGGTGACGGTCGTTATGACCATCATCGTCGGAGCAACAGTCCCCGCATATAACCGCATCATGACGGGAAATGCCGTTTCCTACGGCAACCGCCTTATTACCTCCGAGCTCAATATGGCACGGACCTGCGCCTGCCAGAAGCGCAGAGCCGTGGCCGTGCTCGTCTGCAATCCCGATCTCGCTGACTATTACAACAACCAGGACGAGGCGGTGTCCCTGCGCGCCTATCGTTGCGGCTACGTGGAGCAGAATGGCGGCAATTGGAACTTTGTGGAATGGGTGGAGGGATCCCAGTGGAAATTCCTGCCCCGCGGCGCATTCTTCCCCATGGAGAGCGCCAGCCAGACCGAGGCAAAGGACGCGGATAATGGCTTCCATCCCTCAGCCATCGTCAGGGGGGTCTATGACGGCGTCAAAAAGGCCGATGGCTCCCTCGATTCAAACGACAAGAATGTCCTCTTCAAGCTGAAGGCGGATGGAAGTAAGCATGACTTCCCGCTGGCGGTAATCTTCCGTCCGAACGGCCGACCGGTGTGCACCAACCGATCCCCCCGCGTGCAGGTGCGCGAGGGCGTCGTGGACGAGAATTCGGACAGCGAGAGCATGGTCCGCAAGGTGAATGTGGACAACTACCTGGTCGCCAAGGTGAACCGGTATACCGGCGCGGTGGTCACCAAGAGTCCCGAGGACTTGTAACAGGAGGGAGGCACAGTCATGGAAAAGAAACTCTTCAGACGTTGCTTCACTCTGGTGGAGGTGCTCATCGCCATGGGCATCTGCGTCATCGGCATCTGCAGCATCATGGTCTTCTTCCCTGTGGGGGCAAATGCCTCCCGGAATGCCGCAATGTCCAACGCCACCTCCCTGGCCGCCGACCAAATCCTCACCTTCGTGCGGAGCTGTATTGAAAGCGACACGGGCACGGGCAACAACGAAAATGACTGGCGGGCATTCCGGTACTTCACGGGCTGGAAAGACATTGGCAATCCCGGCAACTACACTGCTGGTGCAAAGCAGAAGCCGGGACCGGAGTATCGCGAGAACAATGCGAACACCGACTTGAAGTCCATCGCCTCCAATGGAAACATGGGCGATGTCATGAAGAATGCCATGGCGACGATCCTCAAGAATGACAGCGTGACGGTGGAGCCGCTGAAGAACAACGTCTTCTACATCGACTTTTCCACGAAGCTCGTGAATAAAGATGGGACTGATGCGGGAGAGGCCAGCGACTACAACTGCTATGCTAGCCTCTGGGCGGAGCCCGTGGAGGCGGCTTCTGGAGTCAATATCCCCTTCGCCGCCCGCATTCACCTGGAGCTCTCCTGGCCGGCGGATATTCCCTACGAAAAGCGCCAAACCCGGGAATTCTCCACGGAAGTCTTCAGGCCATACTAGCAGGGGAGGAGAGGCACAATGAAAAACATTCGCAAAAACGCCTTCACCCTCGTGGAAGTGCTGGTGGCCGTGGCCGTGCTGGTCATCATGATGACCTTCATCTTCCAGTATACCGCCTCCGCACAACGCCTCTGGGCCGCCAATACCGCGCGCACCGAGATGTCCGCTCAGGCAGATACGCTCTTCCAACTTCTGGAGCAGGACTTGACTCATATGTATGTCGTCCAGAAGGACGAGGAAATCGATGCCCAGGCGGGATGGTACTGCTGCCATCTAGAAGAGGGGAAAGAAGAGAATACACGCACTTTCCCTGACAATTCTGGAAAGTACAGTCTTCTGGACTTCTGCCTCTTTACGGAGGACCCCGATCCGGAGTCCACCGGCGCCAATGCCCACGCCACTGTCTATCCCGTTCGGTACCGCTTCGACTATGAAAAGCCCGGCGAAATCTACAACGAGGGCCGCGGAAAGCTCTACCGTTATGTTGAGGAGGAACGCCAGTGGGACAAGGTTGCCGAAAAGTTCGATGACAGTAACCGCGGAGAGAAAAACGAGTGGTACGCGAAGACTCCTAGTAATGCACTCGGCAAGGAGGAATTCCTCTTAGTGGAAAATGTCAAGCATATCCGGATTTTCTCCGATGCCGCCTGGGATGAAGAAATCAAGGCAGATCCGAGTACTCGTGTTTTCCGCAAGAAGCCCTCTTGGTTCCGTGTGGAGGTCACCCTCTCTGTTCCCGAAAATCTCCGGAATGGCGCTACCGCAGACGAGAATACCGACCGCACCTTCTCTCGCGTCTTCCAGATGGACCGGTAACCTCGCAAAAAAATCCCTCCTTCCTCTTGCAAATTCATCGGCGGAAAAATCCTTTCTGGTTCGATGAATTCGCGCGTTTCCGCAAGCTCCTGCTTTTGTCTTCTTCTTTGAACAATCGATGACAGCATCTTCGTTGATGCCTTGGCGTCACAGAAGGTCTGTCCCTTCCATTTATAACATCGTCTGCCACTATGAACTCCATCCAGAACAATGCCAATGAGCGGGGCTCCGCCATTCTGATGGTGCTGGGGCTCCTGTCCCTCCTCCTGGTCATGGCACTCATCTTCGCCGTCACCAGCCGGAATGCACAGATTGTGGCCGACGCCAATGCGGACCAGACTCAGGCAAAACAGGTCTCCCGGGGCGCCCTCACCCATGGAGAAGAGGCGCTCTTCTTCTTCCAGAATAAGGGAAACATCCTCCAGAATGCGAATCTGGAGGCCTCCATGCCGTATTCCGACTATGAGAAGTCGTCGGCATTCTTCGATCAGTCCGCCGGGCTGAATTCATACAGAGACACCACAGATCCGAAAACCGATTATTTCTACGGCAAAAGAGGCAAAGACGATCCCTCATTCGTTGGACTGCATCCATTTGTTGGAATGGTGGACGCCACGGCGGATTGGCCGGATTTGTGCCTCTATGGCGAATTCAACCAGGAGGACTACGCCAGCAAGCCCTTCACGCTGCAGAAGAATGCGGTCACAGACGCCCCCTACCAGTCCCTCTACTACACGCACTTTGACGATGGCTTTGATGAGCAGAATGCCAACTGGGAGACCGTAGGAAGCTTGAAGGAGAATAGCCTCTTCAACATCGTTTCCAAGACGAAGCTGGGAAATGCCTACCGCGCCGCCTCCGTCTCCTCTGCTATAGACCGGGATGAGTATTACGAAAAGTCCGTGACGGACAAGGAAGCCGATGGCGACCCCGACCAATTTGCGAAGCTTCTGAAGACCGCGGGCGCGAGCCAACTCCAGTTCCAGGAGATAAAGGGCTCGGATAATCATGTCACCCAGCGACTGGGGTATGTCGCCTTTGCGGACACTCCCAAGTTCGACCTGAACCAGATCGTCGCCTCCGAAA
>CAVDSU010000015.1:15552-26351 GCA_963611685.1 bacterium
ACGCTCCCTACGTGCCGTGGGTCAAAGAAGACCGCGCACTCAATTCGGGAGACCCGACGGACTTAAAGTCCTTTCTGCAGGAAGTGGATGGATATGACGCCTTGACATCTCCCGAGAGTGCCTTCGCCATCATGGGATATGTCTATACCAATGGGAAGCCCGATAAGCTCAAAAATTCTCTTGTGGAGGAAGAGACCGTGCAGTATGGCCTCCATCCCCAGGAGCTGCGCACACGGGAAGTGGGCGGAAAGGCGGTCTACGCCAATAACTACGTCCTGAAGCGCGGCAACAAGGATGTCCCTCCGAAGTGGTTCTCCTACGACCAGTTGCTGGCAGGCGCCCCCGCGGACGCCACTGCCAATACGCAGAACGCATACGAGGATGTGCGTACCGCCTTCTTGAAGGACATCTACAACCTCTCCTTGTATTCCGGTACGGAGGAGCGGGAATACCGCTTCAATGGAAGATTCCAGAGCCTGGAGCAGATGGATGGATTTGCCGCCGACGAGGTCAATGAGGACGGCACAGGCACTGTGGCAGACCCCAGGTTCTATCTTCGGAAGGTGAATCTCGCCTACCCCTCCGGCGACTACAAAAAGCAGTCGGAGTCCGCGGACTGGCTCTCCTGGAAAGGCATCGGAGAGACGGACGCCGAACACTGGATGACAACGGCCACTGGCCTGGAAGACCTTCTCCGCATCCGCTTCGGACTGGATTATGATTCCGGAAATTCCGAACGCTACCTCTTCAAGACGAATGACGGCACGGACATGACCAAGGAAGTCTTCGCGAACATGGTCGACGCCTGCGACGGAGACAGCAATGTGTCCTACGGCTGGAATGCCGATGATGGCTCCCGCATAACCTTCGATATTGGCGATACCACTATTAAAGGTGCTACTGCGATTCAGGAGCCGGAGTTCTGCGGCAACGAGATGGGCGTTCCTGCTATCATGGGCGCCACTGTCTCCTTCGGATGGGATATCAATGGCGACGCAGGAGTGAAGGTGACCTCGAAGATGGAACGCTCTGTGTTTATGCATACGGATAGAGGTAGCGGATGGCCCTGGGGCGGCGGGGGCGGATTTAATACCAGCGTGCGCATTCCTGTCTTCGAGTTCGGCATGGTCAAGAAAGGATTTTTTAACAACCTTGACAAAGATGAAATCGCTTTCTCCCTGAAGCCGAAGGTGGAAGTGAATCTCCAGAACTTGGTGAATGACGACTTGGTCACGAACCATAATAAATACCGTGTCATCCTGAAGGGCAAGGCAGTGCAGGCGCTTAAGGTGAAGAAGGTCACCATGAGCTACGACGCGATCGGTGGTTCTGGCGGCGGTGGGCCCCGCCCAGGAAATGGCGCGTGGGTTGCCGTGGTCCAGAATGGCCTCACGGGCTTCTCTATGGGCAATGGCGCAAACGACAAGTTCCTGGCGGTTGGCACCACGACCAAAGTGAATGCGCAGAGCCTGGTTCCCTCGATGGGAATGGGCGGGAATTATGATAGGTACCTGACGGGCACGGACGGTCTTGGCGGTACCAGCAGCAACTACGGCGTGACTCCCGGCTCTACGGAGAATGCCGCTGTCCTGAAGACGCTTCTGGAGTCTGCGAAGGAGTTCACTTTTGATCAGACGATTACGATTGATCCCCCTGATCCCCCATCCCTGGCAAATTTGGAAGCGCTGAAATACCAGACGGTGGAGCTGGAGCTGAATGCCCAAACGCTTACCGGATTTAAGTTGCCAGACCAGAACACCATCCAGGGGATCTACTCGGATTCCTCTTCGGGGTGGTGGGGTGGTGGTAGAACTTCCTACGACTTCTACTACCCCACGGGATCGGTGCTGGCGGTGTGTCTGGACGAGATTGTCATTCTGGCAAATGAAGACGCGGGTGACCCGGCGTCGCTTTCCGACGTCGTCTACGCAAAGGCGTCTTCCGCCACCAGCGAAAACTGGAACATTTGCGAGAGCAGCCTAGGCGAGGGCTTCCAGGCGTTGAGCAGTCAGCCCGTGGACGGCCTGCTTTCGGAGCTCCCTGTCGAGGGCATTCTCTGCAAAGACCCCCGTCTGAACCACAAGAACCGCGCTTGGGAGTGGCTGAATGGCAATAGCGCCGCGGTGACGGGGCTCACGGGGCTCTCCCGGACCAACTACTCTTCCGCGGTTTCCTATGGGGATGTCCCCGATATCAAGTCGGCGACTTGCCGCAAGATCACCCTTCCTCGGACGGATTTCAGCGACGAACGCTGGTGCGACGGCGAATTTGTGAAGAATGGCTGCTGGAAGCTCATGGAGGACACCCTGAAGAATGCGGATCCCGCAGAAGCGAAGGACTGGGAGCCTAACTTCACTCCTACTGCCAGCACCGTGGATCACAAGATGGGCGCGGCCCTCTCCACGGCGGTGCGCCTCAATGCGCCCTTCACCACTCTCTGGCAGCTGGGATCCATCTTCCGTGGCGAAATCGGACAGACCCTGAATCTGAAGAAGTTCGGAACCGATGCCACGGATACAATCACCCACACATACAAGGATGGTGACGCCTGGCTCCTGGACTACGTGAACCTGACCACGCTGGGCTACGAATACGGCATCCGCGGCAAGTTCAATCCCAACTGCTTCAACAAGGGCGGCTATCGCTACCTCTTTGCGAACATCCCCGCCAACGAGGACGCCGAGGAGAGCTGGATCTACCGTCCGGGAAACTACGATCCTGTCGCGGACGTGACCCGGAACACCTACTTCCAGGACTTCGTGGATGCAACCGCCACGAACTGCGTGGACTTGGAAAACAAGGTCTTCAGCTTCACGGATTTCGCGGACGCCCATGACGCGGGAAGCAATCAGTCCTGGAGTCCCATCCAGGCATTCTTCCGGTTCGTCAACGTGGATGGTGGCGGTGCTGCCGCTGTCCAGTGCAATGACCGCATGGCGGAGTCCCTCATCGGCTGCACCGCGGGGCTGCTCTCCACCCGCTACGAGACCTACACCGTCATTGCGGTGGGGCAGAGCGTGAAGTGGCTGGAAGACATCAAGACGCCCCTGGCGGCCATGTCCGGCGAGGACCGCAGCGCCTTCCTGAAGCAGCTGACCAACCCGGTTCAGCTGAGTGACGGCGAGTGGTATTCCATCCTCTCTACGCAGGTCCGACTGGTCACCCTGGTGCGCGACTGCTGGTTCGGAAACTTCAAGGTCGCCCGGACACAGCTCCTCTACCCGTAAAAAACAAATCCACAATTCTCCCCTCTGCTTTGCGCCCGGTGTCCGGCGGCGAATCCTGTCTTCTCCGGCGCCTGGCGCAAGCAAACGCACTTTCTTCCATGAAAAAGCATGCATTCACACTCACGGAGCTCCTGGTGGTCATCGCCATCATCGTCATTTTGGCGGGAATGGCCATAGGCGGCATGGGCTACGCCAGCCGCCGCGCCGATGACGCCAAGACCCAGGCGGATCTGCAAATCCTGGTGAAGGCACTGGAGCAATACCGCTCGGAGCGGGGTATCTTCCCTTCCTGCCCTGAGCCGAAGGAGGTCAAGTTCAAGCGGGATTCTAGCGGTCAATTGTTGTTGGTGCTGGAAATAAAGAATAGCAAAGTCGAGTATAAATTCTTCGACAAGCAGACCAAGAAGGACTACATCCAACTGGAGAATGTGGAAAAAACCGAGACCACCTTTGACGACACCTGGGATCATGCCTTCCGCTACAAGTGCCCCGGCGACCACAACCGCTCTGGCTTCGACCTGTGGTCCTATGGTCCCGACGGGCTCTCCGAGGCCGGTGACACCGAATCCGCAAAAAACACCCGCATAGACGACGTCACCAACTGGAGCGTGGCGCCCTAAACTTCTTCCCCCATTCGCCGCGGGGGGCTCTCGAGCGGCGGTCTCTCATTCCATAGAACAGCATACGATCCAACCATCCATACTTCTCCCCCATATTACCATGAACAGAAAACACTTCACCCTGACGGAACTGCTGATGGCCATCGGCATTATCGTCATTCTGGCGTCACTTGCCATTCCGACCAGCATCTCCGCCATCAAGAAGGCGGAGCGCACCAAAGCACAGTCTGCGATGACCACGCTGATGGAGGCCTTGAAGAACTACGAGACCACCTACGGCGTTCTGCCCTACAAGCTCCTGAATGATCCCCAGAACGACGGCGAGATCAAGCGGGATGCCGACGCCACCGTGAATACCGACAACTACTCCAAGCTGATCCAGGTACTCCAGGGTGAGAACGTGCAGGTCTCCAACAAGAAGCTGAATCCCCGAAAGATCAAGTTCCTGGATGTCCAGGACAACACCGAGGGCGTCTATTTCGATCCCTGGGGCGGAAAGTTCCACGTGGCACTGGACGGCAATTGCGACGGCAAGATCGACATGCCCTCCGGCGAAAAGATCCCCGGCCTGGGCGACGGCAGCTCCATCCACCAGTCCATCATCATCTGGTCCGACGGACCCGATGGTGACGACGAAAAAGTCTCCGACAATCTCTACTCTTTGCCTGTCCTGTGGGACAAGGACGAGGAGCTCTGGCAACCCGAGACCCACTAACGGAACCCCTTTCCCTATACCTTTACACACCATCGTCTAACGAATCATAACATAAGGAACCATGACCATGAAAAAGAACTCCTTTACCCTCATCGAGCTGCTGACGGTGATCGCCATCATCGCCATCCTCGCGGGACTCCTCCTCCCCGCTGTGGGACGCGCTCGCGCCACCGCCCAGAAGACCGCCTGCTCCAACAATCTGGCACAGCTGGGAAAGGCCGAGCTCATGTTCTCCACCGACAACAAGAACAAGACCGTTCCCTCGGAAAAGACCAACGAGAAATACAACTACGTCTACGCACTCTGGGACTACATCGGCGAGAGCGACAAGATCTTTGTCTGCCCCGTGGATCCCAATGAGGATGACGAGGGGAGCTGGAAGGTCTCCAAGAGTGACAGCGAGGACCTCCACTTCAGCTATTTGGTCAATGGCGCTCCCGGCGGTGCCAAGTATGGCGTGCACTGGAGCAGCAACAACGCGGCGAAATACACCGATGCCGTGAAGCAGTGGAGACCCGTCAGCACCATCAAGGCGCCCTCCCGCACCATGAGCCTCGCCGAAGGCGGCAAGAAACAGTCCGATTACCCCGGCATCTACGGTGGTGTCGCGTATCAAAACAATGTGAAGGCTGAAGACTTTGCTTCTTTTGCGGAAGCAGCAAATGCGGTGGTGAACATCGAGGCCCACGGCAACGCCGCCAACTACCTCTATGTGGATGGTCACGTGGAGACCCTTAATGAGGAAGAGCTCCAGGATCAGTTCGTTAGTGACAACGGCGCCTCCTGCTGGGTCATCGAGTAACTCCCAGCACTCCCAAAACGCAAAACGGCCCCCGCGCGCGATTCGTCGCACACGGGGGCCATTTTTGTAGGGAGTAGGGAGGATAGCTTTCTAGATGCTTTTCCAGCTGCGGACTTGGAGTCCGGTGCGTGTCTGGCATTCGTCGCCGGCGTAGACGAGGATTCCGCCGGATTGATTGGCCAGGGCATTCCAGTAGTGGAGTCCATCGAACATAGTGGAGGAGATGGTCTGCGCGGACTTGATTTCGACGGGAATGAGCCGTTCCCCGTCCTCGATGAGGAGATCCACTTCGTGTCCTTGCGAGTCCCGCCAGTAGTAGAGCGGTGGTTCCACCCCCTGGTTGTAGCAGGACTTCACGAGCTCCGAGACGATATAGGTTTCGAAGATGGCGCCCCTCTGGCTGTGAAGGGAGAGGTCTTTCCCTGTGCGGATGTTCAGCAGGGAGCAGAGGAGGCCAGTGTCGTAGAAATAGAGCTTCGGGGATTTTATAAGGCGCTTGTTGAAATTCCGGGAATGCGGTTTCAGCAGAAACACGATGTAGCTGGCTGCCAGCAGCGAGATCCAACGCTTGGCGGTGACGGGGGAGACGCCGGCGTCGGTGCCTAGGGATTCGTAGTTCAGGATTTGCCCGCTGCGCCCGGCGGCCAGGCGCAGAAAGCGCCCGAAGGTCTCCAGGTCGCCAACATTGACAAGCTGCCGTACATCCCGCTCCAGGTAGCTCTGCGTGTATTGGGAATACCATGTGGCGGGGGTGATGCGCCGTGCATAGAGGGGCGGATAGCTTCCCCGGTGGATGTGCTCAAAGGCGTTCTCGGGGGCGTCTGACAGCTCGGGCGTCTCCTGGTCGAGGTGGAAGACGTCGTGGTTGCCGAGGCCGCAGAGCTCCCTGTGCGAGAAGGGAAGGAGCTTCATCGTGGCGCAACGACCCGCCAGGGACTGGCTGATCGCCTGCTGCAAATGGAAGTTCTGGGAGCCGGAGAGGACAAACTCCCCCATGACCTGACGCTCGTCCACAAGGGGCATGAGGTAGCTGAACAGCTCCGGCACACGCTGGACTTCGTCTAGGATGACAGGACCGGAAAACTGCCCCAGGAAGCCATTGGAGTCCTCCAGGGCGAACTGCCGCACGTCGGGCTTCTCCAGATTCACATAGGCGTGGCGGGGAAAGAGCTCCCGGCAGAGCGTGGTCTTGCCAGACTGACGCGGACCCGTTACCGCTATAACCGGAAATTGCTCCGAGGCCTCGCGGATCTGAATGCTCATTTGACGGGGGATCATAGATGCTGCTTCCTGGGTAAAATAAGGGAAATTCGGTTTCCTGAAGCCTTGCAAATCTAATATCCGGTGTTGGATCTGCAAGGATTTTAGGGCAGAAAATGCCTGCAGCACGCAGTGTAGCGGGGGTGGCTTGCCGCAGATTGCGGCATTGGGACAGGGAAACGGACCTTGTTGGGGCGGGGAATATCCAAAGGACGGAGGGGCTTGCGGCCCGCGTGCGCCCCCCCGAATACGATGCCATGGCATACGGGGCGTTGCGTATGCGGTCCCCGCGTGCCCCCCGAAGACAATGCCATGGCATACGGAGCGGTGCCTTGCGGCCCGCGTGCGCCCCACCCGAAGACAATGCCATGGCATACGGGGCGTTGCCTTGCGGTCCAGTGGGCGGTGCCCGTACCGCCGGTAGGCGGCGGAAGAGCGCCTGCGGCGCCTTGCAGACTAGCCACTAACCACCGTTTTGCCGCGGCAAAACGCCCCGGCGTAGCTGAACCAGCGATGCTGGTGAAACGAAGCCGGGTAATGGCTAAGTACTAAGGCAGGGGGTGCGGGGGGGCGTCGGCCCCTCCGTCCTTTGGAGGTCTTCCTGCGAAACTACGCCTACGCTAGGCACGCGCTTCGGCTAAGAACGCGTTGCCTTGCGCCCCATGGGCGTCACCTGCATTTTCTATTCGAGTGCGTTGGGGAGTGTGGTGATCGCGTAGAGGGGGATATTGAGGAGCCAGGCTTCTTTGCGATAATCGGACATGGAGGTCCGGATTGCGACGGGCGGGGCGAACTTGTTGAAGTAGACTCGGAGGCTCTTTGCCTTCAGGTTTTCTTCGGCTTTCACCTCCAGGGGGAAGATATACTTATCGTGTTGGAATACGAAGTCCACCTCGGCGTCGCTGCGTTCGGTGCTCCAGTAGGCGGGTTGGATGCCGCATTCCGCGCGGAGCTGTTGTTGGACGTATTGTTCGGTCAGGGCGCCCTTGAATTCCGAAAAGAGGAGATTTCCCTCTAGGATGCTTTTGATGTCTAGTCCACTCATGGCCCCCAGGAGTCCGGTGTCCAGAAGGAAGATCTTGAAGCCCTCGTCGCCGTAGATGGGGAGGGGGATAGCGGGTTTGCTGATGCGTTGCACCTGGTAGATGAGCCCGCTGTCATGGAGCCACTGGAGCGCTAGCTCGAAGTCTTTCGCACGCGCGCCCTTTCGAAGCATCTTGTAGACAAAGCGACGGTTCTCTTTGGCTAGCTGGATGGGGATGGAGTGCCAAACTAGGCGAATCCGCGCCACCGTCTCGGGGGGCGCGTGCTTGGAGAAATCCTGCTCGTAGGCCTCCAGGATGCGCTGCTGGACCTTCCGGACCTCGGAAAGCGGATTCTCCAGATAGGTCGCCACCGCCTCCGGCATGCCGCCAACGAGGTAGTAGTGCCGCAGGCGGTCAATCAGTCGTTCCTTGAAGGTCGTCAGGAGCGGCCAATTGGCCTGGCGAATCAGGTCCGCCGAGGCGCTATCGCCTGTGGCGTCCAAAAATTCCGGGAAGCTCATGGGATAGAGGTCGAGGAACTCCACCTTTCCTACCGGGAAATTGGTCCCCTGGTGCATGGCGACGCCTAACAGGGATCCCGCACAGACCACAGCGTATTGCGGCGCCTCTTCGGCGAAGTACTTCAGCGCCGACAAGGCACGGGGTTGCTCTTGGATCTCGTCAAAGATCAGCAGCGTGTCCGCGGGATCAATCCTTACACCGCTATAGACCTCGAGTCCCTTGAGAATGGAGGCGATGTCTAGATCCCCTGAAAAGAGGAGGTCCAAACTCCGCGTGCTGTCAAAGTTCACATATACCGTCTGACGGAACTCCTGACGCCCGAACTCCTTCATCACCCAAGTCTTTCCAACCTGACGGGCACCCCGGATGATTAACGGCTTCCGGTGCGCACGACCTTTCCAAGACTTTAATTCGGTAAGCAAATTGCGCTTCATTGCAGGATCTCCTTGATAACTCTATGGTTGCGACTGCGTTAATATATCTAGAAATACACTTTTTCGGGGGAAAAAGTGTAGAAGGTATACACTTTTTCGGGGAAAATAGTGTGGTAGTCATACACTTTTTCGGGGGAAAGGTGGCAGCGAGGCGCTTGCCGCATTTTGGGAAAAAGGGCCTTGGTAGGGGGGAGGGGAGAATATCCAAAAGGACGGAGGGGCTATGCGCCCCCCGCACCCCCCCGAAGACAATGCCATGGCATACGGGGCGTTGCCTTGCGACCCAGAGAAGAGCGCCTGCGGCGCCTTGCAGACTAGCCACACTTTTGCTAAATCCTAAATAAGGGGGTGCGGGGGGCGTCGGCCCCTCCGTCCTTTGGAGATCTTCCTGCGAAACTACGCCTCCCCTAGGCACGCGCTTCGGCTAAGAACGCGTTGCCTTGCGGGCCGCGTGCGCCCCCATTTCGCCGACCATCGCCTTGCTTTATGAGAAATGCGTAAGAGTGTGGTAGGGGGATGAAAACCGCCTTTCAGATGATATATTAAGCGCCATTGCGCAAAGTTTACAGGTTTCGTCCTGTTTTTCCACCCCAAACTCCTAGGAGACTAGAACAATGATCAAGATTGGTATCAATGGTTTTGGCCGCATTGGCCGCATGGTTTTCCGCGCCGCCGTGGAGAACTTCTCCAACGACATCCAGGTTGTCGCCATCAACGACCTGCTGGATCCCGACTACCTGGCCTACATGCTGAAGTACGACTCCGTGCACGGCATCTTCAACCACGAGGTGAAGGCTGACAACGAGAAGAAGGTGATGGTTGTCGACGGCAAGGAGATCAAGGTTTTCGCCGAGAAGGCCGCCTATGACGAAGCCACCGGCAAGGCCCTGATCAACTGGGGCGACATGGGCGTCGACGTGGTTGTCGAGTCCACTGGTCTGTTCCTGACCGCTGAGAAGGCCGAGATGCACCTGAAGGCTGGTGCCAAGAAGGTCATCATGAGCGCTCCCTCCAAGGACGCCACCCCCATGTTCGTGTATGGTGTGAACCACACCAGCTACGCTGGCCAGAAGATCATCTCCAACGCCAGCTGCACCACCAACTGCCTGGCTCCTCTGAGCAAGGTCCTGAACGACAACTTCGGCATCAAGCGCGGTCTGATGACCACCATCCACGCCGCCACCGCCACTCAGAAGACGGTTGACGGACCTTCCAAGAAGGATTGGCGCGGTGGCCGCGGCATCCTGGAGAACATGATCCCCTCCAGCACTGGCGCCGCCAAGGCCGTGGGCAAGGTCCTGCCTGAGCTGAACGGCAAGCTGACTGGCATGTCCGTCCGCGTTCCCACCAGCGACGTCTCCTTCGTCGACCTGACCTGCGAGCTCGAGAAGCCCGCCACCTACGACGAGATCTGCGCCGCCATGAAGAAGGCCAGCGAGGGCGAGCTGAAGGGCATCCTCGGCTACACCGACGAGGCTGTCGTCTCCACCGATTTCCGTGGCGACGCCCGCACCTCCATCTTCGACGTCAAGGCCGGCATCCAGCTGGATCCCACCTTCGTGAAGGTCTGCTCCTGGTACGACAACGAGTGGGGTTACTCCAACAAGGTCCTCGAGATGGCTCGCGTCATCAGCAAGTAAGGACTCTGCGCTAGCAAGCTAGCCGAAAGGGCCGCCTCCGGAAGGAGACGGCCCTTTTTTCTTTCCCCTTTGCGCGGGGCGCAAAGGGGAAAAAGGAGGAAGGAGGAAGGAGGAAGGAGGAAGTGTGGTCACTCTGCAGTGGGCTTGCGCCAAGCGCGCCCTAATTGGCGCGCAAGTACGCCGCGGTGCGGCGCAGTTAGCAGGGAGCAGTTAGCAATTTTGTATGGTCGCTGCGCGGCTCTCCCGCTGCTAGGGCGGCGGTACCATGCAGTACATGCATCGCCCACTACATACTGCGCGCTAACGCAAATTCCTAACTCCCAATTGCGCACCAATATGGGCGCCTCGGTGCCCCCGCCAAATTTCTTCCGCTTACGGCGGTATTTGCGGCGCACTCTGGCGCCGCAGGGCGCACGCGCCGGTAGATTCCGGCGCGGGGTTTCGCCTGCGAAACCCTGGCCTAACTTCCTCCTTCCTCCTTCCTCCTTCCTCCTTTTTCCAAAGGGGGGTGGGGCTGCCGCCCCCGTCCCCCTGCCTATGCCCTTCCGCCTACC
>CAVDSU010000016.1:0-24400 GCA_963611685.1 bacterium
AATAATAGGCATGACAAATCCCGACAATTTCTGACAATGTCGGGATTTGTCATGAATTGTCGTGTAGGGGGGGCAAAATTTTCTGTTTTTTTTTGTTGTGTGCGCTTGTGTTAGGGGAATTTTTTTCGTTATACTCTGATGACGTCTAGGGCGTCGGTCCATTTTGTTTTGAGAAAAAACATAGGAGAAAAAAAGCAATGCGTAAATCTTTCACTCTGATTGAACTGTTGGTGGTGATTGCGATCATCGCCATTTTGGCTGCCATGTTGTTGCCCGCGCTCTCCAAGGCCCGTGAGAAGGCGCGTGCCATCAGCTGCACCAACAACCTGAAGGAAATCCAGCTGGGCAACATCCTGTATACCAACGACTACGACGACTACCTGCCCGCCGTCTGCTACGCGAACAGTGGTGCCGGCTGGGGTACTGACTCCTCCGCCACTGACGATGGCTTCAAGCCCTGCCGTCCCTGGTTCTGCTACAACCCCATGATTCCCGAGACCCCCATGGACTGGTCCACCTGGTATGACAAGGATCCCAAGGCCGCGGATCTGGATAGTGGCACGGACAAGTCCGCCTGGCACAAGATCATGCACTGCCCCTCCTGCCCCACCAGCGAGCGCGTCCTCGGTAACATTGGCTACCAGGCCAGCATCGGCATGAGCTTCCTCTATGGCTGGAACAACAACAATGCCGAGAGCCTGAGCATCGGTTCCAACTGGCACCGCATCAGCACCATCAAGTATCCCTCCATCTTCGTCAACGTCTTTGACGGAACCAACAAGGCTGGTCTGAAGAATCTCTTCTGCACCTCCGGTGACCAGGTCGTTTCCATGAGCGACCTCACCATCCGTGCTGCCTACTTCCGTCACTCCAAGATGATGAACTTCGCCTTCGGCGACGGACACGTGGAGGCCATCAACGACCAGAAGTGCAACGACTACAACCTGCTGACCCAGTACTACTGGTATCCCGGCTTCAACAGCAACATGGGCGGCGATAAGATCATGCAGTAAGGGCGCAAGCGCCTGACGCAAAAAGGGCCCCCGCGCCACCAGGCACGGGGGCCCTTTTTTGTGTAAAAAAGGAGGAGGGAGGAGGGAGGAAGGAGGGGTTTCGGCCAGGGTTTCGCTAGGGCGAAACCCCGCACCGGGAAGATCCGTCGCGTGCGTAAAGCGCGCCCGCATTGGCGCGCAGTTGGGAGTTAGGAGTTTGCGCTTATGCGTAGTGTGTAATGGACAATGTGGGGGGGCAATGGTGCCGCCGAATCTTCGGCGGAATAGTGCCGATCTCTTGGTCGCTCCGCGGCGCGTGTTTTCCATTAACGCGTGCCTGTCTAGCGCTGGTTTCGTAGGAAGAGCTCCAAAGGACGGGGGGACCGCCGCCCCCGTACCCCCGCAGGCGGCTAGGTAATAGGTAATAGGGGGAAGGTAGTAGGTTTATAAGGTCGCTGCGCGGCTCTTCCGCGGCACACGCCGCGGTACCGTACCGCTCCGTCTGGGGGGGGAAGGGCGCCGCAGGCACCGCATAGACTAGCAACTAGCCACTACTAGCTAGCTGCTAATTAGGGGGGGGCACGCGTGACGTCGCGTGGCGTACGCGCTGGAAGATTTCGGCCTGGGTTTCAGAACCGAAACCCAGGCCGAATTTCCCCTTTTTTACTATCTATCTTTCCCTTTCTCCTTTCTCCTTTATTCCTTTCTGGTATAGATGAGGGAGCCTTTGGGGACGAAGCCGTGGTCGGAGCCCTGGAACCAGTGGATGGTCTTGGGGCACTTGAGGTTATTGTAGAAGACAGCGATTCCGGAGGGTGGGCAGACGTAGTCTCCCAGACCGGCGCGGGGGATTTCCACGGGGCAGTGGATTCGGTGTGCCATGTGGATGGTGTCGTAGTATTCCAGTGCGGGGGTGTAGGGGATTTTCCAGGGTCCGAAGACTCGTCCCAGCTGTTCCTGTCCGGCGATGTCGGCGTGCCAGGGGACGGTGGGTTTTGCGAGCGTGACATCGGGATCCAGGGCGGCGGCCCAGATGGACTGTAGTCCGCCCTGGCTGGAGCCCTCGACGATGAGGTCCTTCTGGTTCCACTGTGGGAGGGTCTTGGCGACTTGGAGGGCGCGCATGACGCGGAGTGCCATGCCGTGGAAGTATGCAGTGTCGCGGTTTTGGTTTTCGCGGTAGTCGAAGGCGTATCCCATTCCCTTGTCGCTGTTGAGGGACTTTTCCAAGGCGTCGTAGTAGGACTGTTCGCGTCCCAGGTCGGCGCCGTGTGCGCCCACATCCATGCGGATCATCTCGGTTTCATTGAGCCAGGTGGGATCGCGATACTGTGGTCCGGCGAAGCCGTATCCGTGGAATCCGACGACCACGGGCAGGGACTTCTCTGCGGCGTTTTTTGGGATGCAGAGCCATGCGGTCATGGGGCGGGGTCCCAGGCAGTTCGCGGTGACCTTGTAGATGGTGCACTGCTCTTTTTCCAGGAAGGGCTCGATCTTCGTCTTCAGGGGCAGATCCAGCAGCGCCTGTCGCTGGTCATCCCAGTATTCGTCGAAGTCGGCGGGGGGCTGGACGCCCTGGAGGAGTTCCGGATGGACGGCGGCGCCGGCGGTCAGGTATGCGTCGCCGCCGAAGGCGAACTGGAGCTTCTTGCCGTCTTGGTCCAGGAATTCGACGCGGAGCCAGAGGAAGCCGTTGGTAGCCAGGGAGCCCTGGATGGTGTTTGTGGCAGCGGGATCCCATTCCAGGACGCCGGTGCGGTTTTGTCCGTCATCGCCGCGGAGGCACCAGGCGAGCTTTGTGCCCTTGGGGATCTGGTCGTTGTATTCGCCGAAGTTTACGGTGAAGGTGATGGTCTCGCCGATTTCGTAGGTCAGGGGGTCTTTGTCGGTGCTGGCATTGATGTAGGTCAATGCCTCGGGGAGGGGCATGGCCAAGAGTGCGGCGGTGAGGGTGAGCAGGAGGAGGAATGCGTGTTTCATAATGGGTGTCTTTGGGGCAGGGGGCTATTTCCCAATCTTCAGGAGCGTGGCGTGTCCGGGGGCGATCCAGTAGTTTTCGCCGCCGAACCAGCAGAGCTCGCCCTTCCGCTTCTGGCTGCAGATCTGGATGTCCTCGGGGGCGCCGTTGCGCCACTGGAGGTCGTTGATGTGGGTGGACAGCTTCAGGTCCTTGTTGAGGACCATGACGTAGACGTCGCCGTTTTCGCGGTCCCGGAATTCGCCGATGGCCAGGGACTGGTTGGGTTGCGAGACTCCCATGATGAGGCTATCGGGGCCGGGGGCGTCCTCCCGTTCCCTGGGGGGCGTGGGCTGGAAGTGGTAGACTGCGGTGGACTCCAGGCGGTTGAGGAGGGGCGCCAGGGTGTGGACGCTGTTGTTGACGGTGCGCATGGCGTACCAGGTCTCGGTGCGGTTGCCGTAGGCGTCCACGGGGGAGTGCCGGTAGTTTGCCAGTCCGGGATCGAAGTAGGTGAAGTAGAGGATTCCCTTTGCGCCGTAGAGCAGCGCGCTGTAGACCTCGAAGAAGAGGTCGTTTTCGGAGGGGATGCGGTAGAGGAGGTGTCCCACGGAGAGGAGGCAGGTCTCCATGGGGACGCCCTTCGCCAGGGCGACCTCGCGGCATTCCGCCAGCTGGGCCCAGTATCCGGGGCGCAGGGGCTCGTTGGGGTCCTCGAAGAGTGCATAGAAGTCGTATCCCAGGATGGGCGGCTTGACCTCGTCCATGTATCGCTCGGCGTATTCCTTCCAGGTAGGGGCGCCCAGGTAGTCCGCTGGCGCGTAGTTGGGGTTGAGGTTGATGTAGGGGCGCATTCCGGGCTGCGCCTTCTGGATTTCTTCGGCGGCGATGGCGAGGACGGGGAATCGCTTTGCGGTCGGTTCGTCTTGGAGGAGATATCCCGCGATGGCGGGGTGTTTTCCGTAGAATTCGATGGTATCGCGGATGCCTTTTCGGATGGCGGCCTCATCGGGCGACTTGCCCTCTTCGTTCCAGAAGGCCTCGCTGGGGATTTTGTGGCAGGCGAAGGTGTACAGCCCCGCCTTTTGGAGCTTGTCCAGGCACTTTGTGGAGGAGGTGAAGCCGGCGATGGTGATGCCGGCCTCGGCCATGTCGTCAAAGATCTCCTGGTCGGGATCCTCGCTGAGCCATTCCCAGAAGCCCCAGGCGGTGATGGGGAAGAAGTCGGGATCCCCGAGTTTCGGGCGCTCGGCTGCGGAGAGTGCGCAGGAGAGTCCCAGCAGGGCAAGCAGGAGTGCGAGAGAGCGTTTCATGGTCGTTGCGGTGGGTGGTGTTTTGAGGGAAGCAGGTATGGGGCTAATATATCCGGAGGCGGGGCATTTACCTAGAAAAAGCAGGGCCGGGCGGTGGGGAACCGTCCGGCCCTGGGGGGTGGTATTCTAGGTATGTGGTCCTAGGGATTCTTTTGGGCGTATTGGTCCAGGAGTTCGGCGATGCGGAGCTTCTTTGCCTGGATGGGCGCGGGTTCCTGGGTCCATTCAGACAGACTGGTCACCAGGGACTCCTCGATCTGGAGCTCCTGGGTGGCACGGGCTTTCCATTCGTCAGGCATATTGGTGGGAGTGGCCAGCGCCTTCTCCAGAAGTCCCAGGTACATCCAGTCGTCCATGCCGTCGCGCATGTTCTTGAGACGCTGGGTGGGCAGGGGCGCCTCTTTTCCGGGGTAGATGAGCCGTCCGTCGCCGGGGTATTTCCGGTAGGCCTCGCCGATCCAGGGTGTTGCGAGGAGCGTGGAGTCGCCGTCCACGGGGGTGGTGATGTAGGAGTCCTTGTAGTTGTTGCTTTCGTCGTAGGTCACCCATCCGCAGGCGCGGTAGTAGAGGAATCCCTCGACGGCGTATTTTTTCGCCATGAATCCCATGAGGAGTCGGTGTGCGGCGGCGGGCTGGTCCAGGAGGAGATTGGCGTAGGGGCTTTGGGGGTTGCAGCAGACATACCAGCATACCTTGTCGCCGCGGGCGCGTGCCTGGGTGACGGCGTTCGCATTCTTTTCGTAGGAGGTATTGAGGGGGATCCATCCGTCGATGACGGCATCCAGGCCGCTGGAGACGCCGAAGGAGCCGTCGTAGAGGGTGGTGTAGATGGGGATATCGGGGGCGAGTTTTCGGGCGCGTTCCAGGGCGGTCTTGATTGCGGAGAATTTGTCGGGCGTCGCCTCGTCGAAGCAGTAGATGTACGCCTTGTCGAGGATGCCGGCCTCCTTGCAGCGATTGTAGGCGTCGGTGATTTGCGCCGCGAGAGTGTCGGTCATTTCCTGATTGACAAAGTCACCCTCCCTGTTGTTGAAGTTGATGAAGCCCATGTTGAAGCCGTTGGCGCCGTGTTCCAGGAGCCACTTCGCGTTGTCGACGAGGGAGCTGCGGTCCATGAAGAAGTAGATTTCCGCGGGGTCGATGCGGTTTTGGAGGAGCATGGAGGCGATGTCCTTCCAGTATGTCCGGATGCGGGCGGCGTAGTCGCTGGCGCTTTCGCCGGCATTCTGTGCGATGACCTTTTGGATTTGGGTCTCGTAGGGGAGGCAGGTGGGCGAGAAGTATGGTGCGCCTTGTGCTAGGGAGAATTCGTGGACGCGGACGGCGAAGGGCAGGGTGATGTTCGGACCGGAAGTGTCGGAGAGCTGTACGGTTCCCTGGTAGAGACCGGGCTTTTGGTCGGCGGGCACCTGGACGTCCAGCCACCAGCTCTGGTAGGTCTCCTTTTCGAGGGCGATGGGCTTTTGGAGGTATTCCAGGATGGGGTCGGGCCAGTATCCCAGGGGATCCACGGTGTATTGGGGGTTGGTGATGGTCACGTATCCCACGGGAGAGAGGGTGATGGCGCTGGTTGGGAGCGTGGTGCCGTCGGCCATGGTGGGCTGGCCGAGGACCTTCGCGGAGACGCCCGAGAGCGCCTCTGTGGCGAAGGCCACCAGCTGCGCGGACTCGCCTTCGCCGCGGGCGGCGTCCAGGGTGTATTCCGGGGTGGGTGCGTCATAGAAGGTGTAGTCGCTGCGAAGGACCTTCTCCTCGGGCAGGCACCACAGGGCGCCCAGGCCATTGTGGAGGGCGGCCTGGCGCTGGAAGAGGAGCTTGTCCAGTTGCGGGAAGAGCTCGTCGGCGGCGGCCTGGAGGGAGGATACCTGTGCGTCATCGGTGAAGGTGGAGGAATCCTTCGCCAGGAGCTTGAGGAGGGGCTGGAAATTCTTTTCCGGGGAGGGCGCCTGGGGCGACAGCGCCGCCATGCGCCACTGGTACCCCCGGGCGATTTCCTGGACGGCGGCGGCGCGCTTGGCGGCCAGTTCCTCTTCTGTCTGGACCTGGAGGGTGATGTCGCCTACGTAGATGGAATAGGTGTCGGAGGGTTTGTCCGCGAAGATGTCGAGATAGCAGATGGCGGACAAGTCCATGTCCGTTATGGCGGCCAGGTCGAAGACGAGGGTGTGCGTGCCAGGCTCGTGGATCACGTCGCTTTCCGAAGAATAGAGGCTTTTTTGTATTTTGTTGCCGTCGCCGCCAACGTTGGTATCCGTGGTGATTTTGATGCCGATCTTTGATCTTATTTCGCAGTAGATCGGAATCGTAATCGTCTTGGCCTTGCTCCAGTCCTTCAAGACTCCGGACGGATAGACTTTGGCGGAGGGCCAGCCGTCGGGGCAGGGCTTGTAGGTGAACTTCACGGCCAGTTGCGAGGGGTCATCGGGCCAGGCTACCTGCTCCATGCTGATGTATTTTGAGCTATTCAGGCTCCAGTCCTGGGAGGGAGAACGGTCTGTCCGGTTTTTGACGAGATAGACGTCTTCTGCGGCGAGGGGGAGCAGGAGGAGTCCGAGGGTCAGGATCGTCAGGAGTCGTTTCATGGACGCGGGAAGGGGGGGGGGCGGTGTGTGGGAAAAAGTGTCTCGCTAATATATCCGGAGTTGGGGCATTTCCCTAGAAAAAGCGGGGGCCGGAGGGCGTTGTCGCCATCCGGCCCCGGTGTCGTCATTCTAGGGATGTGGTCCTAGGGATTCTTTTGGGCGTATTGGTCCAGGAGTTCGGCGATGCGGAGCTTCTTTGCCTGGATGGGCGCGGGGTCGCGGGTCCACTCGGCGAGGTTCTTCACCAGGGACTCCTCCACCTGGAGCTCCTTCTGGGCGCGCTCCTGCCATTCGGCGGACATGTTGCTGGAGTCGTTCAGCGCCTTCTCCAGGAGATCCAGGTACATCCAGTCGTCCATGCCGTCGCGCATGCTCTTGAGTCGTGTGGTGGGCAGGGGCGCCTCCTTGCCGATGTAGATGATCCGTCCGTCGCCGGGGAAGCTACCGAAGGACTCTCCGACCCAGGGATCTGCGAGGAGAGTGGAATCGCCGTCCACGGGGGTTGTGATGTAGGCCGCGGTGTGTCCGCCGTTGGGGTTCTTGGTGTATTTTTGCATGCCGCAGGCGCGGTAGTAGAGGAAGCCGTCGGTCTTGTACTTCTTGGCCATGAATCCCATGAGGAGGCGGTTGCCGGCGGCGGGCTGGTCCAGCAGGATGTTTGCGTAGGGGCTGGTGGGGCCGCAGCAGACATACCAGCAGACCTTGTTGCCGCGGGCACGCGCCTGGGGGACGTACTCCGCGTTCTTTTCGTAGGAGGTATTGAGGGGGATCCATCCGTCGATGACCTCGTCCAGGCCATTGCGTGCGCCGAAGGTGCCGTCATAGAGGGTGGTGTAGATGGGGATGCCGGGGCAGATTTCGCGGACGCGCTTCAGGGAGCGCTTGATCATCTCGAATTTTTCGGGGGGCTGTTCGTCGTAGCAGTAGATGTATGCCTTGTCGAGGATGCCGGCCTCCTTGCAGCGGCGGTAGGCGTCGGCGATCTGTGCGGCGAAGGCGTCGTCCACCTCCTTGTTGATGAAGCCCATGTTGAAGGAGGTGGCGCCGTGTTCCAGGAGCCATTTCGCGTTCTCCACGATCCAGCTGCGGTCCATGAAGTAGTAGATTTCTGCGGGATCGAGGCGGTGTTGGATGAGCATGGAGGCGATTGCCTCCCAGTATTTCCGGGTGTTGGGGATGGCCTTCTGGATTTCGTTTTCGTAGGGGATGCAGGTGGGAGAGAAGTAGGGGACGCCTGCCTTCAGGGTGAAGTCATGGACCCGGACAGCGAAGGGCATGAGGATATCTCGCTCGCCCTCGGCGGAGACCTGGACGGTTCCCTGGTAGAGACCGGGCTTCTGGCCTTCGGGGACCTGCACGTCGAGCCACCAGCTCTGGTAGCGGTCCTTTTCCAGGGCGATGGGCTTCTGGAGGTATTCCAGGATGGGGTCGGGCCAGTATCCCAGGTGCTTTACGGCGTAGGCGGGATCGGTGATGGTCACGTATCCCACGGGGGAGACTTTGATGGCGTCAGCGGGGAGGGCAGTGCCGTCTTCCAGGGCGGGGAGCTGCAGGACCTTCACGGAGACTGCCTGGAGGGGCTCTGTGGCGTAGGCGACCAGCTGCGCGGACTCGCCTTCGCCGCGTGCGGCGTCCAGGGTGTATTCCGGGGTGGGGGCGTCATAGAAGGCGTAGTCTTCGCGCAGGACCTTCTCCTCGGGAAGGCACCACAGGGCGCCCAGGCCGTTGTGGAGGGCGGCATTTCGCTGGAAGAGCACCTGGTCCATGCGGGGGAAGAGCTCCTCGGCCGCGTTTTGGAGGGAGGAGATCTGTGCATCCGTGAGGGCCTCGGGGACCCTTCGGGAGAGGAATGCCAGGGAGGCCTGGAGGGTTTTTGCGATGGCGGGGATTTGGTGGCTCAGGGCCTTTTCGCGCCACTGGAAGCCGCGGGCGACCTCCTGGAGGGCGGCGGCGCGGCTGGCGGTCAGTTCTTCGGCGGACTGTACCTGTAGGGTGATGTCGCCCACGTAGAGGGAGTAGTTGAGGGAGGGACGGTCGGCGAAGATGTCGAGGAACTTGACATTGTGCAGGTCCATGTCGTTGACCGTAGCCAGGTCGAGGACGATGGTGTGCATGCCGGGCTCATAGCGCATGCCGTCTCCCGGGGTGAGCTTCTTGGTCTTGGGGTCGGTATAGGTGGCGATGTTCAGGCAGATTTTCTCCTGCTTTTCGCAGTAGAACCGGAGGGTGATGGTCTTTGCCTTGCTCCAGTCGCGCAGGTCTTCGGGGAGGAAGAGCTTGGCGGAGGGCCAGCCGTCGGGGCAGGGTTTGTAAGTGAGCTTCATGGCCAGTCCCGAGGTGCCGTCGGGCCAGGGAGTCTGGGTCATGGAGATGGAGGCCGCGTAGCCCAGTCGCCACTCTTTCTGCGGGGGGCGGTCGGCGCGGTTTTCGAAGAGGTAGACGTCCTCTGCTGCGAGAGAGAGCAGGAAGAGCCCGAAGGTCAGGAGGGTCAGAAGTCGTTTCATGGTTGGTCGGGAGGGAGTATGGGAGTGGGGAGAAAAAAGGTGTTCTTAGGGATTCTGCTGGGCGTATTGATCCAGGAGTGCGGCGATGCGGAGCTTCTTCGCCTGGATGGGTGCGGGATCGCGGGTCCACTCGGCGAGGTTTTTCACCAGGGAGTCCTCCACCTGGAGCTCCTTCTTGGCGCGCTCCTGCCAGTCGGCGGGCATCTTGCCGGAGTCCGCCAGCGCCTTCTCCAGGAGGTCCAGGTACATCCAGTCTTCCATGCCGTCGCGCATGCTCTTGAGTCGTGCGGTGGGCAGGGGTGCGTCCTTTCCGGGGTAGATGAGGCGTCCATCGCCGGGGAAGTTCTGGAAGGACTCGCCCTTCCAGGGGGCGGGGAGGAGCGTGGAGTCGCCGTCTACGGGGATGGTGATGGGTTTGTTGGACGGGGTTTCGAGCCAGCGGCAGGTGTTGTAGTAGAGGAAGCCCTCGGTGCCGTATTTCTTGGCCATGAAGCCCATGAGGAGTCGGTTTCCGGCGGCGGGCTGGTCCAGGAGGATATTGGCGAAGGGGCTGGTGGGGGCGCAGCAGACATACCAGGCGACCTTGTCGCCGCGGGAGCGTGCGCGCAGGACGGCGTCGGCGTTTCGGTCGTAGGAGGTATTGAGGGGGATCCATTGGTCGATGACCTCGTCCAGCCCGCTGGTTTCGCCGAAGGAGGCGTCATAGAGGGTGGTGCAGACGGGGATTCCGGGGGCGATCTGTCGGGCGCGCTTCAGGGAGCGCTTGATCATGTCGAACATGCTGGCGGGCTTTTCGTCATAGCAGTAGATGTACGCCTTGTCGAGGATGCCGGCCTCCTGGCAGCGGCGGTATGCGTCGGCGATTTGGTTGGCGAAGGCGTCGTCCACCTCCGTGTTGATGAAGCCCATGTTGAAGCCGGTGGCGCCGTGCTCGATGAGCCACTTTGCGTTTTCCACCAGGGAGCTTCGTTCCATGTAGTAGTAGATTTCGGCGGGATCGAGTCGGTGCTGAATGAGCATGGAGGCGATGGCCTCCCAGTATTGCCGTCGGTCGGTCACGTAGCTCTGGAGGGAGTCCTCGTAGGGCAGGCAGCAGGGTGAGAAGTATGGCACGCCGTGTTTCAGGGTGAAGTCATGGACGCGGACGGCGAAGGGCATGAGGAGACTGTTGCCGTTGTCGTCGGCGACCTGGAGGGATCCCTGGTAGAGTCCGGGCTTCTGGTCTTCGGGGACTTGTACGTCGAGCCACCAGCTCTGGTAGGCCTGCTTTTCCAGGGCGACGGGTTTCTGGAGGTATTCCAGGATGGGGTCGGGCCAGTAGCCCAGGTGCTCCATGGTGTATTGGGGATTGGTGACCTTCACGTATCCCACGGGGGAGACCTTGAGGGCCTCGGCGGGCAGGAGGGTGCCGTCTTCCAGGGCGGGCTGCTGGAGGAGCTTCACGGAGACGCCGGGATTTCCCTCCAGGGAGTATGCCACCAGCTGGGCGGATTCGCCCTCGCCGCGGGCGGCGTCCAGGGTGTAGTCGTGGCTGGGGGCGTCATAGAAGGCGTAGTCCTTGCGCAGGACCTTCTCTTCGGGAGCGCACCAGAGGGCACCTAGCCCATTGTGGAGGGCCGCCTCATTGCGGAAGAGGACGCTGTCCAGGCGCGGGAATACGCTGGCGGCCTGCTTCTGGAGGTACTTCACTTCGTCCCAGGTGGTCTGCTGCTTTTGGGAGATTTTCTGGAGGGCGGCCTGGAGGGTCTGGGCGGAGGGGGGGATTTGGTTTTCCAGGGCCTTTGCGCGCCACGAGAAGCCGCGGACGACCTCCTGGAGTGCGGCGGCGCGGTTGGCGGCCTCCTCTTCTTCGGAGATGCACTGGAGGGTGATGTCGCCCACGTAGAGGGAGTAGTCTTTCTGGGGGCAGGAGGCGAAGAAGTCCAGGTATTTGACGTTTCTGAGATCGAAGTCCTTGACGATATTCAGGTCGATGACGATGGTGTGCCGTCCGGGATCGAACTGGAGGTAGTCGCCTTCGCCCAGATTCTTGGTCTTGGGATCGGTGTAGGTGGCCAGGCAGATGTTCACCTTGCCCTGGATTTCGCAGTAGACCTGGATGGTGAGGGTCTTGGCGTTGCTCCAGTCCCGCAGGCCCTCGGGGAAGAAGATCTTTGCGGAGGGCCAACCTTCGGGATCTGCAGAGTAGGTGAACTTGGTGGTGAGGCCCGATTCGCCGTTGGGCCAGGGAGTCTGCTGCACGGAGACCTTCCCCGCCATCAGATTCCACTCCTTGGCGGGGGGACGGTCGGCGCGGTTCTCATAGAGGTAGATGTCCGCGGCGGAGAGGGTGACGAGGAATAGACCAAAGGTCAACAGGGCGAGAAGTTGTTTCACGGCTGGAATTCGCATAGGGAGGACAGGGAAAGAAGGGGGGGCTGCCGCAACGCGGGCAGGGCGCCGCGGGGGGGGCTTTCTGCGGGCGGCAGGTGGAGACTAATATATTCGTGAACACCCCTTTGGGAATGGTGGATTTGGGGCGAGGAGGCCCGAATCCCCTTCCAAAATACTCTATTTCCTTGGGGGAGTATCCTGTTTTTCGGCGAGGGAATCCAGCGCCTTCAGGACCTTTTCGTGGGTAGGGTAGTCCCGATAGAGGAACCCCGCGCGTGCAAAGGCCTCGGAGCCTTCCAGTGCCTCGGCGATTTCCTGTCGTTTCAGGAGGGCCCGTTCCACGCCGACGAGGAGAGTCGTCTTGGGGTGAGCGGCCAGGTATTGCAGTCGGCGGAGGAGATCGGTGGCGTGCCAGCGGTGGAAGAGTTCCAGGGAATAGGTCTTGGCGGCGCCGCGCTTGCGGAATGCGAAATCGGGGAATACGGCTTGTCCGCCGTGGGTTTTGAGGGGCGGCGCGTCGTCCAGGAGTTTCCAGGGGGCGTCGGCGGGGAAGTTTTCCCGGAAGCGTCGGACCTCTTCGGGGAGTGCGGCGGCGAAGTTATGGTAGGGGCACTTCAGGCCGGAGCCCTGGTCCAGGACGAGCTCGGACTCCTTGTCTTTCCAGAGGACCACCGCCTTCATTTTCCAGGCGGGCATGGTGCAGACTGCGGGGAAGAAGAGCGCCAGCTGGAGGCCGTATTTCCGGCCGTGTTCCAGGATGGCGGCGGGGCCATCCACGGTCATTTTGAGCTGTTGGAGGGGCGGTTCGTCGCGGGGGGACTCCCGGGGCGGAAGGACCTCGATGTCTGCCAGGAGTTGGAAGAACCGGAGATATTGGCAGAGCCTGCGCAATTGCGGTGCCTCGGCGGCGCCCACGGTGATTGTCAGGCTCTTGCAGTCCAGGAGCAGTGCCTGTATGACGCCGGTGTCGTAGCGATCCAGGAGCTGTTCGGGGGTGAGTGCCTCGAAGCGGAGGATGGTCTGGTTTTCGGGGAGATCGCCGTAGAGGTTTCCTGCGGCCAGGAGGGGGCTCTGGGGGAAGCGGCATAGGAATGCCGTCTGCCAGGAATCGCTCTGGGGGAGGGGTGCGTCTCCCAGGAGGAGTTGTGCGGAGGCCTCCAGGAGCTTCGCGCGCTCGGCGGCAAAATCGGTGTCGTCGTCGAGAGTGCAGTGGCAGCGGTCCTCCAGGAGCTTTCGGAGTCCCAGTGCCAGCCGCCGGTCGGTGGCGGTCTCCAGCAGTGGCTGAAGGAGTTCGTCCAGCTGTCCCAGGGGGAGATGGTTTTGGAAGGCCTCCTGGAAGGTCTGGAGCATCTGCTCTGCCAGGGCGAGGATTTCCGGCGTGCGGGGGGCGAAGCGTGGGTGGAGGGTCCCTTGCCGGGAGAATGCGCTGACGTGTGCGGGGAGGAGCATGGCGGTGTCTCAGCCGTTGTAGGCCGGGTGCATTCTGCGGCGTTCGGAGGTATAGGTCTCGGCGGTATCGGGGGTCACCAGCTCGTAGAGGATGGCGGTCTTGCCCTCCGCGGGGCGGAGGATACGCCCCAGGCGCTGGACGTGCTCCCGGACGGAACCGGAGCCGGAGACCACGATGCCGACATTGGCGGCGGGCACGTCCACGCCTTCGTTGAGGACCTTGCTGGTGACCAGAACGGGATAGCGGCCCTCCCGGAATGCCTCCAGGAATGCCATGCGCTCGGCGGTCTTGGTGTGGTGGGTGAGCACGGGCAGCAGGAAGGCGTTTCCGATTTGGTAGGCGGTGTCGTTGTCGGCGGTGAAAATCAGTGTGCGGTCGTGCCGGTGGGCATCCAGGAGCTTCGCCACCATGCGGAATTTGCTCTGGGGGGAGCGGGAGATCCGGCGCTGCTCCCAATAGGCGCGCAGCGCCTGGCGGCCATTGGGCTCGCGGGAACAGGCGCGCAGGAAGTTCCCCCAGCCTTGGCGGGAGCCCAGGTTGATGCCCTTTTCGTGGAGGAAGCCGATGTAGATCCCGCGCGCCTGCTGGTAGCGCTCCCGCTCTTCGTCGTCCAGCGGGGTGGGGATAGTCTGGGTCTCGTAGGGCGCCAGGACGGTCTCCTGGGGGAGGTCGGTGATTTCCTTGCGATAGCAGATTTCGCCCAGGAGGGCGGCGTATTCGGCGTCCAGGGCGTCATTGCGCTCGGGGGTGGCGGTGAGTCCCAGCCGGTAGGGCGCCAGGCATTCCCGGGCGATTTGGGAATATGCGGGTCCGGGGAGGTGGTGGCATTCGTCCACGACCAGGAGTCCGAAGCGGTTTCCGTGGTGTGGCATGCAGAGGAGTGCGGAGTCGTAGGTGGAGACGGTGATGGGCCCGGTCTCGTGGCTGCCGCCGCCCCAGATGCCCACGGGCTGTCCGAAGGCGGCCTGGAGCTGCAATGCCCACTGCGCCACGAGATCCAACGTGGGGACTACCACCAGCGTGGAACGCGCGGCGTCGGCGATGGCCATCTGCGCCAGAAACGACTTCCCGGTGCCCGTGGGAAGCACCACCAGCCCCCGGCGCTGCTTCTTCCGCCAGGCCTCCAGGGCCTCCCGCTGGTAGAAGCGGGGTTCCCGCGCGAAGGGCGGGAGGCTTTCCAGGGGGACGTATTCCCGGGCGAGATCCCGGAAGGGGATGTCGCCCCGATGGAGAGTCAGGAGGATGGGTGCGTAGTGGCAGGCGGGCGCCCGCCAGGCGTCCACGCGCTTGTCGTATTGGCAGAGTGCGGACACTGCGGCGGGGGGCGGCGTGGCGCTGGGGGCGTCGTTCTCCACCAGGAGGGTTCCGGATTGGAAGCGTAGGGTCAGCACGGTGGGCGTGTGGGTGGGTGTGTCAGCCGGGGAGGGTCACGTCGGATTCCAGCGCCTTGAAGATCCGGGCGAGGGACTGCAGGAAGCCCAGCAGCATGGTCTGCCCTTCCTCCTTGCGGCCCTCGCGGAAGGCCTCCATGAGGGTAACGGTCTTTTCGGAGTGGTCCAGCAGTCCGATGGCGGCAAGCATTCCCTTGAGGCGATGGAGCAGCGCCAGGGTCTCCTTGGCGTTGCCCTGCTGGGCGTAGCTGCCCAGGTTGTCCAGCAGGGGGCGCCAGTCGGCGAGGGTCTGTCCCAGGATCATCTTGATGGTGCCCAGCGGCAGCTGGTATTGCTCCTGCATGAAGTCGTGCATCCTGCGGATAATGGCCTGTTCCGGGGGCTCGGGGATCTCCTGCCGGTCGTCCCGCAGTTCCCGTTCGGCGGCGATGCCCAGCGCCTCGGCGATGCAGAGGAGGAGCTGGTCGCGTTCGAAGGGCTTTGGGATGAATCCGGTGGAGCCGGCGCCCAGGGCCTTCTCCACGTCCTCCTGGTAGGCGGAGGCGGTGAGCGCCACGATGGGCGTGGTGGCGGTGTCGGGGAGCTTCCGGATTTCGCGGATGGCGGTGTATCCGTCCATGATGGGCATCTGGATGTCCATGAAGATGACGTCGAAGTGCTGTTCCTTGCAGAGTTCCAGCGCCTCGCGGCCATTTTCGGCGGTGCGGTAGGGCAGTCCCACGGACTGGCAGATGGTTTCCAGGAGGAAGAGATTGGTGAGGGTGTCGTCCACCAGGAGCGCGCGGCGTTTCCGGAGTTCGGCGCGGGGGAGCTTCACGTGGTAGAGATCGGAGAGATGCACCTGCTCTTCGGGGCGTGCGGGCGGGCACTGGAGGGTGAAGAAGAAGTTGCTGCCCTCGCCGGGATTGCTGGCGACCCGCAGTTCGCCGCCCAGTAGCTCCACCAGCGCATGGGATATGGTGAGACCCAGGCCCGTTCCGCCATATTTTCGGGCGATGGCCAGTCCCGCCTGTTCGTAGGGTCGGAAGAGGTGCTCCTGCTCGCTCTGGGTCATGCCGATGCCGGAATCCCGCACGGAGAAGTCCAGTTTCAGCAGGGGGGAATCGGGCTGCGTGGCGGCGCGGATCTCCAGGACCACCTCGCCGCGGTCGGTGAATTTCACGCCGTTGCCCAGGATGTTGTCCAGCACCTGCCGCAACAGCGAGGGATCCGTGCGCACCAGCAGGGGACCCTCGCCCGGGAAGTCCAATTGCACCTTCAGGGCCTTCTTGCCGCGGGCGGCCTGCCGCGCGAGAGTGACCCGCTCCTGGGCGAAGGCGCGCAGGTCGAAGCTGACGGGGGAGGGCGCCAGCTTTCCGGCGCGCAGCTTGGTGAAGTCCAGGATTTCGTTGATGACGTGGACCAGACCCTTTGCGCTGGCGTCGATGACCTTGAGATACTGCTGCTGCTGGTCGTTGAGCTGCGTCTCCTGGAGGCTGGCCAGGAACCCCAATAGGCCATTCATGGGGGTCCGGATCTCGTGGGACATGGTGGCGATGAAGCGCTCCCGGGATTGCGCTTCCCGCCGCACGCGCTTCAGCAATTCCGCCAGGCCCTCTTCCAGGAAGGGATCGCCGGGCTCTGCGGGATTGCGGGGGAGGGGATCGCCGTCGCCCTCCAGGAGGGTCGCCGTGGGCAGCGCCAGGTAGTTGCCCAGGATGCGGCGTTGCCGGCGCTGTTGCCGCCAGAGGATGCGCAGTGCCCAGAATGCGGCGCCCAGGAGGGGTGCGGGCCAGAGGAGGCAGAAGAGGAGGGTGGGCCAGACGGAGTGCGTGAGGGCCTTCTGGTCCTGGAGGACCTCCTCGTGGGCTGTTTGCAGGGCGGCGTCCAGGCTCTCCAGCGCGCGGGAGCGGTCGCGGGATTCCCGGAGGGCGTCCAGGGCGTGGGAGATGGCGCGGTGCTGTTCGGAGAGCTCCCGGAAGGCGTGCAGCGGGATCTTCCCCGAGAGGTCCAGCAAGCCCTGCAGGCGCTCCTCCTGCGCGTGCTGCTCCTGGGCCGCCTGCGCAAAGAGGTCGTCGCGGCGCTCCGGACGCGCATTGAGCTGTGCATCCAGCGCCATCTGGGCGAGCAGCGACTGCCTTTGCCAGCCGTGCTGGATCTCCAGGAGCCGGCGCGAGAGTGCGGCTTCCCGGGAGGCGCGTGGCAGGAGGAGTGCGCCTGTCAGCAGTGCGGCGAGGGCGTATGCCGCCAATCCGGCGAGGAGGATCCAGTGTTTCCTGGGGAGGTCGGGGAGGCGCATGGGCTTTTGTGTCTTTCGGGGGAAAAAAGGAAGGGCAGCCTCCTCGCCTGGGTGGCGGGGCGCTGCCCGTTCTGCCGCTAGCCCCCGGGGGGGCTGCGGCGCTCTTCGCCGTGGGAGAAATCCGCGGGGATTTCGCGCACTAGAAGCAGATGTTGACGATGGGGAAGAAGGGCAGAGTGGACTGCTTGGCGATGTTCACCAGGCCGATCTGCACGCCTTCCAGGAATTCGGTGTAGTTGATCAGGCCGATCTCCAGGCCGCGGAACTCGAGGGAGGAGTTGATGATGCCCAGCTGGACGCCGCTGGCGCGGCTGTTGGCGGAGTTGACCAGTCCGGCGACGATGCCCCAGGAGGTGTCGGAGACATTGACCAGTCCCACCTGCAGTCCGGAGAAGGAGCCGCTGGTGTAGTTGACCAGGTTCACCTGGAGGGCGGCGACGCGGGCGGCCAGGTCGGGACCCTGGTCGCGGGAGATGGAGACCAATCCGGCGTCCAGTCCGGTGATCTGGCAGTTGCTGCCGTAGGGCAGGTTCAGCTTCAGGCCGGTGATGGCGATTTCGGGGGGCACCAGCTGCAGCTTGGGGGACCAGATGCTGAGCTGCAGTGCGGTCTGGTCGAAGGCGAAGAGGCTGCCGGCGGCGAGGGTCATTGCCATGACCAGGAGGAGAAGGGCTTTTTTCATGGAGGCGACTCCTAGTTTTCTGGGGGAGTGTGCGGGGTTATACGGAATTCAAAGGGAAAGCGTCGCGTGCGCGCTCGGGCGTTCTTATGCCTAGGGCGCGGAATAAGGGTAAAGGTAATTCCCATTCGCCATTTTGCCCTACGGCCCCTAAAGAAAAATCCCCCCGCGACCCCCGCAAAATGACGGTGGATTGGGAAAAGGGAGTGGCGGGGGCTAGTGGAAAAATCGCCCGGAGGCTTTACATTTTGCCGTTTTTCCTAATCCGTATCTTCTTCCAACCCAAAAAGAGGAGAGTCTATCTCTTATGTCCGGACATAATAAATGGTCGTCCATTAAGCACAAGAAGGGCGCTGCCGACGCCAAGCGCGGCGCGATCTTCTCCCGCGTCTCCAAGGAAATCATCCAGGCTGCCCGCGAGGGCGGCGGCGATCCCGCGCTGAATGCCCGTCTGCGCGCCGCAGTGGCGGCTGCCAAGGCGGCGAACATGCCCAACGACAACATCGACCGCGCCATCAAGAAGGGCACGGGCGAGCTGGGCGGCGCGGCCATCGAGGAATTCACCTACGAGGGCTACGCGGCCGGTGGCGTCTCCGTCATCATCAACTGCATGTCCGACAACAAGAACCGCTGCGCTTCCGACATCCGCTCCTTCTTCAGCCGCCACAACTGCAAGATGGCCGGCTCCGGCGCGGTCTCCTACAAGTTCAAGCGCAAGAGCCGCTTCGTGGTCGAGGGCGACTGGGCTGACGAGGACAAGCTGATGGATCTGCTCATGGAGGTGGATGTGGACGACATCCAGGTCGATGACGGCACCGCCGAGATCGTCGCCGCTCCCGACGCCTTCGCCAAGATCCTGGCCATCTTCGAGGCCAATGGCATCGTGGCCACCGAGTCCACCCTGGCCATGATCCCCGAGAGCACCACCCAGGTCACCGAGGTCAGCACCGCCAAGAGCGTCCAGAAGTTCGTGGATGCCCTGGAGGAGTATGACGACTGCCAGGCTGTCTACCACGACATGGAGCTCTCCGACGACGTGGCGGAGGCCCTGGCCAACGAGGAGGAGTAGGGCGCTCCCTCCGGCGAATCCCCGCTCCGCCGAATCCCCCCCGGGGGAGGGAGCGCATCGCCAACCAAGCCCATGCTGAAAGCCGCAATCGCTGCCGAAACCGCGCCGATTGCGGCTTTTTCGTTGTCACAGGTTAAGGAATCATCTTTTTTTTGCAGGGACGCCCCTATGACGCTGAAAATCGGATCCCTTGTCAATCCCGTCTTTCCGGATTGCAGCCATATCTTCGACCGCATTGTGCCCCTGGGCATGAAGACCTGCCAGATTTGCGTCTGGAACACGGCTCTTTATGCGGACAAGGAATTGCGTGCCAGGGTGTTGGAGACCATTCGGCAGCAGATGGCGGAGAAGCAGGTGTCTCCCTCCGCCTACTGGGCGGGCTACAGCGGCCCCGTCTATTGGAACTTCTCTGAGGGCCCTCTGAGCCTGGGACTGGTGCCCGCCCCCTACCGCTCCCTGCGCATTCGGGAGTTGTGCCAGGCCGCGGACTTTGCCAAGGAGCTGGGGATTCCCGCGATCATCACCCATTGCGGATTCATTCCCGAGAACATGACCGATCCCGAGTTCCGCCCCGTGGTGCTGGCCATCGTGGAGGTGGCGCGCCACTGCAAGAGCCTGGGATTGCAGTTCTGGTTTGAGACGGGACAGGAGACTCCCGTGACTCTGCTGCGCACCATCAAGACCTGCGAGGAACACTTCGGGCTGGACAATCTGGGCATCAACCTGGATCCCGCCAATCTGCTGCTCTACGGAAAGGGCTGCCCCGTGGACGCCCTGGAGGTCTTCGGAAAATATGTCCGCAACATCCACGTGAAGGATGGCTGCGTGCCCACCGACGGCGTGTGCCTGGGCGCGGAGAAGCAGGTGGGCCAGGGAATGGTCCACTATCCCGTCTTTGTCCGACGCTTGAAGGAGCTGGGTTTCCAGGGCGAGTTCATCATCGAGCGCGAGATCGCCGAGGATGAGAATCAGCTGAAGGACATCCGGGAGACCATGGGCAACCTGGAGATCTGGTGGAATCAGGAGTCCTAGAGGCCCCGCTTGCGATGACGCAGGAACCCCTCTATCTGGATAACCACCTCCTGGTGCTCGACAAGCCCTGGGGACTGCTGACCCAGCCCTCCGGCACCCGCGAGGACTCCCTGGAGTCCCGCGGAAAGGCGTTCCTGAAGGAGCGTTTCCAGAAGCCGGGGGAGGTCTTTTTGGAGGCGGTGCACCGCATTGACCGCGTGGTGGGGGGCGTGGTGCTCTTCGCACGCACCTCCAAGGCGCTCTCTCGCCTCAATGAGGCGCAGCGGAACCATAAAATCCGCAAGACCTACCACGCACTGGTGTGGGGCGACCCTTCTCGAATCCTCGGAACTGCGGGCGAGCTGAAACACTGGCTCATTCACGACGAACACGCCGCACGACTGGCGCATTCCTCCGATCCCGAGGCGCGGGAGTGCCGCCTGCGCTACCGAGTCCTGGAGGCCCGCCCGAAGACGATGCTCCTGGAGATCGATCTCCTGACGGGGCGATACCACCAGATCCGTGCGCAATTGTCCGCGGCGGGAGTCCCGATCTGCGGCGATGAAAAATACGGCGCCCCTATGGAGAGCCGTGCATTCGCCCCCGCGGGCGGCATTGCGCTGCTCTCCTGGGGGCTCGCTTTGGTCCATCCCGTCACGAAGGAGGAATTGTCCCTCCAGACGGCACTCTCCCTCTGAGGACGATATTCTGCCATGTCCAAAAACTACTGCCCCATCCTTAGCACCCTGGGATACATCCTCTCCCCGGATGGACAGTCCGTGCTCATGACTCACCGCATTGCGCGGAAGGGCGACGAGCAGTTCGGCAAGTACAACGGCCTAGGCGGCCATTTGGAGCCCAACGAGGACGTCGGCGCCTGCATGGTCCGGGAGATCCGCGAGGAGTCCACCCTAGAGGTGACCGCCATGCAATTGCGGGGCACCGTGAACTGGACGGGCTTTGGTCCCCATGGCGAGGACTGGCTGGGATTCGTCTTCCTGATCACCGCCTTCCGCGGCACGCCGCTCTCCCAGAATGAGGAGGGAACGCTCTCGTGGATTCCCCTGAAGGACTTCGAGAAGTATCCCATGTGGGAGGGCGACCGATATTTTCTGCCGCTGGTCTTTGACGGCGATCCCCGGCCCTTCCACGGATACATGCCCTACGAAAACGACCGGCCCCTCTCCTGGACCTACCACCGCTTCTAGCGGCGCTCCTCTTCGGGGCGGGCCACCACGAAGGTGGGGAAGCCCAGAATATGGCAGCCGTCCGCCAGAGCGCGGTTCTCCGGGCGGTCCCCCCAGATGCCCACGCAGACGAAATCCTCCAGCGCGGCGAGCACCTTGGAATCCCGGAGGGTGCTTTTTTCCATCTTGTCGCAGGCAGCGCAGGCCTCTCCTCGGAAATACAGGAGGAGGGGCTTTTTTGTTTCTTGGACGAGTGTGGTGGCCTCGTCCAGTTGCGCCATCCAGGGCCCCTCCGTTGCGGTGCTCGGCGCCTTCATGAGCCGGACGCCGGTGGCGGCGGAACGCAAGGCGAAGAGCAGGATGACGACGCCCATGAGATATTTCAGGCGGTTCATCCAGGCGCCGGGGCGGGGCAGTGCGCCGATGCCGGCGCCCAGGAGGATCCATGGCGCGCCCAGCCCGACGCCGAGCAACAGCGGCAGCCAGAGGGCGCCGGTGTGGCCATTTTGGTAGAGGTCGGTGGACAGCGCCAGGACCCAGAGCAGCACCGGCGCCACGCAGGCGCCCGCCAATAGCGCGGCGGTGGCGCCCAGGAGGAATGCGGTGGCGTAGGAGCCCCGTTTGGCGTCAGCGGGGAGCCCTCTGCGGAAGCGCGTGAAATCCAGGGAGAAGAGATCGAAGAGGGAGAGTCCCAGGATCAGGAAGAGTGCCGCCAGCAGGAATTGGAAGAGCGGGCTGGCGTGGAGGGCGCCGAATTGGCCGCCGAGCGCCACCACGAGTGCGCCGGCGCCGCCATACGCCAGCGCCATGGCGCCGCCATAGGCCGCACCCAGCATTGCGCCGCGCCCGCGGCCCTGTCCGCTTCCCCGCGCGCCCAAGACGCCCAGCGTGACGGGGATCATGGGGAGTACGCAGGGCGTCAGATTCAACAAAACTCCCATGCCCACCACGAGCAGGCAGGCCCAGAGCCATCCGTGGAGACGGAAGCCCCGGGCAAGGAAGTCCTCGCGGGGTTCTGGTCGTCCGTCGGCAGTCTGTGTGGACTCCAGCCATTCCAGGAAGGCGTCCGTGTCGGCATATCCCCCGAGGGGCGTGGAGAGTCGCCAGTCCTTGGGAAAGGCGGAGGGGTCGGGGGCCTTTTCTTCGAGGGCGTCGGGGGATGGCGTTTCCTGGCCCAGGGGGATTGTCTGGGGGCGGTAGCAGAGGGTCTTCACGCATCCCTGGAATACGAAGGATATGGTTGCGCCTTGGGGAGGGCGTGGGGTCACGCGGAGGCGCAGGGTGGCGTTGGCGGGGAGGCACTCCTCTTCGTCGGGCTCGGGCGACTCCAGCGTCTCCCATTCATAGTCCCCCGGGGACTCTACGACGACCTCCCATCCCGGGGAGAGCTTTCCGTCGGAGGGACCCTCGATGCACGCCTCCAGGAATAGCGCGTCTTCTGCCTGGGATTGCGGGAGCGCGACGAGTCTCCCGTGGAAGGGCGAGGAGCCCTCCTGCGCCGGAAAGCCGGCGCCAAGGAAGAAGAGGAGGAGGACCAGGATCAGGATGGTGCGTTGGGGCGTCATCCGGGTGGGAGTGAGGGAGAGGTCGTGGCGTCTTTTCAGGAGAGGCTGGCGGCGTTGGCGGCGGCGCTGCCGGCGGCGCGATACTTCGCCATCTCCATCTGCAACGCGGCGTATTTCTGGCTGAGCTCCGCCTTGGACTGCTGCATGGCCTCCAGCTCCCGGTGGGTGGCCTGGATGCGCTCTTCGGCAATCTTCCGGAAGTGCTCTTCCATGATATGCTCCTTCTCCTGGAGGAAGCGCTCCTTCTGCTCCAGGGAGGCCTGCGCGACCTGGAGGTCGCCCTCTTTCTTCAAGAGCTCCTGCTCTCGGCGGGAGAGCGCCTGCTTCTGCTCGGAGAGAGCCTTGTAGTCCTCCGCCAGCGCATTCCGCTTCTCCTGCACATCCGCCGTCAGCCCCTCCAGCATCTTGCTGCGGCCCTCGCCCAGCACCGACTGCCATTCCTGGAGGAATTTGTCACACTGGAGATTCGCCTGCCGCTGCATCTCCACAATGGCCTTGGTCGCCTCTTCGCGGCTCTCCTGAATCTGCCCCAGCATCGCCTCGCGCTCTTTGGCAAAGCCGGCCTCCGCGATGGCCTCGCGATTCTGCACGGCCTCCAGGCGGGAAGCGAGGTCCTTCTCCTGCCGCTCCAGGGAAATGCGCTTCTGGGAGAGCTCCTCGGAGAGCTTCTTCAGCCCCTCCTCCTGCTGCGCAAGGCGGCTCTTGGCGGCATTGAATTCCTCCAGCATCCCGGAACGCTCTTCCGTCAGGCCCTGGCGCACCTCCGCCTCCCGGACCGACAGCGCCATCTCGCGCTTGTTCAGGCCGTCTTCGCGGGTGGCAATGGCCTCCTTCTCTTTCAGCAGGTCCGCCTGGAAGCCATCGAACTTTTCCTTGAGGGCGGCGCTCAGGCGCTGGAAATCCGCCAGGAGCTTCTGGTCCTGGACGGCGAAGTTCTGGTTGAACTCCTCCTGCATGGTCAGGATCCGCTGGCCCTTGGCGTCCAATTCGGACTTCAGGTTCCGCAGGGGCTGCATCTGCTCGTCCAGCGCGGCGGCGAAGGACGCCTTGGCGTCGCACTCCAGCTCCACCACGGATTGCTCCCGCTGGGAGAGCTCCTGCTCCCGGTCCAGGAAGCGCTGCGCGGCCTCCTGATAGACGGTGACGGCGCGCGAGAGGGACTCCTTTTGCTGCTCCAGGGTCTTGAGCTGCTCCTGGTACATGGCCTCCAGGTCGCTCTGGGTGATGATGGAGGCGCCCAGGTTCCCTAGATCCTGGAAACGCGCGGTCAGCTCATTCTGCTGGCTCTGCAGGAGCGCCTTGATCTCCGTATACTTCTGCTCGACCTGTAACTCCCGCTCCCGCAACTCCTTGTCACTGTTGAACCACCCCATGAAACGCCCTTCCTCCGTATCCAAAAAACGCCTGTCAAACGACGCAGAAAACACCACACTATGCCCCCCTCCGCGGGGGACGCCGAAATCGCGGGAATAATGTAAGCCGAGTTTCCCGCACGCCCACGCGCGCACGACTAGGATGCGCCTTTTTGCCTACGCCGCGATTTTCTCCCTTTTTTCTGCGCGAACCTTGCAAACCCCTCTCATAGGGCTATAGTAAGCCCGCTTTCCGAAAGGAGGGCAAAAGCCTTCACCCCCAAAATCCGTCGGGACGTAGCGCAGCCTGGTTAGCGCGTTTGTCTGGGGGACAAAAGGTCGAGAGTTCGAATCTCTCCGTCCCGACCATCTCTTCCGAAAAAGCCCGCCATAAAACGGCGGGCTTTTTTGTTTTCTGCAAGGATGGCGTTCTGCCCAAAGCCGCTTCCGTGTCCCTCTGCGGTTCCACTCAACCACGGAATCCCCAGAAACGGCTGCCGCCGCCACGGAAATAGTCAGAAAGGTCTTCTGTGTGTTTCCGTGTCCCGCGAAGCGGCTTCCGTGTCCTTCAGTGGTTCTACTCAACCACGGAATCCCCAGAAACGGCTGCCGCCGCCACGGAAATAGTCAGAAGGGTCTTCCGTGTGTTTCCGTGTCCCGCGAAGCGGCTTCCGTGTGTTCAGTGGTTCTACTCAAC
>CAVDSU010000017.1:0-24036 GCA_963611685.1 bacterium
GAACATGTAATACCCGCCATACGCCGGCATAGCCGTGGCGTAGTTGAACATGGACATAACGTTCCCGTCCGCGGCAATGCTCCCGGTCATGGAGAACTGGAAGTAGTTGGAGGAGGAGAACGCGCAGTCCGCCCGGTTCTCGAACTCCACCCAGGAGCCCTTCGCCAGCGACACGCCCGTCCCTGCGGCGTATGCCGTCCACTTGGGGGAGCTATCCGTGCGGAAATAGAGGTCGGGGGCAAGGGAGCCATTGGCGGCAAGCGTCACGGAGCTCCCGGAATCGCCAATGCCCATCAGGCGCAACGCGCCGGAGGGTTCCGCCGCCCCTCCGCGGGAGCGGCGCGCCAGCATTGCGAAAGCCTCCCGCCTCATGCCTCGGTCCCCTCCCCAGCGGTGGCGCTTCCGATCTTCGCGAAGATCCCGTCCAGCTGTTCGCTGGTCACGCCAAGCTGTGTTGCCGCCTTCTGGAAGTCTGCGTTCGCGCGGTCCAGCCGGATCACGGAATTCCAGTAGAACTGGAGCTCCTCGCTTGCGGCGTATCTCTCCTTCAGCGTGACAAGCAATTCGGGGAAGTGCTCCTCAAGGCACTGCAACAGCTCGTATTTCGTGCACTGCGTGCGCGCGGGAGCCTCCGGGATGCGCTCCCAGAACATCCCCCAGCCGTGGTAGCAGGCGGTCGCCGGGGTGAACGGCGTGATGTTGTGCCACCTCTTCGGGAGCGCGTAGAACTTTTTCCCGGATGGGGATACCCAGTAGGTGCGGATGTCCATGTCGTCTGTGCCTCCTTCTGTGGTGGGCTATTGCTTCTTCGTAACCGTCACGGTGCATGTCGTGCTCTCGCCAATGTCCGTCCAAGTCTTCGTCCCCAGAATGGAGGAGATGTCGGAGGTGGCGCTAGGGGAGCTGATCGCGCCGAAGGTCGGCACAATCCAGGAAGAGCCGTCGTTGGACGACTGCGTGCGCCACTGCCCCGTCGTGGACTGGTAAATGAGGCGGCGTTGCTTGGAGTCGGCTACATACCCGGATGGATTCGTGCAGGTGGCGGTGTTGGTCGCCGCGTCGTACACGTAGTCGCCGTCGTTGTAGGCGGGGAAGCCGCCACTGGTCACGGTCAGGTTGTAGATCACTGTGGCAGTTGGCGCCGGCTTTTCCGTGATGGAGACAGTGACCTTGAAGCTCACGGGGTCGCAGTGCGCCGCGGTGACGGTGACGGTGACGGTTCCGGAGTATGTGCCCGTGGGGGTTCCTGAGGCAACGCCCTCCGGGGAGATGGTGAGCCAGGAGGGGATGTCCTGTAGGATGGCAGTGAAGGTCGGCACCTCCCCGTTGCTTACCTCCACCGTGTCGTAGAGGTTCACGCAGACCGCGTTGCCCACATGGTCGGAGATCGTGCGGTCGGTGGCGGTGATGGCCCCGTCGTCCACGCAGTCCACAACGTAGAGGCGCGCGCCGTATCCGTCCCACCTCACCACGCACTCGTTCCACTTGGATGCCTCCAGCGCGTCAATGATCCGCACGCGCCCTCCGGAAATGCTGTGCGTCCCGGGGTTCAGGGAGATCAGGCACTCGCCGGAGCCAGCCAGGAGCCACTCGTCGGAGAGTTCAAGGGACCCGTCGGCGGATGGCTCCCAGCGGTATGCCTTGCCGGGGGATACCGTCAGCGTCGCCTCCGTGGAATTCTGCACGGCCTCCAGCACGCGCAAGCGCGCGGAGAGCTCCTCGGACAGGTCGCCCTGGTCGGACAGCGTCCCGGAAATCTTGCCCCATGCCGCCTCGCCAGCGGTGGCGGATAGCGTGCCGTCGCTAGAGATGGACAAGCCCGTGCCAACCCTCACGCCGCCCAGGGAGGAGGCGGTGGCGGTGGGAAGCGTGTAGCTCGGTCCCGTGGCTCCCGTGTCGCCCTTCTCGCCCTTGTCGCCCTTGTCGCCCTTCTCTGGCTTTGGGAGGGCAAGCCGGAGGACGTTTCCGTCCAGCTCGGCGGAAGGCGCGGATCCGGCCGCGCCGATGGAGAACTCAAGCGTCAGGTTCGCCACATTGGAGAATTTCCGGAACAGGGCGTAGAGGTCGGGGACCTCCTCGCCGTCGGGGACCCGCACGGCGCGCTCCAGCTGTTGCCAGATCTCCGCGTCGCGCAGGACGGCGCGGTCCAATGCCGCCTCCAGGGCGACGGTGGAAAGCCTGCCGGCAAGCGGGATCTCGGTCTCCTGCGTCAGGTCGGTTCGGCGGCGAAGGACCAGCCGCTTGCCGTCAAGCTTTGCGCTTGCGGAAAGGGTGACGGACGCGCCAGCCTTCAAACCGCTGGAGCTCGCCGTCCTCGTGTAGAGGTCCAGCGCAAGCTCCGAAAGGGTCTGCGCCTCCTCGTCCACCACATACACGCCCAGGTCGTCAAGCTCCATCAGGGATCCGGGGAACAGGTAGGGACCCGTCCCGCTGACCACATGGGAAACCGCCACGACGTTGTTCTCTGCGCTTATTGCCATTTGGAAAACCTCCCTTTGGAAAAACTCCCTATCGTGTTTCAGGTAATATGCAACGGCAAACAATTACCTTGACTGCATGATCTTGCGCGCGCGGTCCTTTTGCTCGTCCTCGCCGTCCATCCCCACCATCTTGCGAAGCCGCTTGCTCTGCCGCTGTGCCGAAGACCCCGTGGAAAGGACCTTCGCCGCCGCCTCGGAAATGGAGGTGACCGCCGGATTGCTCGAGAAGATGGGGACGAGGGAGGCCGCCAGGGCGCCAGCGGAGGCAAGGCCCGCCGCCTTGTCCTCGAACGGCGCGTCGCCGGAAATGAGGCTCCATAGGCGCGTCCATTCGTCAGCCACTCTCTGGACGAAGGTTCCGCTTGGGTTGCCCTTGGCGCTCGTGCCGAACAGCTTCGCCGTAAGGGACGAGATGGTGCCGCTGTAGACGTCGCCAAGGATGATCGCCCCCGCGAACGGGCCCACGATCCACGCCGCAAGGTATTCGGCGAATTTCGCCTTGAGGTTCACTTTCTCCCACTTGTCGGGATCGAAGCCGTAGCGGAAGAAGTCGGTCACCGCCAGCATGAGGGTTGGCAGGAGGACGTGGTTCACGATCAGGTTCCGCGCCGCCTGCCCCTTGTCCCCCGTCCTCTTCATGGTCCGGAGGTTCTGCGCGTAGAGGTCCAGTATCTGCATGGGGTTCTGCATGAAGAGCCCGAAGAAACGCCCGTATGCGCTCTGCACGCCCAGGGACTTGTCCTTCGCGTAGGAGGACTGCTGCGTCTGGTCGGTCGCCATCTGCCACTGCATGAGGGCTTCCTTCCTCGCCGCCTCCTCGCCCCTTTCCCTCGCGGAGAGCTCCTCGGCGCGGGAAAGGGTGCGCCCCTCGGATTGCGCCTCCTCCCTCGCCGCGGAGAGCTCCTGCTCTATGCACTCGTCCAGCACGCGGAGGCGGGTATCCTGGTAGACGGCAAAGCCGCCGGGGCCCAAGGCGGAGGCGGAGTCGCCCCACTGTATCGGCTTCATCGATGCCTTGGACACCGCGTCGGCGAATCCGTGCGCAAGGATTGCCTGCTTGGAGTCGCCGGAAACGAAGCGCTGCGCGGCGTGGCCTCCGGTCTTCACGCGGTTCTGGTAGTAGTCGCTCGCCTTCGCCTCCTTGAGGAAACGCCGGTATTCCGGACTCATCGAGAGCACGTCGCCGAAGGCGCGCACGAATCCGCCGGTGGTGACCCCTCCCCAGTTGAGGAAGCCGAAGCCGCTGAGCATCTGCTTCATGAACGAGGAGGGGTTGAAGCCCAGAGCGTCCAGCACGAAGGGGGAGCAAAGGCGGGAGAGAATGCCGTTGGTCTCCACGACGAGGCCGCCGCCGTCCACCGCCGCCAGCTTCTTCGTGAGGCCCGCCAGGAACTCGGAGCCGTGGCGCGTGCGGATTGCCTCCTTCACGTCGGGCCGCATGAGAACGTTCTTGATGTCCGCCATGCGGTTCGCCATCGCAATGAAGCGGTTCTGCCCCTGCATCGTGTCCATGAACACGGTGAACGCGTCCCGGGTGGTGTCCAAATTGAGCGTGTGGAATCGGCGGGAAACCAGGAATCCGGTATCCGGGGTCTTCGCCTGCCCAGCCTGCCGCGCGGGGGTGAGGCCTGCCTGCGCCTGCCTGCGGTATCTGGTGGGGAAGTAGTTCTCCACGGTGGGCATGTGCGCGCCAAAGCGCTTGACTACCTCCGCGTCCAGCTCCTGCCGCGACTCGGCAAGGCGGGAGCGCATCCACTGCCCGAACTCCAGGACCTTCTCGCCGCAGAACGCGCGCAACCGCTCCATGTGCGACTCCTTCCAGCCGTTCCACTCCATGATGGTGCGCACGTCGGACTGGTCCCAAGAAAGAAGGATCTGGAGCGCCTGGAGCTTGGAGCACTCTAGGTGGATGTTCTCGGTCTCCTCCTCGCGCAGGGGAATGCGCATGGTGAGCTTGCCCTTCTCGCGGTCCTCGTTGAGCTCGCGGTTCAGCAGTTCGTTCTCCGCCGCGTCGGGGGAGAGCTCCAGGTCCAGTTCCAGTTTCGCGTCGTGGTCGGCAAGCTGGCGACGCAGGAACGCCGCGTTGAACTCGTCCATCTGGACGGTCCCCTCGTCGGTGCGGACCTCGGCGGCGCCCTTCGCCTCGAACTCCACCAGAGCGGCGCGTGCCGCGTCCACGTCCACCAGGCGCTTGGCGGAGGGCCTGCGCCCCTTGACGTAGTAGGCGTTGGGGTCTTCCTTGCCGCCGATCCGGGAGGAGTAGACGGGGATTTCCACTCCCGTGTCCTGCTCCTTGCCCGCGTCGGCGACGAAGCGCGCATACCCGGTGCGGGTGCCGCCGGCAAGCCTCTTTAGGAATTCGTGCGTGTCCTCGCGCAGCTTCAGGTTTCGCGCGGAAAGGTCGTATTCCGCCTCGTTGATGGACCGCCACGCCTTGTTGAGCCATCCGCCCTTGCCGAAGTCCGTCTCCAGTTCCTCGTCGCGGTTGAGGCGCAGCAGGTCGTTCTTCAGGGTGGACACGCCAATCTTGTTGAAGAATCCGGTGGGCTTGTCCTCGCGGTTGGCGGCGGAGCGATCGACGTCGCGGGTTCCCTGGATCCGCTCCTTCACCTCGTTGGCGGCGGCGGAAACGCGCGCTGTGCGCTCTGCTCGCGCCGCGTCGAACTCTGCCCTGCCGTTCTCCACCAGGGAGTTGAGCTCCTGCCAGCCCTCCGCGGCGTGCTCCTCGGGGGTTTCGCCATAGGTCTCCAGCGCGTGGAGCATCCAGGAGAGCTCCTCGCGCCCAACCTTCCGCCCCATGAACTGCACGCTTCCCTCCGGGTGCTCCTCGGACTCGAGGCGCTGCATAAGCTCCACGCCGCGGTCGATTGCCGCACGCGAAGCGCGCGCGCCAAGCTCCAGGCAGTCGGCGGCGAAGTCGATCTTCGCCTGTGCCTCGGGGGTGATCCGGGAGGTCAGGATCCCCTTCCGCGTGGACGCGGTGCGGTTCCGGTTCGCAAGGGCGCGCATCTGCTCGACTGCCTGCTGTGCCGCCTGCCTCTGGAGCTCCTCGCGCGCCTTCTCCATCAGGAGGTCGAAGCCCTCCGTGCGTGCGCCGTGCGGGTGCGCCGCGTCCTGCGTGTTCGGGGTCATCGCCAAGCGCATGGCGTTCTGGACGAACTGCTTGGCCTGGTGCTCCGGCATGTTGCGCGTCACCTTCGCGGCAAGGGACCCAACCTTCCGGATCTCCTGCTCCGTCATGTGGTCGCGCTTCTGGTCGCGAAGGAGCCTTCGCAACTCCATGAGGTCATTATGGTTGTTCTGCGTGCGCTTCGCGTCGGCCTCCTTGAGCCGCTCGTATGCCCGCGTCTTCTTGTCCAGCTCCTTCTGGAGCTCGTCCAGCTTCGCCTGCGACGCCTCGCCGGCCTCCTTCTTGAACGCGTCGTATTCCTTCCGGAGGGCGTCCAGGTCTTTCTTGAGCCGGGCTTCGGTCGCCTTCGCCTGCTCCTGGAATCTCCCCCATGCCTCCTCGTAGGGATCGGCGCGCAAAATGCGCTGCGCCTGCCGCGCCGTCTGCAAGGCCGCCTCCGCGGTCTGGACCGCGTCCTTCAGGACAGGCATGGCGCCATCGCCCCATGCCGCCGCCACGAAGCCGCGGATGCTCTGGCTGCGCCTCTCCGCGTTGCGCTCCGCAAAATAGATGGGGCGCAACGCCCTCTTCATCTCGTCGGCAAGCCAGATTGGCTCCTCGCTGGAATCGCTTTCCAGCCATGCGGAAATGCGCCGGATTGCGACTTGGCACAGGTCCTCCTGGCGCGCGAAATACGCATGCCGCGCAAGGTCGACTGCCAAGGAGGCGGACTCCACCTTCACGCCCTGCTGCGCAAGCGCGCCCTGCACCAGGCTTGCGGCGCGCGCCTCCTCGCCCTTCGCGCTCCCGTTCCCCTCGAAGAATTCCGGGGCGGCGATCTCCTCGACTATTGGCTTGAGCATTGCGGCGATTGCGTCGATCTGCTCCCGGGAATAGAAGCTTTCCAGCCGCCGCAAGCGATTCTGCCCCTCGGACCTGTTGGCGTAGTCCGGGTTCTTCGTGGAGAAACGCACGCCCTGCGCTCCCCCTGCGCGCGTGGAGGCGTTGCCCAGCCAGCGCACAAGGCGTTCCAGGTTGCCGCGCACGTCGGCGAACGCGTCGCCGGAAAGCCTGTGCGCCGCCTCGGAGAGGAAATCCCGGATTGCGAATGCGGCGTTCCGGTCGGAGTCGAGGCGGGAAAGCATCCTCTTCGCCGCGGCGTTGTCGCGCATCTGCCGGGAGAACTCGTCGGCGACGGCCTCCTGCATCTCGTCTGTGGCGAAGGAGCCCTCGGGCGCCTCGCGCCCTGCCTCCTCCATGACCGCCGCGGCAATCGTGCGGTACTGTTCGGGGCGGGAGGACGCAAGCCAGTGGAGCATCTCGTGGAGGAACGCGGAAAGGTGGTCGGCTCCCGGGGAGAGGACCACCGTACCGTCCTCCTCCTGGAACCAGCCGTTCACGCCGCGCTCCTTCTGGAACTGCTCGGCGGAAATCCCCTGGCGCCCTGCCGCCTCCTCGACTGCCGCGGAATACTCCTCGGCCGTCGCCCTGCGCCACTTGACGCCAGCGGCCTGCGCCATCCTGTCGATCTCGGAAAGCTCCCTTTCGTCGAAGCCGTCCACGAACTCGCGCACGGAGGCCTCGCCGTCTCCGCTTCGCGCCTTGTCCAGCGCGCGGCCGGCAAGGGTCAGCACGTCCTGGTCGGAAAGCGTGGCGCCTCCAAACGGGGAGCGCCCGATGGCCTGCCGGAACGCCTGCAATGCCTTACGGAACGCGCCGGGGGCCTTCCTGCCGTCGGAGGCGGCGTCGATCATCCAGCGGGTCGCCGCGTCGATCATGTCGGCGTCCGTCATGCCGGCTCCGGGCATGGCGGAATCCTCGCGCATGCCGTCGGCAATCCTCCGCATCTCCGGGTCGTCCTTCAAGGCGGAATACGCCTTGAGCATGGTATCCTCGTATTGGTTCCCCAGCACCTCGTGCAACCCCCTCTCCATGAGGGAGCGCGAAAGCATGACGTTGGGGACCTGCGACGGGGTCACGAGGTTGGCGTTGATCCACACGCCGTTGTCGATGGGAGCCCACCGGGGGACGGTCTGCCCCCCTCCGTTCTCGGTGACGAAGGCGCGCACTTCGGCGGGAATCGTCGCCCAGGTCACCTCGCCCTGCGCCACGTCAACCCGGAATCCCTCCGGGACGCCCGCCTTCTTCGCGAAGGCGAAGGCGGCCTTGCCGGTCTCCTCGGGGTCGTGGGGGATCTTCGCCAGGAGCTCGGCGCACGCCATGCGCGCCTCCATGTCCATTCTGGCGCGAACGCCGCGGTCGGTCAGGTCGCTACGCTTCGCCAGGCTGTCCAGCCACTGACGGGTGCCCACCTCCACGGGGTCGGCGTCCTGCCCGTAGGACCCCTCGGGGTCGGAGAACGCGTAGTCGTCGGCGCGCTTCATCTCCCACGCGAACTGTGCCACGATGTTGCGCTTCCGCTCCTCAAGCCTTGCAAGCTCCACCCCCATGTCGCAGGTCTTCACGCCGTCCAGGATCCGGTTGGCGTGGTCCAGAACTGCGCGCTCGTCCTCGGAAAGGCTACCGGCACGCACCAGGGCCTCCTTGACGTTCTGCGCGTAGGGGATGGCCTCGTTCACCAGCTTCTGCGCCTTGTATACCCTCCCCGCGGTAATGGAGCCGGTGACGCCACCAAGGGCTCCGCCCACAAGCGCGGATTCCGGAACGCCCTGTATGAGGATTGCCAGGCGCTCCTCGCTTGTCAGCAACGCGGGGTCGCCGTGCACGCCCGTGCAAATGTCCGTGAAGTTCTCCAGGAGCTGTTCGGCTCCCTCCTGCCCCGCCTCGACGGGAAAGCCCTTGACTACGTGCTTCGCCGCCTCCTTGAAGGAGGAGCGCACCGCCGCCTTGCCGGGCCCGAACATGCGCCCAACCGCCCACTCGCCGGCCATCCACTGCAACCCGCCGTTGATCATGCCGGTGGACAGCAGGTTTATGGCGGTCTTGCCTGCGCCCATCTCCGCGTCCTTGCCCTCGGCGTGCAAGTCTGCGAACTTGCCGGAGGTGGCCTCCGCGCCTGCCTCAAGGGCGGATCCCATGGGGCCAGTGAAGATGGCAAGGGCGGTGCGGTATGCCTGCGTGGGTGCCTCGGAAATGACGGTGAGGGCCAGGTTCTTCGCGAAGCCGTCCCAGTGCTTGTACCACTCGGGGTCGGAGACGTAGCCCTCCCGGCCCTCGGCGATCCACTGGTCGTTGCCGGAAACCTCGCGCGCCATGCCGTCGAGAATGCCCTTCGCCATATCGTCGGAGATTGCGCCGATGGCGCTTGCCGCCTTCGTGCCAAGGGCGACGGCTCCCGCCACGGGCTTGTATACCGCGGTGGCAAGCTTCTGTGCGCCTGCGGCCACGGCGTTGCCTACGCGCTGGATCCCGGAGGGCTCCTCGGCGGCATACAGGGATTTCAGGTGCTCGAAATACTTGAGGGTGTAGTTGGCCTTCCTGTTCGCCATGCCCCCGTTGTAGCCGGGCACGGGGTCGGAGACGTCCTCGCCGTCCTGCTCCAGGAGCCGCCGGCAGGTCTCTTCCGCCAGCTCCCCGCACTGGGAGAACGACAGCCCACGCAACGGCCCAACGTTGGACAGCTGCGCATACACGCCGAACTCCTTCTGGATCTCCTCCAGGGGGCGTCCGGTGTCGCTTGCCTTGCGCCTCGCCAGCTCGTCGACAACCCGCCGGTCCTCCTTCGGGACGAACGCGTAGGGGTCCTTCCCGGAGAACACGGCGCGCATACTGTCGGCGTTGAGGCGCGGCGCGCTGTCGGACAGCTTCTGGAACTCGCGCTCGGGGACGGGCTGGGAGCTGAAGGGGTTCCGCCAGGACTCGCTCTGGAAGGAGTCGGTGTCCCGGCTAAAGGAATAGCCCTTCGGGCGAATGATGTACGGCATGGGCATGCACGGTCCCTCCTCTGTCTATCGCTTCTTTATGCTCTTGACTGCCGGCGCGTTGACCCTCGCCAGCTCGTTCAGTCGGTCGAAAATCTGGTCCACCGTGGTCTTGCGGGTCACCGCCATAACCCGGCGGTACTCGTCGTCGACGTCCTTGGGGGTGAGTCCCGGGGTTGTCTGGATGTATGCCGCCATGTGGCGGTCCACTGCCGCAAGGTTCGCCTGGACCACCCATTCCGCGTCCTTGTCGGAGGGCTTCCACCACGTGTCGTCGGGGTCGTAGGCGTAAAAGTCCTCCTCCTTTGCAAGTTTCCCGAATCCCGCCTTCTCGTCGTAGTAGTTCAGGCGGTAGTACTGGAGGAGCGCGGCGTTCTCGTCCCGCGCGTCGGGATAGGCGCACGACTGGATAAGCTTCTGCGCCTGCTGGTAGCCCTTCGGGTCGTCGGCGTAGACAAGCGACGCCTGGCGGTCCAGGTCCTCCACGCGCTCGGCGCGTGCCTCAAGGTCGGAGGGGAACTGCGTGCCGTAGACCTCGGAGACGAACGCCCCCTGCCTGCGCTCGACTGCAAGCTTGTGCGCCTTCGCGGCTTCCGCCGCCACCTTCTCCGATGCCCTCTTGCGCTGTTCGGCTATCGCCTCCCTGCGGAGGGAAACTGTCTTCTCCAACCCCTTGCGCTGCTCCTCGGTGACGGATCCCGCGGGAAGCGCTGCCAAGGCGTCGGAACCGTCGGAGGCGGAGTCCATGACCGCGGCGCGCGCGTCCCGGGCGTTCTGGGCCATCTTCGCGTCCAAGGCCTTCACCATGCCCTGCCGCCTCTCGTAGGAAAGGGGGGTTTCCGTCCCCGTGGAGTCCGTCCAGGTAAGGGCGCTATAGGTGCCGTCTTCGTTCTTCGCCTCAAGGCGCCCGCGAAGCTCCATGAGGTTGCTCTCCCTGTCCGCAAGGATCTGATCGAAGTCCCTCTGCGCGCTCTTCTCGTTGGTCTCAGAAAGGCGCTTCTCGTATGCCTCGTTGGACAAAAGCCCCGCGTTCTGCACCTCGTCAAGCGCAATGCGCGCCCCCACGAAGTCGCCCGCGTCCTCGCGCTCGGAGACGACGCCAAGCCCAGTATTCAGGGACTGCGTCAGGTATGCCTGAGTCTGGATCGCGCTGGTATTGCGGCCGAACTTGAAGTCCGCGTCGTTGCGCCACAGGTCCAGCTTCTCCCGGTTGCTCCGGGATAGCTTGTTGTAGCGCTCCTGCTGGTCCTTGTGGAGGGAGTCCAGCCCCTCCCGGTACCTGTCCATGTAGTCGGCGGAGCTGTCAGGGTTCGCCTTCTGCCAGTCGGACTCCTGGACCATGAAGTGCTCCTGCTCCTGCTGGAGCTTCAACATCTCCATGCGGTCGGAGGACTCCTTCACGGCGGCGTCGATCCTGACCCACCTGGCGCCAAGCCCCATTAGATCCCCGCCAAGCTTGGCAAGGTCCCCCATCGCCTTTGCCCCCTGCATTCCGAAGTCCAGCGGCACGCCGGGTTGCGTTGCGTAGGACGGAACGGTGCCTTCCGCGTAGGGAAGATTCGTCTTTGGTATGATAGGCATTTTCTACCCCTCCTTTGTGCTAGTTGCCGCCGCCGCCACCGGAGCCGCCGGAGCCGCCGGAGCCACCGGAACCACCGGAGCCGCCGGAGCCGCCGGAGCCACCGGAACCACCGGAGCCGCCGGAGCCGCCGGAGCCACCGGAACCACCGGAGCCGCCGGAGCCGCCGGAGCCACCGGAACCACCGGAGCCGCCGGAGCCGCCGGAGCCACCGGAACCACCGGAGCCGCCGGAGCCGCCGGAGCTCCCAAGAGTCCCGCCCACGGCCATTGTCGCGGATCCAACGGTGCCAATGATGCTGGCGGCAAGCTGCGCCCCCGTCATGCGGGATTTCTTCGCCTGCCACGCCTGCGTGCGGAAGGCGTCGGCCTGCGACAGGAGGGAGGTGCTCCGGGCATGCCCGGCAACCATGGTGTCGTTCGCCTTCAAAGACAGGTCGGCGGCGCTCTGCGCCATCTGCGCAAGCGGGCTCCCGCTGTCCAGCGCCGCGCCGCTCATGCCGTATTTCGCACGCATGGAGGAAAGCGCCCTCCTGCGCTCAACCTGCTGGCGGCGCGCGTTCTCCTCGCTCTGCAACTGCGTGGCGCGCGCCTCGTTCTCCGCCGCCTTCGCGTTCGCAAGGGCCGCGCTTTCGTTCGTCTTCGCGTTCGCCTTGCTCTGCCGGTATTGCATCGCCGCGCTGGCGGAGCCAGCCGCCACTGCGGCGGCGGCGCCGGTCAGCATCACTGCCGTGGAAACTGCCATTTCTCTATTCCTCCCCTACGTGAAAAACCAAGTTCGCCCGCTGGTAGCTCCCGTTCTCGCCTGCCGCAAGCGCCGCCAGCGAATCCTCGGAGAACGCGGAAACCGCAAGCGGGCACCCAGTGCGCCATAACGCCTGCTTCATCGTGCGAAGGAGCGGCCGGAAGGCGGCGGCGGTGACGGTCTTGGGCTCGTCGGGATTGGCTATCACCTTCCCAAGGAAGCCCAGACCGCCGGGAATCGACGGGAAGACCGCCCCTGCCGCAACAAGGCGGCCGTCCTTGAACGCGCCCATCGTCCACCCCTCGGGTATCAGGAGGCGCTCCGCCGTCTCCATTTCGGCGCCGCGGCGGGCTACCATCCATCCCACGACCCTCTCCCGCTCGTCGCGGTCAAGCCAGCGCGTCTCAATGGGCATTGCTAGGCGTCCTCCATCGAAATCACCTGCGACACGGCCGCGACGTTCAGCGGGAACGGGGAGCTCGTGCGGATCTCAACCCACACCCGCCGCGCGTTGCCCCCCATCGGAGCGGAAACCACGGCCTCCGTGCGCGTCGGCGCCGCCTCGTCCACGTCGTCGGACACGCGCCTGTCGTCAAGCGGAATCCATTTCCCGGCATTGCAGCGAAGCTCCCCGCCCCTGCTGTCGTACTTGTCCACGAGGACGCGGTTTATCGTCTTCTTCCGCAGGAGGCTGTGCCCGTCCTGCCCCGCGAATTCCGCGGGCATGGGGGAAAGCACGGATGAGTACGGCAGGCCAAGCCAGCCGATGGGGGAGCCCTCCGGGGTCTCCTTGAGCTCTCCGGAGTCCAACATGTAGTTGCCGCTCCCGTCCGGGGAGGCGCCAAGCACGCGCCCGTCGGAGAGCAGCAGCGCCGCCTTTGCTCCGGGCAGGATCCCCGCGGTGGAAGGCACGAGGGACGCGCCGGAAAGCGTCCAATGGATCCCGGCTCCTTCCGGAACGCTCCCCGCGTAGACGGGGGCGTAGAGGTCCAGGCAGACGCCGCCTTTCCCCTCCATCGTGGAAAGGGCATTGCCAAGCACTGCCGCCAGCAGGTCGTTCCCGTCCGGCCCGGGAAGGACGCAGAAGGAGCCGCAGGAGGCGCCGGATGGATGGCGTGCCCACCCCGTCACGTTCTGCGAAGTGTTGAGCGTGGCGGAGCACAGGACGCCATCCTCGCGCAGCGTCCACAGCACGGTGTCCGGGAATCTCTGGAGCCCAAGCTCCCTGACCGGGGACTCGTCCAGGATGTGGCGCGCCATCAGCGTGAGCTCGTCCGCGCCGTAGGCGTCGCTCTCCCAGTTGTAGGCAAGGGAGCGGAGGCGCCGCCCGTCCTTCTGGACGAAGACCAGCCGGTCCTGCGCCATGACGCACACGGAGGGGAACTTGGAGCCATAGGAGGAATTCCGCTTGAGGGACAGGGAAGAGGCGGTCAGGGGGTCGTTGCGGGATCCGCCGGTGACCTCCCACTCGTCCTCCGTGGTGCCCAAGAGGAGGGCGCCGCCGAAGCCAGCCATCCAGCAGACGCGGCAGACCTTCTCGCTGGACAGCGTGAAGTCCAGCCCGCTGTCGTCCTCGCCGCCAATGGGCATGAAGTCCCCCCAGTCGTTCGTGCAGCTCCCCCAGATCCGCGCCTGGTGGGCGTCGGTGCCGCCGAAGAACAGCCGCTCCTGGAAGAGGGCGACCGCGCCGGGGTAGCCGTCGGCAGGGCAGAACGCCCCCCTGCGGAAGGTGTCGGTGTACTTGGTGTTCAGCAGGGGGGAGAGCACGTTACACGTGGCGGAGGTGGCGGAGGAGACCGCGGTCACCAGAACGACGCCGGTCTTCTCGTATCCCGGGTTTGTGAAGGTATAGCCGATCTTCGCGTCGGCGGCAGTGCCGGTGGTCTCCACCGTCCACAGGAAATAGTAGCGGGCGTCGCGGTCGTTCTCGTCGCCGGAAAGCGACAGGTTGAAGTCCTTCTCGCTTTCGTAGTGGTACAACAGGTCGTCGTCCGTCGGCTTCTTGCCCACGCCGTCGCCGTAGTGCCGGTAGATGTCGATCGTCCCGGTCCACGTGCCGCGCGTGGAAAAGGTCCACGCCCCATAGACGCTCGTCCACCCGGAATCCCAGCCGCCAACGCTGTCGCGCTTGCCGTACTTGCTGGAGGTAATCCCCGTGCGGTGCGTGATGGTGAAGGTGCGCCCAACGTCGGAGGAGTCGAACAGCGCGCTGGAGGCAGTCAGCGTCGCGCCAGTGTAAACGGATGCCTTGCTGCACTTGATCTCCGCCTCTCCCGTGTATAGGTCCAGCGCCGGGGGGAACTCGAACGACAGCGTCTCCAGGGAAAACGCCACGCCCCCGCCAGCGTCCAGCGTCCGCTTGACAACCCGCGGCGCGAATTCCGGGGAGACCAGGTAGAGGACGTCGGCGGACTGCGTCGTCTGGATCTTCCACGGGTTGATGGAGGCGGGCAGGGCGTCGGAGTCGGACACGGGGGAAACCTCGACCGCCACATCGCGCGCGCCGCGGAACGCCGAAATTGTCCCGTCGGAGCCAACCGCCAGGGCGTAGGCGTTGCTGTCGTTGAAGACGAACGGAAGGATCCGCTCCGACCCGGAGAACACGTGGGCCGCAACGGTCCCCGGCCGCCTCTCCACCGCGCCGTAGTCCGTGGGGATGAAGTTCTCCAGGATCCGGCAGCCGCGGGAATACGCGTCCACCTCAGGGCGCGCAAGCATGCGGGGGGAAAGCTCCCCCGCGTTGAAGCTGTTCACGACGGTTCTGACACTCATTCCTAGATTCCCCCAAGGTGAGCGGAAAGCCAGCGGCCGGGACGGCGAATGGGCTGGTGCATCTCGTAGTTCTCGGCGGCGTCCTCGCACGCCGCGCGGGCGGCCTCCTCCTGATGGCGCTTGTACAGGATCTGGTGCAAGGTCATGTTCCCGGAAATCGACGGGCACATCTCCGCCGCAAGCAAATATGCAACGGCGGAGGCAAACGTGGAGGGCCAAACCGCGGGATCCTCCACAAGCTTCACATATTCAAGGACGGCCTCGTCGCCGTCAGCGTATAGCTTCGTCGCCTCCCGCACATACTGTTGCCCCCCACCGACGCAGACCACGCGAACGCAGTCGCCGGGGAGGGCGAACACGGAAGGCATGCCCTCGAAGGGGCTCGCCTCCCCGGACAGCCGCCGGAGCGTGATTCGCCGCGTGGCGAAGCTCCAGGCGCGCCGCCCAAGGAGACGCTCGACGACGGAGGGTAGAAGCCGGGAACACAGCTCCGCCTCCGGGGTGGCCTCGTCCAGTCCCTGGATCGGGGGGTGGTTCAAGTATCCCAAGGCAAGGTTGCAAATGTCTGTCTTCCCGAACATTCTCTATCCCTCCGTCGTCTTTTCGCCTAGAGCGCTAGGCCTCCTCGCACTCGATCTGGACAACGCCGGTATCCTCGTAGCGGGTGGAGCCGGCCTTCAGCTTCATGTAGACCTGCCACGCGTTGCACTTGTCGGGGCGCTGGTTGATCTCGCTCTTCAGGGGCTGGGGCTCGCCCAGGACCACGTTGGACTTGAGGAAGGCGAAGCAGGAGCGGGTGCCGCTGGTGAAGGGCAGGATGTTACCGTCCAGGACCACGAACTTGAAGCCCAGGAAGGTATCAACCTCGCCGGCAACCAGTGCGCGAACGGTGTTGTAGTCCGCGCTCTGGACCTGGGAGATCTTCAGCAGGTCGTCCAGCTGGCTCTGAGTGATCACCATCACGCACTCCTGGCCGGGGGCCTTGAGGGGGATGTTGGACTTGCCAAGGATGGAGCGGGCCTTCAGGAGCTTCTCCAGGGTCAGGCCGCTGTTAGAGCTGCCGCCGTAGGTCACGGCGATCTTCTGTTCGTCGGGCAGGGCAACCTGGGTGGTGCCGGTCTTGCCGGTGTAGGCAACGCCGGCCAGGCCGTTGTTCACGATGATGGAGTCAAGGCAGCGACCCATGGCAAGGGCGCCGGAGCGGGTAATGGGGCCGGTGGGGTCCACGATCGGGTTCATGCCCTGTTCCTCGGTCCAGTCCAGAATGTCGCTCCAGTGGTAGGCGTCGGCCTTCAGGACGCGCCGATCGAACTTGACGCCGTCGCCGTTGGGGGTGTCGGCCAACTTGCTGGTCACCAGCTGCGCGGCAGTGGGGTTGGCGCGCTCGATGGTGCGCATCTCGCCCTTCATGTCGATGTGGGTGACGTGCTGGTAGAGCAGGGAGCCCTGTTGCTGGGCCATCATGTAGACGTTGTTCGCGTAGGTGGTCGCGTAGATTTCGGGGATTTGAGCCATTGTTGTGGTTCCTATGCTTTCATTGGTTCCAACTAGTGAATTTTCCTCACTAGTTCCTGTGACGGATCCGCGGTTGTCCGGGGTCTCCCGGGTCGCGCCGGTGGTAGTCGTCCACCGGTCCGCCACGCCGCTCGGCGGGTCCCTGGGGGATTGTCCGCCGCCGGGCGTGGAAGGGTGGCTAGCTCCTCATGGCAAGCAGGCGCGCCACCTCGGCGACGCGCGCGTTGTGGGAGGGGCTGGAGCTGTCGAAGTAGGGGTCCTTCGGGTTGGAGAGGATCGCGTCAAGCGCGGAGGGCGCGCCGGCCGCGGAGTTGTCGGAGGTCCCCGCAAGGCTGGACTCGCCAAGGGAGCGCCCATATTGGGCCATGGCGCGGATGAATCCCGCGTCGTTCAGGCAGGCGTTCCCAGCAAGGGCCTTCTCGATCCCAATCGCACGAAGGGCGCGGTTCGCAGTGCGGATGTTCTGGTCGTAGGAAAGCCCCCACTCCTTGCGAAGGGAGTCCTCGGAGGCGCGCCGCATGTCCTCAAGGCCGCCCATCGCCTGGTCCATCGCCTCGCTGTAGAGCTTCAGCATCTCGCCAGCCTGGCGGTTGGACAGACCCGCGGCGTGGAAGCGCGCCAAAACGCCGCTTCTCTGGTCGTCGCTTGCCCACTGGAAACCCTGCGGCACGTCGTAGGAACTTGCCTCCTTCGGGCGCCCCAAGGCGTCGTAGACCTTGCCCCAGTCCTCGGGGGTCGCGTTCTCGCCGGGGACGGCTACCTTGTTGGCCCCCACCATCTTCTGCGCGTGGACGAAGGAGGTCGCCAGCGCCTGGACGCTGGACATGTGGTCCAGGCATTTCTCGTTGCGGATCTCCTCGGGAAGGCGGCTTCGCCAATCCCCCAAGAGGTTCCCGTCCTTGTCAGCCCAGGTGGCGGGCAGGCTCTCCTGCGCCGCGGGGGCGGCGCCGTTCTGCGCCTCGCCAACGACGGGCTCGGCGGACTCTCCGCCAAGCAAGGGCGCGGAATTCTCCACGGCGGCGGTTGCGTTCTGCTGCCCTTCGGCGGCAACGGCGGTGGTCTCGTTCTGTTTGTCTTCCATAGTGTCCTAGTGTGCAAGCCCCAGCAAGCGGTAGATCTCCGCAAGCGTGGCCATCATGTCCACGCCGGGGTGTTTCTCTGCCCATTCGGCAAAGCCCGGCGTCCTTGTCCCCGTCTTCGGATCGAAGGGGGGCAGGCTGTCGTCCTCGGCTATCTCCACGATCTCCTGAGGCTCGACAGCCTTCGCCGCCTTCGCGGCTCTAGATCTTGTCGCCATTCTCGCTCTCCTCCTTGATTGTCGCGCGGATGTCCTGAAGCACGGAAAGGCGCCCCAGCAAGTAGGCAAGGCTCCGGTCGTCCCCTGCGCGAAGGTAGAGGTTCGCACCCTCCATGCAGGCGCGCGAAAGGATCCCCAGGACCCTCTGACCGTCCTCGGTGGCAAAACAGCGCCGCATAGCGTCCACCTGGTCCTGCGTCATTGCCCAATGCCTCCCGCAAGCGCGCCAATGATGCCATCCATCGGGCTCCCAGCCTCCGGCTTCTTGCCAAGCTGCCCCGCATTGCCGGCAACCTGGAGCGCCATCTGCTGCTCCTGCGCCTCCTGCTGCGCCTGCGCACGCTCGGAGCGCAGCTTCTCCACGTCGGAAACGGCGCGCATCCAGGAGGCGTCGCACCCGTTGCTCTCGGCTATGTCGCGGGTGATCCTGTCGAAGTCGAAGTTGTCGATCACCTCGGGCGACGCCTGCGCCATGCCCTGAAGAGTGCTCTCCGTCTGGAGCCACCCAAGCGCGCTCTGACGCTTGACGGCAAGAGCTATGCGGCTCTGGAAGTCCACGCGGTAGGCGCCGTTCTCCACCACCTCCTGCGGGGGAGGCTCCACGCCTCCGGCGCGAAGGAGGATCGCGAACGCGCGCTCCAGCATCGGCCGGAACAGGTCGTTGTGGATGTTGCACGCAATGGGGCCAAAGGGCACCAGCTTGGACTCGTTGCGGATGGTCGCCTCCTGCGCCGTCATGTTCCGGATGTCGCCCAGCGGATCGAACACATCCCAGTAGAAACCCTCGCGGATCCGCTGGCGCTCCCCGTCGATCACCGCCTGGTCCAACTGCGGGTTGTTCTGGCGGCTCACGGGGGAGGGAGACAAACCGTTCAGGGACGGTCGGTAGAAAACCAGTGCGCCAGGAGAGCGGTCGAAGTTCCGGCTAACCAGGCTGTCGTCCGGGATCATCCACGCGGGATCCGCGGAAAACTCACAGTTTCGGATGAAGGCCTCGCGCATAGCGTTTAGCATCCGGATGTCCGGCAGAAGATCAATGCCGGGACCGCGCCCGTAGGGCTCGCGCCCATTCTTGCGGAAGCGGCACACGGCGTAGGGCATCTCCTCGTAGCCGCCGGAAAGGATCACGGACCCCGTGCGCTCGTCCATGAACACGGATTCCCATCTCATGCGCTCCACGCCCACAGCGTCGGGCTTGCGGTCCTTCCGGGGGAGGACGGCGTGCAGAATGGTATGGCAGGAGTCGCAACGGGACTGGTCGCCGGCCTCGTCGCGGATCTCCTGCGGGATCTCCGCCTCCTTGAAGCGCTCGAAGTGGTCCACAACGTTGCGCGAAGTCATCCGGATCTCGCGGAACACGGTGTCCAGGCGGTCGTCCGCGTCAAGGCAATAGCAGCAGTCCTCGATCGGGAAGCATCGGAAGGTCGGAGCGCCCTCGGGGCCCTCCTCGCAGTACATGACGGCGTCCAAGCCGCACGCCAAGTCGTTTAAGGCTTTCAGTAGCTCGCCGTGGTAGTTGCTCCGGTTGAGGCACTCCGTCAGCGCGTCGGTGGCGCCAGCGAACCACGACTCCTCCACGGAGGAGGGGCGCCCGCTGTTGCCCTTCGGCAGGGGGGCAAGCCGGAACCATTTGCGGTCGCCGGGGGCCATCCAGGTGTACATGCCGCTGGCCAGACGGTCGCGCGCCTGTATCGCCGTAGTGTCGAAGAGCCGCGCGTTGTTCGCAAGGCTCCCCTCCGTCAGCTCGCAGTCCATGTCCGGGTGGCAGTAGCGGCGCACCTCGCGCCACAAGTTGCGCCAGTAGCCGTCGCGCTTGCCACGCAAGGAATTGAAGCGGCGCAACAGCGCCTTCGCGTCGGTCGTTTCCACTATTCGCCCCCCAGCAGGCTACGTTTCTCGGCGGGTTGCGCCTGCGTCAAGTCTCCCGCCAAAATCGTCTTGCTCCGGCCGTTCTGGCTCTGGATCCGACGGCGCTCGTCCTGCGCCGCCTGCCTCGTCTCGGCTCCGTCCGCCTGGATCACAGTCGCCACGGGCGCCGGGTCCGGGGTCTTCTTGCCTTTGCTACTGCCCATCTTAAGATCCTCCCTGTATATATGCCGCGGGTTACGCGTAAAATATGCAACGGCAAACGTAAAAATTTTCTCACATTAGTTTTTTGCGGAAATTTTTGCCATCATGACAGCCCAGCGGATCCCGTCCTCCTCGTGCCGCGCCGCCTTCTGGAAGCCTAGCCGGGAAAGGATCCGCTCCACATTGCCACCGTCGGGCGTCTGGCAGAAGACAAGCCCAGGAGGAAGGACGCGCCCCAGCGCCATCCGGAACGCCGCCGCCGCGAAGGTAGCCGGCACGCTCCCAGGGTCCGCCACGTCCAAGTGCACCCACACCCCATCAAGCCCAAGCCATGCCCAGTAGAGGCGCCCAAGCGTCGCCCCAGCCATGCCGTCCTTGATCCGGTAGACCACCCCGTGCCGGAAATACCAGTCCATGTGGTGGTCCGCGGTGTCGGAAAGCCACTGCTCGCGCTCGAAGGTCACCACCTCGTCGAAAGCCCTCCCCTGCTCGTCACCTCGTCAGGACTTATCCCGCGGCGTGCCGAAGACAGCCCAGCATCCCGGATCATGCCTGCCTTCCACGCCACCGCCAGCGTCCGGAAGGCGTCCGAAGCGTGGCTCGCCCAGTCGTGCAAAGGGTGGTCGGCGTAGCATCCGCGCCGGTCGTCCCACTCCCGCCGATAGGCGCGAAGGGACTTTACGCCCTCCTCCGTCCTCGCCGCGTCGAACCAACAGAACCCCAAAAGCTCGCGCACCGCCTCGATACCGGCCTGGACGTCGCGGTTGGTCATGACCCGTTCGAAGCGAAGGCCCATTGCCGCCGCCGCCTCAAGCCGGGAGGCTCCGGAAGACAGGTCGCGCACCGCTATGTCGTGCGGCGCAAAATGCATCCCGTAGCTATAGCCACGGTCTCGGAGGACACGCACGAAGTGCGGGAGCCCCTCGCCGCTTGCCGCGTAGAAGTCCACGACCCGGCACTCGGACCCGTGGAACTGAACGAACCAAACCGCCATATCATCGGACACGCCCAAGTCCCAGGCAGTGTGTACCGGCAGGGAGTCGTCCACGGGGACCGTCGATATTCGGCGGTCCTTTATGATCTCGTCGAACTGACCCGCGTAATACGCCCCCGTCTGCGCCACCTGGAAGGCCTCCTCCGGGAAGCTCGGATACTCGCGCCACATCTCTTCGTGGAGTTGCCCTTCCTGGATCGCATACCACGCGCGCTGTGCCGGGTCCAGCTTGATCCCAAGCCGCGCCTCCAGTCCGTCGAGGTAGATCCGCAGGCGTTGCGGAACCGGGTAGTCTCCCTCCACCCGGTACTTGGGGTCCTCATACCACGGGAAAAAGTGCAACCGGAATTCCTGCGGAAGCAAGGGCGCGCCGTTGCCCTGCCGCAATAGCGCCGCCTGGACCATATCGTAGAAACACCCGCTATTCCCCATAGCCGTGGACTCCACGAAGATCCGGCCGCCAGCGTGCACCGCGGGAAAAGACCCCGTCATGATCTCCAGCGCCTTGTCGGGGAAGCGCGCCGAAACGGGTCCATACTCAGACACGTGCAGAAAAGTGCACGTCATGGAACGCGCTGAGACAGTCACGGAGATTCGGCTGCCGTTGGCCAGCTCCAGGCGTGACCCAGAACAGGAGGTAATCGGAACGTGCTGCCGGATCTCTGCCGGCAACCCATCGTAGGGGTGGCGAATCTTGCGGTCGAAGATCTCGGAGGCCTTCGGAAGGCTTTCCGCTATGATCGCCGCCGTGGTGTTCGGCACGAATAGCGCCTGATCCAAGGCCATCAGGTCTATCAGGGTGGTAAAGCCCAGCTGCCGCGCCTTTAGCACGATGTTCCGGGAAGCCATGTCCCGGAAGAGCCTCCGCTGTGCCGGGCGCATCCGGAAAGGCACGTCGCGCCCCTGTTCGTCTACCGTGTGGTACAGGTTGTCCAGCCGCCATTCCTGGCTACTGAAGAGGTCCAGGTTGCTAGCGCTAGCGTCCTGCTGTCTTGACATCCGCGCCTACCTCCTCAAGCCTCCCCAGCTCCTTTTCGAGGCGACGGCGTGCCCCCTCGAAGAGCGCGCCGATTTCGTTCGATACGGTTATCTGCGTGTCGGGCGTTTTCTTGCCGTAACGGTCCGCGCACCGCCTTTCCAGATAAAAGGCAATTGCCGCGGCGTTCCCCTTGCCGGTTGCGGCGCACTGTTCAAGGGCCATCTCGAAGCGCTCATCTCTCGCGGCGCGCTCCTCCTCCAGGGCCTCGGACGCGGTCGGGCAGGAGCGTACCCGGTTGCGTGCCTGCCAGTAGGGCACCCCCAGGGCCTCCGCCACCTTCAGGATGTAGCCACCGGAGGCGCGCACCGCCGCCAGGAGCTCGCTGACGTCCTTGGGGTTTTCATACTTGCGGGGGCGCCCCACCTTCCGCACCTCGGGCTCCGCCTTCTCGGGGACCCCTGGCAGGAGCGGCGCGCCCTTCAGTGGCTCCAGCACGCGCCCGGGCTCCTTCCTCTTCCTCTCCTTCTCCTCCGTCATAGCGCGTCAAGCTCCCCAGCCACCAAGGCGCGCGCCGCCGCCTCCTTCACTGCGTCGCCAAGGCGCGCGCGCGCCGTCCACAAGTCCAGGAAGACCACCACCGCGCGGTCGCCTGCCACCACCGAAGCCGCCAAGGCGCGCAAGGCCGAAGCCGTGGCACGCCTATCAGGCGGAAGCATTGCCGCCGCGGATCTGATGAGGCGCGCCGCCTCGCTTGCCCTCTCCTTCTCTGCTCTTCTCATGCCCTTTCCTCCTCGGCGGGATCCGCCGAAAGCGCCAGCACATCCGCCCCAGCGCTCCAGAAAGCTACATCGATAGCGCCGCCCTTCTTGACTTCCGCCAGGCAAAAGCGCCAGGCGTGGCAGTCGAAGGCATCCGCCGCCCTCTTGTAGCGCTCGTACCCTTGCTCCCACCCGGCCCCCCGGTAGCCTCCCTTCACCTCCACCACCAGCACGCCGGGGAAGCCATAGCGCCACGCCAAGAGGTCCGGAGTGTAGGACCCCCCCCCAGCCAGGGGGAAGAGGCGGCAGGGTTGCGGGATCACCTGCCACCCCTCACCAGAAAGCCACGCCAGCGCCGCGGCCTCCGCCTTCGTCTCGGTCTGCTTGGGGTGGCTCTTGCCAGCGCCAAAGGACCGGCGCACCAGGGGGGAAAGATAGGAAGGGAAAGCCATCTGCGAAAGGTGAAAAGGGGGAAGGCTTGCGCGGATCTGAAGGAATCCACGGAGAAAGGCGCCAAAGTCACGCGCGCGGAAAGACGGAAAGAGACGGCGCACACACAAAAGGGGGGAATTTTTTCCTAGGTAACTTTTAAAAAAATAGCGCAAAAACCCCACGGAAATTCCCCATTTTGCACTTTTTGCAAAAAAAATGCCTCTCCAGACCCCGAAAATTCCGGAAAATTCCGAAAAAGACTTAAAATTTTTTCAAAAAAATTACGAAAACCACTTGCAAAGTATACGAAAACCATTATATTATGTGTAGTGACAGGGAAAAAGACAGACACAACCCACCCCCAACCCCTGCCACTTAAAAAGACCATGACTAAAGCACTCGAAAAGAAACTTCGCTCCTTCTTCCTCGTCCACGACGGTGCTTCATTTGTCTTTGGTGACGAGGTCTATACCACCACCGAAGCCCTGGAGGCTTGCCTGACGTACGCTGAAGACGACATCGAGCAGATCCAGGAGCGCTATGAGGAACTGCACTGCGAAGCGCTCCCCTACGAGGAGGCGGAAGCCCTCTTCTTCGACCGCCTGGAGTCCGAAGCCTGGTACAAAGAACCCGGCGACGACTGCTAACCAACAACAACCCAACCCGCCCGGCGCAAGCCGGGCATAAAAAAGGAGAAAAAAAATGAAAACTGGTTACCTTTATAGTGGTTTTTATGGCAGCACGATCAACCTTAAGTTTGGAGAAAAGAAAGAGGACGCGCATTGTCTTACTGCCAAGGACTGGCGTGAAGCCGCAATTCTGATCAAAGTAATAAAGACCATAAACCACGAGGCGTTTAAGCTGTGGAGATACGAAGTAGCCACGGGCAAAGGCAACGAAGGAAGTCAGGCCCTACATCATACCCTTGTACACGGAGTGCCTGCGTCTGAAATCAGGTCCGTCCAAGCCCCTGCGACCTTTGAGGACGTAAAGGACTGCTACGCCGCGGGGCATACAAGGGATTTCCATTTAAAAGCCGCGGAAAGGTATTTCCTAGAGGGCTAGCACATGACCCCCATCCCCACCCCCTCCCTTCTTCCACATGAAGAGCTAAAGGCGCTGCGAAAGTCCTCGGGGCTTTCCCGCGCCGCCTGGCTCCGATGCCTCGGTATCAAAGACGCCACGCTGCACGTCTACGAAAGTAGGTGCGGGCGTCCCGGTCCCGCGCTCCTCGCTCGTGCTCGCAAAGTAAGCGCTGAGGGCGCCGCCCTGGTCTCCCGCCTCTCTTGGGACTAGCCAAAAACAAAACGCCCCCGCCGGGGTCTTCCCGGTGGGGGTTTCTTTTGCTCGCTTGGGATCTCCCTGGCGGGCTTTTTTGTGCCTATGCCTCGGATGCCTCGGGTGGATCCGGCGGGATCTCACCCGC
>CAVDSU010000018.1:0-23708 GCA_963611685.1 bacterium
CGCCATAGTGCGCCGGCAAAAAAGTCGGAAGGCGCCCTCCTTCGCCAAGGCTACGGCGGGTCTGCGAGAAGTTCGGCCAGGGTTTCGCACGCGAAACCCATCGCCGGGAAGACCCGGCGATTGCGCCGAGCCGGCGCCATAGTGCGCCGGCAAAAAAGTCGGAAGGCGCCCTCCTTCGCCAAGGCTACGGCGGGTCTGCGAGAAGTTCGGCCAGGGTTTCGCACGCGAAACCCATCGCCGGGAAGACCCGGCGATTGCGCCGAGCCGGCGCCATAGTGCGCCGGCAAAAAAGTCGGAAGGCGCCCTCCTTCGCCAAGGCTACGCTCTGCCGCTTCCGTTTTTCCCTCGTTTAGCGATGCGTCAATACCCGTAGTCTTCTGGTGGCAGATTCTTTTTCAGGGTGTGGGTGATGCTGGAGAGGATTCGGAGCAATTCCTCGCAGTCCTCACGGATGTTTGCAAATTCTTCCTTGGGCATGGTTTCGTTATCCCAAAGAAGATTCAGCCAGTAGCTGCATTCGGCGCATTCCTTGAAAGCGATGTAGTTTTTTGCGAAGAAGTCCTTTTTGCTGATGGCACAAGTCGCTTCTGCAAGATTTGCCCCGATGCTTGTTCCGCAGCGGAGGAGCTGCTTCGACAGGACGAATTCCTGCTGTTCCTTGCTGAGGACTGTGTATAGGCGAATGATTTGTTTGGCGAAGTTCCTGCTTTTTGTAATGACGATGCTTTCCTTCATGGTTTCCTCTTGGTAGATGCGAAAAGAGCATGACAGCCCCTTGTGCTGCCCGCTTCTGTTAGCATACCGCCTGACCCCCCCGCCAAAGTCTTTTTCGTAGAACGTATACCCTTTTTCCCTTTTTCCGAAACTTTCCCATTTTTTCGTGGCTTGTCAGCAGTTGGCAATTAGCAGTTCGCAGGGAGCAATTTAGAGCGGACGCTCCTGCAGAAGAAGTGTCTAGCAATTAGTGGCTAGTCTGCAAGGCGCCGCGGGCGCTTGTCGCGGGTGCTCTTCCGCCATCGAGATGACGGTACTGGTACCGCCGCAAGAGCCGTGCAGCGGCCATACAAAATTGCTAATTGCTCCCTGATAACTGCGCCGCAACGCGGCGCCCTCGCGCGCCAATTTGGGCGCGCTTAACGCACGCGCCGGTAAATTCCGGCGCGGGGTTTCGGCTCGCCGAAACCCTGGCCTAACTTCCTCCTTCCTCCTTCCTCCTTCCTCCTTTTTTATGTTTTTCCTCTACGATCTCCTCTTTCCCCTCCTTCTCCTTTGTTATCTGCCTTTCTACGTGGTGCACATTGTGCGGCGTGGCGGGCTGACGAAGGACTTTTGGGAGCGCTTCGGCATCTTTCCCAAGGAGGCGAAGGAGCGTCTTGCGGCATTGAAGGCCCGTCCGGTGTGGATCCACGCGGTCTCCGTCGGCGAGACGGTGGAGGCGATCTCCTTCATTGCGCGCTGGCGGGAACGCCATCCCACGGAGGCCTTCGTCTTTACCTGCGGGACCTCCACCGGCTTCGCCACCGCCAAGAAGAAGCTCCCTGCCGACGTGGTCTGCCTCTACTGCCCCATGGACTGCTGGTGGATGGTGCGCCACGCCTACAACCTCATCCGACCGCGGATGGTGGCCATCCTGGAAGTGGAGATCTGGCCGAACCTGATCCTCCAGGCGCGCAAGCGCGGCATCCCGGTGGTCATGGTCAATGGACGCCTCTCCGATCGCTCCAGCCAGGGATACGCCAAGTGGGGATGCGTCTTCCGGAAGCTCTTCCGGAGCTACGCGCTCCTCTGCGTCCAGACCCCCGAGGACGCCGCACGACTGGAACACGTCATCGGAAAGGACGACCGCATCCGCGTGGTGGGCACCGTCAAGTTCGACCAGGTGGCCGATGGCGGCCCCGCCGATCTGGGCGAGGTCCTGACGCAGGCCTTTGGCGATGGCGAACACCCGCTTTTCTGTGTGGGAAGCACGCATCCCGGCGAAGAGGAGCTCATTTGCGAGGCGTATGCGCGGGCGCTGGTCTCCCAGCCCCAGTGGCGAATGGTCCTGGTGCCGCGGCATGCCGAGCGTGGCGCCGAGGTCGTGAAGATCCTGGAGGCCTTCCACCTCCCCTGGCAGTCCGTCAAGCCCATTCCCGGGACTGCCCCCGCTCCAGCTGGACAGGCGCAGGTGCTCCTGGTCAACACCACCGGACAGCTCATGGCGTATTACCGCGCGGCGGAGCTCTGCTACGTGGGAAAGAGCCTGGCGGGACAGACCGGCGGACACAATATCATCGAGCCCGCCATCTTCGGAAAGGCCATCCTCTACGGTTCGCACATGGAGAACTTCCGGCAGGTGGATCAGCTCTTCCGGGAGGCGAAGGCCGCTTGTCCCGTGGAGGGCGACAACCTCTTCTTCCCGGCCCTCCAGACCCTCATGTCACAGCCCGACAAGCGCCGCGAGCTGGGCGAGCACGCCCTGGCGTTGGTCCAGAAACACCGCGGCGCCATCGACCGCACGCTGGAATTGCTGGATAAGACCCCCGAGACCGCCTTCCCCGAAGGCCAGAAGGCGCAATAGCCGCGAGATCCCACGACCCGACCCCCACTGTTCCCGCTCCCATGGATCCCGCAAGCCTCCCGATTCAGGAAATCCGTAGCGACTTCCTGGAGACCATGGCGGCCCCCGGCGCCGCCTGCGTCCTCTCCGCCCCCACCGGCTCCGGAAAGTCCACGCAGCTGCCGAAGTGGCTCTTGGAAATGCTCCCCGAGGACCGGAAGATCCTGGTGTTGCAACCGCGGCGGCTGGCGGCGCGGATGCTCTCCGAGCGCGTCGCCTGGGAGCTTGGCGAGAAGGCGGGCGAGCGCGTGGGATATGTGACGCGCTACGAGCGCGCCGTGTGCCCCCGCACGCGCGTGCTCTTCGTCACCGAGGGCATCCTCACCCGGATGCTCCTGCATCCCCGGGAGCTGGACGCCTACGGCTGCATTGTATTCGACGAATTCCACCAGCGCACGCTGGATGCGGACCTGGGGTTGGCGATGGCCGCCAATCTCCGCGCTACCTCCCGGCCCGATTTGCGGCTGGTGGTCATGAGCGCCACGCTGGACAGCCGGCAGGTGGTGGAGTATCTCCCGGGCAGTCGACTCCTGCAGTCAAGGGGCCGCTGCTTCCCTGTGGATGTCTCCTATACCCCCCGGACCGGCTTCCGCAATCTCTATCAGGCAGGCGCCGACGCCCTCCGCGAATATCTGGAGAAGGGCGTCCAGGGCGATGCGCTCTTCTTCCTCCCCGGCGTCGCCGAAATCCGCCACGCGGCGGAGACCCTCCAGCGCACAAAGTTCCCTGAACCCCTGGTCCTCATGCCGCTCTACGGCGATATGCCCCCCGAGGCGCAACACGCCGTCATGGAGCCCGCCGAACGCCGCAAGGTGATCCTGGCCACCAATATCGCCGAGACCAGTCTCACCATCCCCGGCATCCGCATCGTCATCGACAGCGGGCTGGCGAAGATCAGCCGCTACGACGCCCAGCGCGGCATCAATATCCTGGAGACACAGCCCATCTCCGACGACGCGGCACAACAGCGCGCGGGACGCGCCGGACGAGAGGCGCCCGGCGTCTGCCGACGGCTCTGGAGCCCCCTGGAACAGGATCACCGCACGCCGCACGGACTCCCCGAAATCCAGCGGCTGGATCTGGCAGACCCCATCCTCACCGTCCACTGCTACGGCTTCGCGGACGACACGCAGTTCCCCTGGTTCGAACGGCCGCAGGAGAAGGCCGCTTCCAGCGCGCGGGAATTGCTGACCTCCCTGGGACTCCTCGAACTCGACGGAACCGTCTCTCCCAGCGGCCAGGAGGCACGAAAATATCCCACGCATCCCCGACTGGCACTCATGCTCCTGCTGGGCGCACGCCGAGGCGCGTTCCGGGAGGCCTGCGGCGCCGCCGCAATCCTGGAGGGGCGTCCCATGATGCTCCGGCAGGGCGCCGCCTCCACGCTCACGCAACAGCGAAATAGCCTCCGGCGCGACCGCGGAAACCGCGCTCCCGGAGAACAACCGCCCCCAGAATCCGATTTTCTGGCGCAGCTCACGCTCCTCCGCCAGGCGAAGGAGTGCCACTTTGCCGATGACGCCTGCTCCCGCTTGGGCGTCCTCTCTGGCGCCGCGCGGGAGATCTACCGCAGCTGGCAGGACCTCCTCCGACTCGCTCCAAAGAACGACTACACACCCGCGCAAAATCCCGCCCTGGAGCTCGCACGCATCCTCCTGGAGTGCTTCCCCGACCGACTGGCACGACGGCTGGACCGCGGCACCCTCAATTGCGAATTGGCGCAGCGGAAGCGCGCGGTGCTCTCCCCACAGTCCCTGGTGCGCGACGAACCCCTGGTGGTGGCCGGCGAACTCCGCGCCGTCAGCGCCGGAAATACCCCCGGAATGACCACCGAGCTCTCGCTGGTCTCCGGCGTCCGCGAGGACTGGCTCTGGGAGCTCTTCCCCGACTCCCTCAAGGAGGAGGACGCGCTCCTATGGGACGGCGTCCGGCAGCAGGTGATCCATCGCCGCACGCTCTCCTGCCTGGGCGTGGTCCTGGAGGAGTCCGTCCGCCCGGATGCCGATCCCGAGAAGGCCTCGCAACTCCTCTACGAACAGGTCTCCTCTACCAACAACATGCCGCTTTTAGGGTGGGATGACTCCTGCCAGGAGTGGATCGACCGCGTGCAATTCCTCCGGGAGCACTTCCCGCAACTCGGACTCCCCGAATACTCCACCGAGGAGCGCGACGAGGCCCGACGACAGCTCTGCCAGGGCGAGACCAAATACTCCGCGGTCCGAAACAAACCCGCGCTGCCCTATCTCCAGGCACTCCTTACCCCACAGCAACTCTCCGAGGTCCAGCGGCTGGCGCCGCCCTTCCTGCCTCTGCCGAGAAATCGGAAGCTCCGATTGGAATACCACCCCGGACAACCCCCGAAGGGACGCGCCAAAATCCAGGAGCTCTACGACGTCACTGGACCCGTCACCGTCGGAAACGGAAAAATCCCCGTCCTCCTGGATATCCTGGCGCCGAATTTCCGCACGGTCCAAATCACCGACGATCTCCCGCGCTTCTGGAATGTCCACTACCCAAGCATCAAGTCACAGCTCCAGAGACGATACCCAAAGCATGAATGGCGCTGAAAGGGAGAAACTCCCCCCGCACCATTGCAGAATAATTGACGGATTTGGAAATTTTCTGCAAGAAAACAACACGAAACGCGCAACAACTCTCGTTTCTGTGTTAAAATATTCGCATTCACCGAGAAAAAGCAAGATAGGAATTCTATTGCCATGGCAGACGAATCCAGTAATCCCGCAGCCTATAACTTTTATCCCTGGGTGTGTCCGGAGGTCTTTGCCGAGCCCGTGGAGGGCCTTCCCTTCAATGTGGCGAGGGACAACTTCTCCCGCGGACCCCTCGCCCTGCATTCCCACGATTTCATTGAGATCGCCATGATCACCAACGGCAAGGGCATGTACAAGACCCCCGATGCCGAATTCCCCATCCGCCGCGGCGATATCTTCCTCATTCCCAAAGGAAACATCCACGCGTATTCGCCTCCCGGCGCACTGGAGGTCATGAATCTCCTGATCCAGGATGCCTCCGCCCTTAAGGAGTTCTCCGAACTCTCCGCCGAACCCGCCATGCGGTGCTTCCTGGAACTGGAACCGCTCTTCCGCGGACAGAATAACTTCCAGAACCGACTCCATCTCGACAGCGAGGAGCTTAATCAGCTCATCTTCTACTGGGAGCGCATTGCGCAGGAGCTGCGGGAGCGCGAGGAGTTCTTCCGCGACGTGATCTATAATCTGGTGCGATGCTTCCTCTCTCTCCTCTGCCGCTTCTGCAACCAGATGCAGGGCGTGGGCGACCAGGAACTCTTGAATCTGGCGAAGGCGCTTCGGCATATCGAGACGCAGTATGGCTCCCCCATCACCTGCCCCGAACTGGCGCGCATCTCCGGACGAAACCAGAAGAAGTTCACCAAGGACTTCCTCCAGGCCACCGGAAAGACCCCCGCGAACTATCTGCTGACCTTCCGACTCAAGATGGCCTGCGAAAAACTCGCAAATACCGATATCCCTATCCAGACCATCGCACTGAAGTGCGGATTCTGCGACGCCTCACACTTCGGACAACAGTTCCAGAGACACTTCAATATCACTCCCTCCGCATATCGCATGCAACACCAGGGAACACGGGACTCCACGAAGTAAAGTAGAACCCACATCGGCGAAAGGCAAACCCACCAGGCGGACCCGAGGACACAACCACCCCTCCGGCCCGCCTGATCCATTTTCCAAGGCGGAACACTTCTTTCAACGCGAGGCCCTTCAAGGCGAAAATGCCTGCGCAGAGAGTATAGTACACCGCTGTTACCTTCGGCGTCCCCATGGTGTAATGGTAGCACAAGTGTTTTTGGTACATTTAGACTAGGTCCGAATCCTGGTGGGGATGCCAATCTTCTGAACAAAAGGCGGAGATACGTAAAAAGCTGCGGTCACCGCCTTTTTTGCGTACACAACAGCAGGATATTGGTTCAAGAAAACGCCCGGCACGCTCGCCGGAGAAAACGCCCGATCAGCGCTAGGTATTTGCCGGAGAAACCGCGCGGTTATGGGCAGGCCAGCAGTGGAATATTTGCCGGGGAAAACGCCCGGCAATGCCAGGTCGGAAGCAGGATATTTGCCGAAGAAACCGCTGTTGCGTTTGCCGGAGAAACCGCGCGGGAATGGGCCGGTCTGGTGGCGGAATATTTGCCGAAGAAAACGCCCGACAGGGTCGTTTTGTCGCCGTCCTGCGGAATCGACGTCAAGCTTGACTAGGGCGTCCTCCGTGGCGACGGAGGGGCAGAGTGCGCGGGGATTCGTGATCTAGGAATCCCAGTATTTCTATAGTATGTTGATAGGCAATGAGTTATAGAAAGTTATCTTCCGGGGGTATCAACTTGACGCGACTGATTTTGGGAGAGGCGTCGTGGCTCTTGGATTTTGGGTAGTCTGCGTAGTTGGTGGATCGTTCTAGTGTGGCTGGTGGAGTCCCAGAAAGCAATAGATTTCGGGGGAGTGGGGCGAGTGGTCTCGTCAAGTTGATACCCCCGGGGTTTCCGTATAACTCCCAATGATTTTCCATGACGACGGATTGCCGGAGCTATCGACTAGCATCCTTGCTGGATAGATCGCGCGGTAATGGGCAGGTCAGCGGTGGGGTATTTGCCGGGGAAACCGCGCGGCATCCTTGCAGGAGAAATCGCGTGGTTATGGGCCTAGGTATTTGCCGGGGAAACCGCGCGGCATTCTTGCAGGAGAAACCGATCGACAATGCCAGGTCAGCGGTGGGGTATTTGCCGGGGAAAACGCCCGGCACGTCTGCCGAAGAAAACGCCCAACGGCGTCGTTTTGTCGTCGTCCTGTGGGATCGTCGTCAAGTTTGGGTAGGGCGTCCTCCGTGGCGACGGAGGGGCAGAGTGCGCGGGGATTCGTGATCTAGGAATCCCAGTATTTCTATAGTATGTTGATAGGCAATGAGTTATAGAAAGTTATCTTCCGGGGGTATCAACTTGACGCGACTGATTTTGGGAGAGGCGTCGTGGCTCTTGGATTTTGGGTAGTCTGCGTAGTTGGTGGATCGTTCTAGTGTGGCTGGTGGAGTCCCAGAAAGCAATAGATTTCGGGGGAGTGGGGCGAGTGGTCTCGTCAAGTTGATACCCCCGGGGTTTCAGTATAACTCCCAATGATTTTCCATGACGACGGATGCGTTTTCGCAGGCATGTTTTGTAGGGAATACGGCGAGGACTGCGCTGCCGGAGCCGGAGAGGAGGGTTTGTGTTGCGCCGGCCTGGAGGAGTGCGTTTTTTGCGCGGGTGATTTCGGGGTGTGTTTCCTCCACGGCGGGTTCCAGGTCGTTCCAGAGTCCGCCGGTGTTCCAGTCGTGATTTAGGTCTGGTGGCCAGGGTGGTGGTGTGGTGTTTGGTCGTCGGCGCCAGTGTTGGAAAGCCCATGCCACGGGGGAGGGGGTTCCTGGGTAGAGGACCCTCAGGTGTGGGGTGGTCATTTGTGGAACGGGGGTGAGGAGGTCTCCGATGCCGGTGGCCAGGGAGGGCACGGGGTTCAGGAAGAAGGGAACATCGGCTCCCAGGCAACGCGCGATTTCGTGGAGTCGTTGTGGGGGCAGTGCGGCGCCGTTTTGCCGATGTTGGAGGTCGTTGATTTCCAGGAGTGCGGCGGCGGCGTCGGAGGATCCCCCGCCGAGTCCGGCGCAGATGGGGATACGCTTATGGAGGGCCAGGTGGAAATCGGGCGCGATGCCGGCGTGTCGGCAGTATTCCGCGAGGGCGCGGCAGGCGAGGTTTTTTTCGGGGGATTCCCCGCCGGGGATGGCGCGTCCCGAGAGGGCGAGCGTGATTCCGGTGCCGGGGGGATTGGGGGTGACCTCCAGGGAGTCGGTGACTCTAGGGAAGGGGACGAAGAGCGTGCGTAGCTCGTGACGTCCATCCTGGGGGCGCAGTGCCCCCACCTCCAGGACGAGATTGACTTTCGCGGGCGTCTCGCGCATGATATCAGGACGGCGGCGGCTATGGCTGCGCCGTGCGTGTGCGTCGTGTGGTCGAAATCCCCTTTTTTTTACGCCTGCGGGGCGTCGGTGAGTTCGCCGTAGAGCGCGTTTTCGGTGGAGCGGGTGATTTTGAAGGGCAGGACTTGTCCGATGGCGATTGTTTCGCCGGGCTCGAAGAGCACCATCTTGTTGGTGTCGCTTCTGCCGCTCCAGCGCTTGGGATTGCGGGCGCTGGGGCCCTCCACCAGGACGGGGACCACGGTGCCCACCGCCTTCTTGTTGGCCTCGCGCACATGCTGGTTCAGCTCTTCCAGGAGGATCTGGTTGCGCTGGTGCTTGATCTCCTCGGGGACGTCGTCGGGGAGCGTCTTGGCGGCCTGGGTGCCCTCCCGCTGGGAGTATCGGAAGATGTATGCCATGTCGTATCCCACCTCCCGCATGACCTGGTGGGTCATCTCGAACTCCTCCTCGGTCTCGCTGCAGAATCCCACGATGATGTCGGTGGAGAAGGTGGCGTCGGGCACCTTCTCGCGGATGGCGGCGATGCGGTCCAGGTATTCGGCGGCGGTGTAGTTCCGGTGCATGAGCTTCAGAATGCGGTCGCTGCCGCTCTGGACGGGCACATGGAAGGAGTGGCAGACCTTCGGCAGGGAGCTGACGGCCTCCACAAAGCGCCGGTTCATGAAGCGGACATGGGGGGACGTGAAGCGGATGCGCTCGATGCCGTCCACTTGCTGGAGCGCCTCCAGGAGATCTGCGAAACCGGAGAATTCGGGGGTGTATTCCCCGCGGGCGCGTGCCTCGGCGACGCCGTAGGCGGTGATGTTCTGTCCCAGGAGCAGGAGTTCTTTCGTGCCGGTATCGGCCAGCATCTTCGCTTCGTCCACGATATCCTGGATGGGGCGGGACTTTTCGCGTCCGCGGCAGTATGGTACCACGCAGTAGGTGCAGAATTGATCGCATCCGCGCATGACGGAGACCTCGGCGATGAGCCGTCCGGGGCGGTGTCCATCCAGTTCCCGGAAGACTCCGGGGCCCATGTCGATGGCGCATCGGCGGCTCTTCTTTGCCAGGCAGTCTGCGAGGATGGCGGGGATATTTTGGAGTTGGTCGGTGCCCGCCACGAAATCCAGGTGTGGCAGTTCCTGTAGGAGGCTCTCTCCCAGCCGCTGTGCCATGCATCCGATGATGCCGATGACCAAGTCGGGTCGCTCCCGCTTCAGGCGCTTCATGAGGCCCACCTTCCCGATGACCTTCCGCTCCGCCTGGTCGCGGACGCTGCAGGTATTGAAAATCAGGATGTCCGCCTGGGACTCCTCGGTCTCCTCACGGTAGCCGTTCATCTCCAGGAGGCACGCCAGCGCCTCCGAATCCCGGGCGTTCATTTGGCAGCCGTAGGTCTTGATGTGGAAAGAGGGTGCGGTGGCGGACATCTTATAGTATCTCCATGACGTTGAAATTCTCTATTCTTCTATGGGTGGCCACTGCCGCCCTCCTTCTGATTCCCGCACGCTACATCCAGGATGTGCCTCTCGCGGGCGGCCATCGCCTGCAGGTGGTGGAGCTGGCCATCACTTCCCAGGAGAAAACGCAGGGCCTCCAGGGACGCGACAGCCTGTCGGACTCCTGCGGCATGGCCTTCTTCTCCCTGCCGCCGCGCCCGCAGGTCTTTTGGATGAAGGGCACGCGGATTCCGCTGGACATCGTCTTCCTGGATCTGGAGGGCGTCGTCCTGGAGATCCACACCATGGCGGTGGAGCCGCCCCGGGGGCGCCAGGAATCCCTGCGGGACTACGAGCGCCGCCTGCGGCAGTATCCCTGCCAGCGACCGGTCTTCTGCGCCCTGGAAATCCGTGCGGGCCTGTCATCGGAGCTGGGGCTGCGTGTGGGGGACCGCGTGATGGCGCTCTCCTGGCAGGGGCTTCAGCGGCAGCACCCGGAGGTGCTCTCCGAACTGGAAAAAGTCGTCGCAAGACCCTGAAATCAGGTCGAGCGCCTAATATAAAACCCCACGCAGGGGCCGATTCTCAACGCTTTTTTCCCATTCCCTCTTTATGGACAAGACCAGTTTTCGCAAACTTCGTTTCGGCGCCTTCATGCACTGGGGGCTCTACTCCATTCTCGGCGGCGTCTGGAAGGACCAGAAGGTGGAATACATCGGCGAATGGATCCAGTCGCTCCTGCGCATCCCCAATGCGGAGTATTCCCGTCTGGCGGAGCAGTTCAATCCCGTGGAGTTCGACGCCGACCGCCTGGTGGGCGCCTTCGCCCGCGCCGGCCTGGGATACTTGGTGGTCACCGCCAAGCACCACGACGGCTTCTGCCTCTTCGATACGCAGTATTCCGACTACAACAGCGTGAAGGCCACCCCCTGCCATCGGGACTTCATCCGGGAGATCGCGGACGCCTGCGCACGCCATGGCGTGAAGTTGGGCATCTATTACTCCCACTGCCTGGACTGGCATGAAAAGGACGGCTGCGACCCGCGTCCCATCGGCCTCAATCTGGGCGTGTGCTCCTGGGGCAACGACTGGGATTTTCCGGAGCAGAAGGAGAAGGCTTTCCAGCGCTACTGGGAGGGGAAGGTGCTGCCGCAGGTCCGCGAGCTCATGACCAACTATGGCCCCGTCGCCGTCCTATGGGCCGACTGTCCCTTCGCCGACATCACCCCCGCGCGCGCCCAGCAGCTCATCGACCTGGTCCACGAACTTCAGCCGGAGTGCCTCGTCAACAGCCGCATCTGCGGCGTGGAGACCCTGGGGGACTACGGCACCCTGGGCGACAACGAGACCCCCGCGGGCATCTCCCCGAAGGACTTCCCCTCCGAGGGCGCCATCACCCTCAACGACACTTGGGGCTTCAAGAGGGACGACCACAACTGGAAGTCCGCCGCCGAGGTGGAGGAGATCATGCTGGACGCCGCGCAGATCGGCGCCAACCTCCTGGTGAACTTCGGTCCCGACGGCAATGGTGCATTGCCGCAGCCCTGTTGGGACTTCCTGGAGGACCTGTCGCAGTGGCATGAACTCTGCGGCGATGCCCTCCATTGCGACGGCGCAAATCCGCTTCCGCAGACCTTGGACTGGTGCCGCGTCATCGGCAAGGGCCGGAAGCTCTGGCTCTTCCCCAAGAAGAACGCCGGGGACTGCGCAACGCTTTCCGGAGTGTCCGGCGAGCTCCTGCATTCCTCTGTGCCGGTGGAGGCTCTTCCCAATGGCGACCTGCGCCTCCGGGGGATCCAGGCGCTGGCACAGAAGAATCTCTGCGCTTGCCTGGAATTCCGGGAGGAGCCCGCATACGACGGACGCTTTCGGCTCCAGAATGGCATCCTGGTCCTGGGCGCCGAACAGGGCGTCCTCTACCACGGGAAGGCGCTCTTCCGGTCTGGCGACGGCGAGTCCCTCATCGGCCCCGCCGGGGAGATGCTGGGCAATGCCGGCCACAGCCTGCTGGTTCCCGGCGGGTTGCGCAATTGGGCGAATCCCGAGGACTCCATCCAGTGGAAGTGCTTCCTGCCAAAGGGCGACTACCATGTCCGGTGCCTCACCCGCCAAATGTGGCATCGGAAGCCCTGGGAGTCCCGTCGCACCGTCCGACTGGTGGTGAACGGGCGGTCCTGGGAGACCCTCCTGAAGCCCGACCAGGTGGAGACCGGTGACCACTACTACCAGGGGAACTACTCCAATCTGGCAGATTTTTCTCTCCCACAGGACCAGGAGGTCACGCTCTCCTTCTCCACCGTCAACGAACCCGTCCCTGAGGCGGAAATCCGTCTGGATCTGCTGGAAATCCGCCAGAAGGAGTAGGACTCCTAGGCATCCATTGGGGGGAGCAAGGGCGAGGGCGACAGATACTCTGGCGCCTTCGCCCTTGTTTTTTGACGGAAAGCCTTCTACGGGGCTTAGTGGTTGTAGAAGAACCACGGAAGGACACCGAAACGGCTGTCGCCGCACACGTGCCCCTGCCAATGCTCTTCCGCCTATCGGCGGTACGGTGCCGCCACTGGGTGGCGGAAGAGCCGCGCAGCGGGCAATGGGGCGCCTGTGGGGGGATTTGCCTGCGGAAGCTGCCGCGAATTATTCCGCAATAGCGAATATATTATTCCGCAAGCGAGATTTTATTCCGCAGGAAGGAGGATTTCAGCGATGATGACAGTCGAGGAGGCATCTTGTCTTTGGGGGATTTCAGGGCGAAGGATTCGGCAGTTATGTGAGGAGGGTCGTATTGTGGGGGCGGTGCGAATGGGTCGTTCCTGGCAGATTCCCGAAGGGACGGGCAAGCCGGATGACCAGCGTCGCCTACGGACTCTCTTTCTGTTGCTGGAAGAGATCCGCCGCAAGAAAGAGGAGCTAGATAAGCGCCGTCCTCTCACAGCGGGGGAGGTAGAGCGTCTGCAGCAGGAGTTCGCCGTTGAATACACCTACAACTCCAATGCCATCGAGGGCAATACGCTGACGCTTAAGGAGACCGCGCTGGTGCTCCAAGGGCTCACCGTGGGCGGCAAACCCCTAAAAGACCACCTGGAGGCCGTGGGACACCACCAGGCCTTCCACTATCTCGGTGAACTTGTTCGCGACAATGCCCCTCTGACGGAAAGCCTCATCCGCCAAATCCATGATCTGGTGCTGGCTGACAAGCCGGAAGACCGCGGCGTATACCGCCGAGTCCCCGTGCGAATCCTCGGCGCTCTCCACACACCAGTGCAACCCTTTCTCATTCAGCAAAGCATGGAACAGTTGCTCCAGGACTACCGGGAGTCAAAAGAGGAACTCATTCCGCGGCTGGCGCGCTTCCACATCGAATTTGAGGCAATCCATCCTTTCATCGACGGCAATGGCCGGACCGGACGACTCCTCGTTAATCTGGAATTGATGAAGGCCGGATTCCCCGCCATCGATATCAAGTTTGCCGATCGGGCAAAATACTACGACGCCTTCGATGGCTGGCACTCTGGGAAGAAACGCGATGCCATGGCGCTTCTCTTCGCTACCTACCTGAACCGCCGGCTAGATCAGTATCTTAACATCTGACATTCCGTGGGCTGGTGACTGCCGACTAGCGTCTTCAATGCCGCGATGCGCTCTTGCAGGCTAACCGCGAAAGGCTAGCTACCTCTGGCGCATCGCCGTAGCGGGGGTGCGGGGGCCATAAGAAGATCTCCAAAGGACGGAGGGCTGCCGCCCCCGCACCCCCGCCAATGCTCTTCCGCCGCTGTTGCGGCGGTACGGTACTGGCTTTTTGGGGTCGCCCATGCGGCATTCTGCGCCAATGGAAGGCTTAGGGGGTGCGGGGGCTTGCCCCCAGTCCTTTGGATATTCCCCCTCCTTCCCAATGACGTGCTTCGCAGGAATTCCACCTGCCTGCCGGCGGTGTCGCCTTCTTTTTCCCCTGCGTCTCCCTTTCGCCTTCCAATCCCCGATTCCGCCTTTATATTACGCCGTTTTACAAAAAGATACTTTTTTCTCGTCTCAAGCAGGGGCCGTCCTTTTTTTGGGGGGCGGTTCCAAGTTCCACTGACAACAGAAGAGGATCGAATCCCCATGATCACCATCAATGATCTGAAAAATGCCGAGCTGAAGAGCTGGCTGCAGGGTTGGATTGACCTGTGCAAGCCCGCCATGGTTGAGTTCTGCGACGGCTCTCAGAAGCACTACGACGCCCTTTGCGACCTGATGGTCAAGACCGGCACCTTCATCAAGATGAAGACCCCCGCCAACTCCTACCTGGCTCGTTCTGACAAGAGCGACGTCGCGCGTGTTGAGGAGCGTACCTTCATCTGCGCCAAGGACGAGGCGAATGCCGGTGTGACGAACCACTGGAAGGATCCCGCCGAGATGAAGGCGGAGTTCAACCAGATCTTCGATGGCTGCATGGCCGGCCGCACCATGTATGTGATTCCCTTCTCCATGGGCAACCCCGAGTCCCCCCTGGCGAAGTACGGCATTGAGATCACCGACTCTCCCTACGTGGTCGTGAACATGATGATCATGACCCGCGTGAGCCAGACCATCCTGGACCGCATTGACGCCGGCCGCGAGTTCATCCACGCCGTGCACTCCAATGGCGCTCCTCTGGCGGACGGCCAGGCGGATGTGCCGTGGCCCTGCGCTCCCGTCGAGAAGAAGTACATCACCCAGTTCCCCGACACCCGCGAGATCATCTCCTACGGTTCTGGCTACGGCGGCAACGCCCTGCTGGGCAAGAAGTGCTTCGCCCTGCGTATCGCCAGCGTGCTGGCTCGCGAGGAGGGCTGGATGGCCGAGCACATGCTGATCCTGAAGGTCACCAATCCCGAGGGCCGCTCCAAGTTCATCACCGGCGCCTTCCCCAGCGCCTGCGGCAAGACCAACCTGGCCATGCTGACTCCCACCCTGCCCGGCTGGAAGGTCGAGACCGTGGGCGACGACATCGCCTGGATGCGCTTCAACGAGAAGGGCGAGCTGCGCGCCATCAACCCCGAGGCGGGTTTCTTCGGCGTGGCCCCCGGCACCTCCATGAAGTCCAACCCCAACGCCATGAAGACCATCAATGGCGGTAACACCATCTTCACCAACGTGGCCCTCACCGAGGACTACGGCTACTGGTGGGAAGATGGCGACGTGAAGGATCCCGGCACCGTGGTCGACTGGCTGCGTCGTCCCTGGAACAAGGCCTGGAACCCCGCCGGCCCTGCCGCCCACAAGAACTCCCGCTTCACCACTCCCGCCAAGCAGTGCCCCGTCATCGCTCCCGAGTGGGAGAGCCCCGAGGGCGTCAAGATTGACGCCATCCTCTTCGGCGGCCGCCGCAAGACCGTGGTGCCCCTGGTGAACGAGTCCCGCTCTTGGGAGCACGGCGTCTTCATGGGCGCCACCATGTCCTCCGAGATGACCGCGGCCACCCTGGGCGGCGCCGGACAGCTCCGCTTCGACCCCATGGCAATGCTGCCCTTCATCGGCTACAACGTCACCGATTACCTCCAGCACTGGCTCGACATCGGCAAGCATCCCGGCGCCAAGCTGCCCAAGATCTACTACGTCAACTGGTTCCGCCGTGGCGAGGATGGTCACTTCCTGTGGCCCGGATACGGCGACAACAGCCGCGTGATCAAGTGGATCTTCGAGCGTTGCGACGGCAAGGCCGACGCCAAGGAGACCGAGATCGGTAACCTGCCCACCGACGACGCCATCGACATGACTGGCCTGGACGTGAGCGCCGAGGACAAGAAGACCCTCCTCTCCGTGGACAAGGAAGGCTGGAAGGCCACCCTGCCTCAGTTCGAGGAGTGGCTCAACAAGCTGGACAAGTACGCGCCCCAGGGACATCCCCTGCCCGCCGAGATCCGCGCCCAGCTGGACGAGCTCAAGAAGCGCCTCGGCTAGGCCTCCCCAGGCCCGCCGCACTGCCCCCCCGAAGAGGAGACAACTCTCCCCTTTCGGAGGGACAGGCGCATCTCTCATACCGCCGGCCGGCCGGACGCGTTTTGCGTGTTCGTGCCGGCCGTCGTCGTTTTCTGCCGGAATGGCCTCGAGGAATCCGGGCGCCGGCATTTCCGCATTTTTTCTCCCGACGGCGTTTTTCCTGTTTCTTTCCTCCCGGTTGTTCTCTCCTTTCTCCCCCTCTCTCCCTCCCTCCTTCTCATGGCATCATCCCTGGACTATTTGGAAGGCAAGAAGCTCTGCGTGGTCTTCGTGAAGGTGCTGGAGCCCTCCACGGGTCGAGTGCAGTGTCGGGCATTGCGGGGCAGGGCGGCCATCAACCAGGGCCACCTGGACGTCATGACGGCCAAGGGCGCGATCTTCACCGTCCCCTCCTCTGCCTATCCCACGGTGGCGCAGAACGACGGCACGAAGCTTTTGGGGGATGCGGACTATTTCTGCCTAGTGAAGGTGGATCCCAATATTGACCTGGAGCACGGTGGGCATGGCGAGTGCGACCACGGCCCGGAGTGCCACTGCGGACACCATCACCACCATGACGACGACGATATCTTCCCCGTAGTCTATTGACGCGCTATTCGAACCCCTTTCCCCTTCGTCCCCAAACACCCTTTCCCCTCGTATGGAATTCCTCCTTCGCGATACTCCCGACTTCTCTGCACGCCTCCAGGCAATGCTCTCCCGCAAGGCCTTCTCTCCGGAAATCGAGGCCTCCGCGGCCGCGATGATCCAGGCTGTCCGGGAGGAGGGCGACCAGGCGCTCTGCCGCTTCGCCCTGCAGTATGACCACACCGCGCTGACGCCGGAGCGCTTCCAGGTCACCGAGGCGGAGATCGACGCCGCCTGCGCGAAGGTGCCCCAGGAGGACCGCGCCGCCATCGAGATGGCGGTGGCGCATATCCAGGATTTCTACAGCCATACCCTGCCGAAGGACTGGAGCTACTCCCCGCGTCCCGGCGTGACCCTCGGCGAGCAGTTCCATCCCCTGGAACGGGTGGGATGCTATGTGCCTGGCGGCACGGCGCCGCTGGTGTCCACGGTCTGCCACACTGTGGCGATTGCCCGTGTCGCGGGCGTGAAGGAGGTCCTGGTGTGCACGCCTCCCGGCGGCGAGAAGGGAATCCATCCCGCGCTGCTGTATGCCTGCCGCGCCGCCGGCGCCACCGCCATCTATCGGCTGGGCGGCGTCTACGGCGTGGCCGCCATGGCGCTGGGCACCGCGACCATCCCCCAGGTGGAGAAGATCTGCGGTCCCGGAAATGCCTACGTCACCGCCGCCAAGCGCGCCCTCTACGGCACTGTGGCGCTGGATCTGGTGGCGGGGCCCTCGGAGATCCTGGTCCTGGCGGACGAGCGCGCCAATCCCGCCTACCTGGCGGCGGATGTCCTCTCGCAGGCGGAGCACGGCTCCGGCCGGGAGCAGGCGGTGCTGGTCTCGCCCAGCCGCGCCATCCTGGAGGCCACCCGCGACGAGATCCTCCGGCAGTCCGCGCAGTTGAAGCGTCAGGAGTGTGTGCAGAAGGTGCTGGAGCACGGCGTCTTCCTGGTGGAGGCGCGGGACCTGGAGGACGCCGCGCGCATCGCCAGCAGCTACGCTCCCGAGCACCTGGAGCTCCAGGTCGCCGACCCGCAGTCCCTGGCGCCGAAGATCACCGCCGCCGGCGCAATCTTCCTGGGCGACTACACCCCCGAGCCCGTGGGAGACTACGTGGCCGGTCCCAGCCATGTGCTGCCCACCGGCGGCACCGCGCGCTTCTTCAATGGCCTCACCGGCGACGCCTTCTTCCGGCGCACCAGCCTGATCTCCTACGACCGCGAGGCGCTCCTCAAGGAACAGCCCGCCCTGGCACGCCTCACCGCCGCCGAGGGACTGGATGCACACGGACGCTCCGCCGCCATCCGCAAGTAGCCGCCGCCGCGCGTCTCCCAAACCCCCTTCCGAAAAATTCCCACCCCTATTTCCCTTCCTGCCATGCATTTCGCCTTTCAAGATGACCTGCGCTCTTTCCTGGAGAAGGAGCTGAATGCCGCGGTCCCGGAGCTCTCTGCGGACCTGTGCCCCGAGGGCTTTGACGGAGACGTGACCATCTCCTGCTTCCCGCTGGCGAAGGCGCTGCACTCCAATCCCATGGCGCTGGCGGCGAAGGCGGGCGAATTCCTGTCGAATCACCCGGATGTCGAGAAGTGCCAGGTCGCCAAGGCATTCCTGAACCTGACCCTGAAGCCCGCCGCCCTCATGCGGGACACCGTGGCCGCCGACATCCTGAAGCAGGATGTTCTGCCTGCCGAAGAGCGCCGGAAGATCCTCATCGAGTTCAGCGCCCCCAATACCAACAAGCCCCAGCACCTGGGACACGTGCGCAACAACGCCATCGGAATGTCCACCGCCGCCATCCTGAAGCGCGCGGGACACCAGGTGACCCAGGTGAATCTGGTGAACGACCGCGGCATCCACATCTGCAAGTCCATGCTGGCATACCAGCGCTTTGGCGAGGGATGCAGCCCGGAGAGCGTGGGCAAGAAGGGCGATCACCTGGTGGGCGATTTCTATGTGCGCTACAACCAGGAGCTCAATCGGCAGATTGCGGAGCTCAAGGCGTCGCATCCCGAGCTGGAGAAGGAGGAGAACGAGTCGTTGTTCCTGAAGACCGAGATTGGCCAGGCGACGGCGAAGATGCTCCAGCAGTGGGAGGCGGCGGATCCGGAGGTGCGCGCCTTGTGGGAGAAGATGAACGGGTGGGTCTTCCAGGGCTTCGCCGAGACCTACCGCCGCATGGGCATCGCCTTCGACAAGCTCTATTTGGAAAGCCAGACCTATAAGCTGGGAAAGGACATCATCCAAAAGGGACTGGAGGAGGGCGTCTTCGAAAAGCGCGAGGACGGCGCCGTCATCATGGACTTCCATGATCCCGCGCTGGGCACCAAGGTGGTCCTGCGCAGCGACGGCACCAGCGTCTACATCACCCAGGACATCGGCACCACCCTCCTCAAGCAGCGGGATTTCGAGCCCGATCAGCAGATCTGGGTGGTGGGCGACGAGCAGATCTACCACTTCAAGGTCCTCTTCACCATCCTCAAGGCACTGGGCTATCCCTGGGCGGACCGCCTGACCCACATGGCATACGGAATGGTGAATCTCCCCTCCGGAAAGATGAAGTCCCGCGAGGGCACCGTGGTGGATGCCGACGACCTCTTCGACGAAATGGCGGACTTGGCGCGGAAGGCCACGTTGGAGCGCGTGCCCGAGGGGCAGCAGCCCCCCGCCGACCTGGAGGAGCGCGCCGCCGTCATCAGCATGGCGGCCCTGAAGTTCATGCTCCTGAAGGTGAATCCCCGCACCACCATCACCTTCGATCCCAATGCCGCCATCAAATTCGAAGGCGACACGGGCCCCTACGTGCTCTACGCATACGCACGGCTCTCCTCCATGCTGCGCCAGCCCGGCGTTGCCGAATTGGTGGGGAAGGCGCCGAAGTGGGAGGCCCTCTGCGAACCCGCCGAGCGCCGCCTGGCGCTGCGGTGCTCCAAGTATCCCGAGGCGCTGGCGAAGGCCGCGCGGGAGCTGGATTCCTCCGCGCTGGCCGCGTATCTCCTGGATCTGTCCAAGGACTTCAGCACCTTCTATAACCGCTGCCCCGTGAAGAACGCCCAGGACGCCGAGGTGAAGGCCGCACGCGTCGCGCTCTGCGGAATCGTCCGCGACATCATTGGCGACGGCCTCCATACGCTCACCATCCAGACGCTGGAGAGCATGTAGGACACGCCATCCCCCGTTCCCTGCCGTTTCCGTAAAACTCCCATCCGCAGTCTTTCGCAATACACCCATGAGTCTCTCCGGTCGCAACAACCTGGTCACAAAGCCCTACGTCCTGCAGTATTTCGAGCCCTCGCCCCAGAGCGAGGTCCGTACTCGTCCCGACGTGATCCGCAAGGAGGACGGCACGCTGGACTTGGTGGATTCCATTGGCAACAAGGAATACGGCTGGGAGAAGTATGCGCTGCCCCTGGGCTGCGGGTGGTTCGGCGCGAAGGTCTTCGGCGGCGTGCCCACCGAGCGCATCCAGATCACGGACAACTCCCTGGCGAATCCCTATCCCGAGGGCATCAATAGCTTTGCGGAAATCTACCTGACCTTCGACCACCAGGGCGGCGAGCCGAAGGATTACGTGCGCACGCTCTCGCTCAATGACGCCCTCGCTACGGTGGACTACACCGCCGGCGGCGCCCATTTCCACCGGGAGCTCTATACCTCCTATCCCGATCGGGTGATGGTTCTGCGCCTGACCACCGATGTCCCCGGCGCCCTGAATTTCCGACTGCTCCCGCAGATTCCCTTCTGCAAGGACTTCGGCTCCCAGCCCGGTGACGGACGCGGCAAGGAGGGCCAGGTCACGCTCGCCGCCGACCGCGTGGTCATGGGCGGACGGATGCACTACTACGACATCGCCTACGAGGGACAGCTCCGCTGGCAGACGGCCGACGGCACGGTGCGCGTTGACGGCGACGCGGTGGAATTCCGTGGCGTCACGGAGGCGGTCATCTATTTCACCTGCGCCACCAACTACCATTGCGAATCCCGCGTTTTCCTGGAGGAGGATCCCAAGAAGAAGCTGGCGCCCTATCCCCATCCCCACGAAACGGTGGAGGTCATTCTGGCGGATGCGCTCTCCCGTGGCGCCGACGAGCTCTGGCGCCGCCATCGGGAGGACTACCAGGCGCTCTTCGGCGCCGCAAATGTGGACCTGGGCGGCGTGCGCCCCGAGGAGGCCTCCACCGAGACGCTGCTCCGGGAATATGCCCAGGGGAAGCACTCCCGCTATCTGGAGGAGCTCTACTTCCAATTCGGACGCTATCTGCTCATCTGCTCCTCCCGAAAGGGGACTCTCCCCTGCAACCTCCAGGGCATCTGGAGCGTCTACGACGTGAGCCCCTGGTCCGCCGGATACTGGCACAACATCAATGTCCAGATGAACTACTGGCCGGTCTTCTCGACCAATCTGGCGCCCCTCTTCGAGTCCTACGCGGACTACCACTACGCGTATCTGCCCTCCGCCCGACAGCACGCCGTGGAGTCCCTGGACGCCATGCGCCCCGGGCAGACCTTCGCGGATGCCGGATGGTGCATCGGCACGGGCGCCTGGCCCTATCGGATCGAGGCTTACGTGGGCGGCGCCGGCGGCGCGCCGCAGCCACACTCCGGTCCCGGCACCGGTGGCCTCACGGCGAAGCTCTTCTGGGAATACTATGATTTCACCCGCGATCCCGAGGTGTTGAAGCAGGTCTATCCCAGCCTCCTGGGAATGTCGCACTTCCTGCGCAACAGCCTGGTCTACCAGGATGGCGCCTGGCTCTCCAAGCCCTCCGCATCCCCCGAACAGTGGGACGAGCGCATCACTCTGGATCCCCCCATCAACGGATGGCTCATCCATCCCTACATTAACACCGTCGGCTGCGCATTCGACCAGCAGATGGCATACGAGACCTTCCACGATACCCTCAAGGCTGCCGAGGCGCTGGGACTGCCCGACGACGACTTCCTGAAGGAGCTCCGGGAGATCCTCCCCCATCTGGATCCCGTCCTGGTGGGCGACTCCGGGCAGGTGAAGGAGTATCGCGAGGAACACCAGTATGGCGAGCTGGGCGAATACCACCACCGGCATATCTCGCAGCTCATCGGACTGGTCCCCGGCACTGTCATCAACGAAACGACTCCCGGCTGGATGGATGCGGCGAAGGTCTCCCTCACCGAGCGCGGCGACCAGTCCACCGGCTGGGCAATGGCACACCGCCTCAATGCCTGGGCACGACTCCTGGATGGCCCTCACGCCTACAAGATGCTCGCGCTCCTGCTCTCCGTCGGGACTCTCCCCAATCTCTGGGATACCCACCCGCCCTTCCAGATCGACGGAAATCTGGGCGGCACCGCCGGCGTCGCCGAAATGCTCCTGCAGTCCCACGCGGGACTCATCCATGTGCTCCCCGCACTGCCCCCCGAATGGAAGGACGGCGCATTCCAGGGACTCTGCGCCCGCGGCGCCCTGGAACTGGATGCGCAGTGGAAGGACGCCGCCCTCACCGCCCTCACCATCCACGCCAAGAAGGACGCCCAGGTCACCATCAAGGGAAAGGGCCTGCCTACCCAGAAGCTGGAACTCAAGGCCGGGGAAAGCAGGAAACTTCTTTAATCCTCAAAAAGGAGCAAGGAGGAAGGAGGAAGTTTGGCCAGGGTTTCGCAGGCGAAACCCCGCGCCGGAATTTACCGGCGCGTGCGCCAATGCTGGCTAGCGCCAGCAGTACCGCCGCATGAGGCATAGGCAGGGGTGTGGATAGCCCTAGTCCTTGATGCCCTGCATGACATTGTTATGCCTCCCTTCTAGGAAAAAGCTCTAGAAACACGGAATGGCGTTGCTGCCGGCTTCTCGTTGCCGCGCCAGAAAGAGCCGCTCGCTCCCCTTCTCCCACGCTAAGGTACGTCCCGATTTTTTCTCTTTTTCTCTCACCCTAAAAATCTTCAAAACCATGAACTTTTTCCGCGCGTTGTGTCTTGCGGGCGTTGTTGCCCTGGCGTTGCCCTTTGGTGTTGGTTGCCGCACGATGGCGTCCTCTGAAGCGGAGGCCGTGAATCGGGTCACGGTGGTGGCGAAATACGCCCCGGGTCTGGTGGTGGATGCCCAGCAGACGGACGCCCGCTGGGCGGAGGCGGCAGTCTATGAGCTGGGGCGCTTTGCTCCCGGCGGCGGACGGGGCCCCCTCACCGAGAAGGCAATGCTGTCCGAGGCCAATCCCCTGAAGGTCACGGCACGGGTTCTCTACGACGACGAAAATCTCTACGTGGGATGCAAGGTCGTCAACGATGACGTCATGGCGTTGCGCGACCAGGATCAGTATCCACACTTCCTGGCAGGCGATACCTTCGAGCTCTTCCTGAAGCCCGTGGAGGCCAATGCCTACTTCGAACTCTATACCACCCCCGCCGCTCGCCGCACCACGTATGTCTTCCCCAGCCGCTCGGTGACCGGCTTCGGGCTCGATGGACTGGAACTCCAGCCGTTCCGCTCCGAAGTGAAGGCCGTCGCCACGGTGGACGGCACCCTCAATGACCATTCCGACAAGGACTGCGGCTGGCAGGCGGTCCTCATCGTCCCCCGCGCATTCCTGGCACGCGAGTCCGGCGTCCCCATGGACAAGGACCACGCCTGGACCATCAATCTCGCCGGATACTTCTATTCCTGCTACCGCTCCTATAACGACTTCACCGCCTTCCCCAAACCCCCGACCCTCGATTTCCACGCCTACGAATATTGGGCGCTCCTCCAGCTCGGAGAGTAGCGCACGCACGCGGGCGCCCGCGGTTGGGGGGTAACCACGGAAGGCACGGAAGCCGTGTATTCTGTGGTTGGGGGTAACCACGGAAGGCACGGAAGCCGTGTATTCTGTGGTTGGGGGTAACCACGGAAGGCACGGAAGCCGCTAGCGCGGACACGGAATCCACCGAAGGGTTTTTATTCTTTCCGTGTGCCGGCGGAGCCGTTTCGGTGTGCTTCTGTGGTTGGGGGGTAACCACGGAAGGCACGGAAGCCGCTGGCGCGGACACGGAATCCACCGAGGCCGCCTACTGGCGGCAACTGCGGGCGCACGCTGGCGCTGTATGGGTACACGGGTGCCGCCTTCGAAAGCGCGGTTAGCCTACAGCGGCTCTTCCCTAGCCG
>CAVDSU010000019.1:0-23299 GCA_963611685.1 bacterium
CCCCAAGGCAGTCGAGCCCCCCGCGGCCCCCAAGGCAGTCGAGCCCGTTGCGGCTCCCAAGGCAGTCGAGCCCGCAGCGGCTCCCGCGGCCCCCAAGGCGGCGCCCGTCTTCAAGAAGATCAACCAGGCGACTCCTGCGGAGGAAGCCGCGAAGGCCAAGACGGCATTTGCGGCGCCCGGTGCTCCTGGTGCTCCGGCGGCTCCCGTTGAGCCTGTGAAGCCCGCGTTGGTGCACAACGAGCCCAAGTTCGAGTCTGTTCCGAAGGCGGCGCCCGTCATGAAGGAGCCCGAGCCCACGGCGGCCAACTACGCGATTTCCGCGGTGATTGCGTTGCTCTTTGTGGGCATTGCCTTCGCGGTGGTGGCCTTCCTCCTCTAGGCGCCCGCGAAAGCCCCTCCCGCATTTTACCTCCATCCCGACGAACTGGCGGTTCTCTCCCTCCTATCCCCCACGTTCGCCGGGATTTTTCTTTCCCGGAAAAGAAGCCATGCCGAAGACCCTCCTGATTCACCACAACGACCTCGACGGCTTTGCCGCCGGCGCCCAAGCCATGATGGCATTTCCGCAGGCGGAGTGTCTCTGCCTGGGATACGGCGATCCCAGCGCCATTCCCGGCATCGACCGCCTCCAAGAATACGACACCGTGGTCATTGTGGACTACACGCTGCCCGTGGCAGCCATGAAGTGGCTCCGCGACAACCGCCGTCTCCTCTGGATTGACCACCACCTCTCCGCCATCAAGCTAAGCATGGCGAATGGCTATGCGGACGCGGAGGGCCTTCGCTGCGAACCCGGCGCGCTGATTTGTGCTGCGGAGCTCTGTTGGCGTTTCTTCCAGGGCGAGCGGCCCCTTCCGCGCATGCTCCGGCTTGTGGGCGACCAGGATACCTTCCGGAATTCCACCACCTCCACTTTCACCAACGAGGCGCTGCCCTTCCTCTACGGCATCCAGCCCGAGCTGGAAAAGCACGCCCCGGCGCACTTCCACGAGGCTGACTACCCCTGGAAGACCCCACAGGACCTGGAGCGAGACGACGTCTGCCAGCGATACATAGAAAAGGGCACCGCCATCCAGGAATACAACAACTACTACAACGCCACCATCGCCAAGGAATTCGCTTTCGAGCGCATCCTCTGGGGCGGCAAGCGGATCCTCTGCCTCAACTCCCCCGGACACGGCTCCCTCCGACTCCAGCCCGCATTCGATCCCGCACGGCACGACGCAATGCTCCTCTTCTCCTTCGACGGCAAACAGTGGGACTACGGCCTCTATGCCGGCGGCGGCGACACCAACCGCATCGACTGCTCCGCCATCGCGGCCTCCTACGGCGGCGGCGGACACAAGGGCGCCGCGGGCTTCACCACGAAGGAGCTGCTCTCCGAACTCCGCCAGCCCCCCAAGGAATAGCCCACCTTCTCTTGCCACCCCAAACGGCACACAAAAAAAAGGCGCGGACCGCATGAAGCGGACCGCGCCTTTTGCATTTCTGACGAAGGAGGGATGTCTTTTTGCTACTTCTGGATATGGCAGATATGGCAGGTGGCGCAATTGAGTTCGGCGGGGGGCTCGTAGGTCTTTCCGGCCTTCCGGGCAGCGCGGATCTTCGACCAATTGAGAATCGCCAGGAAGACGCCCAGCACCATGAATGCGCCAGGGGCGAAGCGCAGCAGCGCGAAGCCCTGCCAGTTGGGGACCACCGTGAGTTCGAAGAGCGTGCCGCCGGCGATGAACTCGCGCACTGCGCCCAGCATGGTGAGCACCAGCGTGAAGCCCAGTCCCATGCCGAAGCCATCCAGCAGGGAGAGGATGGGTCCGTGCTTGGAGGCGAAGGCCTCGGCGCGTCCCAGCACGATGCAGTTCACGGTGATCAGGGGCAGATAGATTCCCAGGGACTTCACCAACGACGCGGGCGCATACGCCTTCATCAAGAATTCCACCACCGTCACGAAGGTGGCGATGATGACGATGAAGCAGGGAATGCGGACCTTGTCGGGGATCAGCGACTTCAGGAGGGAGACCACGAAATTGCTACCGGCCAGCACGAAGGTGGTGGCCATGCCCATGAAGATGGCATTCTTGGCGCTGGAGGAGGTCGCCAGCGTGGGGCACATGCCCAGCATCAGCACCAGCACCGGGTTTTCCTTCCAGATGCCGTTAATGAGGGTCTTGAGGGCGTTTGCTTTCATAAAATCCAGAAAAGAGGATGACGGGAAAGTATGGGAAAGGGGGGATTCGCTGCTACTTCTCAAGGAAGGGCCAGAGCACGCAGACGCGATTCACGGCATTGAGCACCGCGCGGGAGGAGACAGTTGCGCCGCTGACGGGGACGATGGCGCCGGGGCCGGGGGCGTCCTTCAACTGGAGTCCCTCCGTGGAGGAGATCTTTTGTCCGGTGTAGCCATCCAGGTATTTGTTGGGCACCAGCGCACGGGCATCCGCGTGGGGATCCGCTTGCTTCTTGCGGAAGAGATCCCAGAAGGAGCCGCGGACGCTGCGCTCGCAGACCTGGCTGCCAATGCCGGGAGTCTCGGAGTTCTCGGAGACCAGCACGCCACGGATGGTGCCATCCAGATTCAGGCCGACCAACACGCGGATCTCGCCGCCAAAACCGCTGGGATCCGCGGTCTCCGCACAGTATGCCAGCAGCTCGCCGCTCTGGCTATAGGCGCCATAGACCGTCACGCCCGTATCGGCGCCAATCTCCAGCGGCGCAGTGGTGGTCGCTTCCACGGGCAAAAGCAGCGCCATCTTTTCGTTGCGCTGCTGCACCTTCGCGTGTTCAATGGGCTCTGCGGTCCGGCGGGAGACATAGGCCAGAGAGGCGCCCGCCAGAGCGCAGATGAAAGTGAGGCTGAGAACCAGCTTGAGGATTTCTTTCATAGTGGGTTCCTCCTTCCGGTCACGACGGCATCTTGATGCCCTTCTTCTTGGGCATTCCGAAGGGCTTTCCGGCGGTCGCGCGGTCGATGAGAGGCGTGAAGGCGTTCATGATGAGGATAGAGAAGGAGACGCCCTCGGGGTAGCTGCCCCAGAGACGGATGCAGCTGGTCAGGATGCCGCAGCCGATGGCGAAGTAGATGGCTCCCAGTCGGGAGAGGGGCGTGGTGACCATGTCGGTGGCCATGAAGAATGCGCCCAGAAGGAGTCCGCCGGTGAGCACGTGGAAGAGCGGATCCGCGTATTTGTCGGGGTTGATCAGCCAGGCGATGCCGGTGATGAAGACCACGGTGGTCAAATAGAAGACAGGGATCTGCCAGCGGACGATATTCAGGCAAATCAGAAGGATTCCGCCCACCAGCAGCGCCAGTCCGCAGGTCTCGCCCAAGGAGCCGCCCTTCTCCAGTCCCAGGAAGAGATGCCAGTAGCTCTTTGCCGGGTTCTTCGCCAACGGCGTGCACTTCTCGTGGAGACGCTCCGCAGAGTTATTCATGCGGCACAGCTTGGACCACTTCAGGGGCGTGGCGGTGGTCTTGGGGATCACCGCGCTGTCCGAGGCCGCCACGGCGGCGCTGGGAATGGCGCTGGTGGCGGGGTCTGCCAGTTGTTCCACGGCGGGAGCGGGCTGTTTCAGGCATTCGGGCGTGCGGGGAGTGGGCCAGGTGGTGAGGACCACGGGGAATGCCAGAAGCAGTGCCACGCGTCCCACCAGGGCGGGATTGAAGGGATTGCATCCCAGTCCGCCGAAGATCATCTTCCCCACCACCACGGCCATGAAGCAGCCGATGAGGCAAATCCACCAGGGCGTGTTGGAAGGCAGGTTCATGCCCAGCAGCAACCCGGTCACTGCGGCAGAGCCATCGCGGATCTCGATGCTCTTTCCCATGATCCGGGCGGCGAGCCACTCCAGCGCCACGCTGCCGAAGGTGCACAGGCAGAGGACCCGCAGGGCATCCCATCCGAAGAAGTACACGCCGGCGCAGCACGCGGGCGCCAGGGCGATCAGTACCCAGCGCATGATGCTGTCCACCGTGTCCTTCGTATGGAAATGCGGGGAGGAAGAGACGATGAGCGCGGGCTCGGCGGGTGCCGCCGGCGCCGCCTTTGGGGCGGGAGCGGGAGTCGCCGCCTTGGGGGCGGGGGCCTGCGCGGGGGTGTTTTCGGAAGAAGCGTCTGCCATGGAGAGAGTCCTCTTATTTGTTCTCTGCCGTCTTGGGGGGCTGGGCCTTGGCGGCCTTCAGGGCGCGGAGCTTGGCGCCGACCTCGGACTTCGCTCGCCGCATGTGCTGCACCAGGGGTCGTCCCGCGGGGCAGATGAAAGCGCAGCATCCGCACTCGATGCAATCCATCACGTGCCAGTTCTGGGCGTCGTCGAAGCGCTCGTTCTCGATCTGTACGGAGAGGATTCCGGGCATGAGCTGCATGGGGCAGGCGTCATTGCAGCGTCCGCAGCGCAGGCATGCCTTGGAGGTATACTGGGAGACCTCCTCGGGTCCCATCACCAGGATGCCGGAGGTGTTCTTCATGATAGGCACCTCCTGGGAGTAGACCGACATTCCCATCATGGGACCGCCGGAGATCAGCTTCGCGATGGAGGCGCCCTCGCGGACGCCGCCGGCCAGCTTCAGCGCCTCGGCGTAGCTGGTGCCCACGCGGAAGCGCCAGTTTCCGGGGGCGGCCAGTGGGGTGCCGGTGACGGTGGTGATGCGTTCATAGAGGGGCTTTCCCTCCAGCACGGCCTCGCCCACGGCGAAGGAGCTGCCGATATTCTGCACCACGCAGTGCACATCCGCCGGCAATCCGCCGGAGGGCACCTTCCGCTTGGTCAGAGCGTAGATCAGCTGCTTTTCCGCGCCCTGGGGATAGCGCACCCGCAGGGGCACCACCTGGATCCGAGTGCCCTCGCGCTTGGCGGCGAGCTCGCTTAACAGCTTGATGGCGTCGGGCTTGTTGTCCTCGATGCCGATGAGGATATTCTTGACGCCCAGCACATGTCCGGCAATGGCCACGCCGTCCAGGATGCGCTCGGGGCGTTCCAGCATGAGCCGGTGGTCGGCGGTCAGGCAGGGCTCGCACTCCACGCCATTGACAATAAGGGTATCGATGGATTTTCCCTCGGGGATCGAGAGCTTCACGGGGGTGGGGAAGGCGGCGCCGCCCATGCCCACGATGCCCGCCTTGGCAATGCGCTCGCGCAACACCGCGGGATCCGCATTCTGCCAGTCGGCGATGGGCTCCAGGAATTCGGCGGCCTTGTCCTCGCCGTCGGCCTCAATGACCACGCAGGGCAGCTGGGTGCCGGCGGGGCCCAGGCAGGTGCCCATGGAGCGGATCTTTCCGGAGGTGGGCGCATGGATATAGGAGGAGACGAAGCTGGCGGGCTCGCCGATGGGCTGTCCCCGCAGGACCGCATCGCCCACCTGCACCAGTGCCCGTGCGGGGGCGCCGATATGCATGGAGAGGGGGACGGTGTAGAGGGGATAGAGTGGCGCGTCGACGATCGCGGTGCCGCGGGAGATCTTCTCCTCGCGGGGATGGACGCCGCCGTAGAAGTGGAAAATCTTGCTCATTTGGAGTCTCTTGGGGATCCCGGGGTGAAAGGGTGTGGTCTATCGGTCGGGGCTACTTCCGGAGGGCGTGGGTGGGGCAGACCGCCGCCACCTCCTCCGCGGGAGGAGTGCCGTAGTTGATCTGCGCCAGCGCGGCACTGCCGTCAATCCGGAGACTCTCCGGCGCCGCCTTCACACACTTGCCACAACCAATGCACGCCGCCTTGCACGCCTTCAACTTCACCGCACCCTTCAACGGACTGGCGCAGTGGACATGGATGGGCGCCGACTTGGGAACCAGCCGGATCAGCTTCTTGGGACAGGTCTGCACGCACTTGCCGCAGCCCCGGCACAGCTCCGGATGCACCACCGCCAGGTGGTATTCGGTGATCTCGATGGCGCCGAAGGGGCATGCGCGGGCGCAGGCGCCCAGTCCCAGGCACCCGTAGGTGCAGGTCTTGGCGCCGGCCGCCACGATCATGGCGTCCCGGCAGTTGTTGACGCCGTTGTACTGCGCCTGGCGGGTGGCCTTCCGATCGTCACCACTGCACATCACCACCGCCACCTTCGGCTCGCGCGACTCGGCGGCGACGCCCACCAGCGCGGACATCTTCTCCAGGTCCTCCGGCTTCTGCGCGGCACAGGCGCCGGGACGCGCCTTTCCGGAAGCCAGCGCCTTTGCGTAGCCGCTGCAACCCGCGTAGCCGCAGCCGCCGCAATTGGCGCCCGGCAGCAGTGCGACCAGCTGTTCTTCCAGGGGGTCCGCCTCCTGGGCAAAGAAACGGCTGACGATGGCGATGGCGACGCCGGTCAGCAGACCGACGAGTACGATGATGAGGAAAGTGCTCATGCCTTTCTACAAAATGGAGGGGGAGGGATCGGGAGAGGAGGGATCGTGGCGTGTGTCCGGGTGGGGGCTAGTTGCCCAGTCCAGAGAATCCCATGAATGCCATGGCCAGCAGTCCGGCGGTGATAAGAGTCAGGGGGAGTCCCTTCAGGCACGCGGGAGGACGCGCCAGCTCCAGCTTTTCGCGGATGCTGGAGAACAGCAGCAGCGCCAGGGCGAAGCCGGTGGCGGAGGCCGCGCAATAGACGGTGCTCTTCACCAGCCCGTATTCCTTCTGGCTGCAGAGGATGGCCGCGCCCAGCACAGCGCAGTTGGTGGTGATCAGCGGAAGATAGATTCCCAGCGCCTGGTAGAGGCTCTTGGAGAAGCGCTGCAGGAGGATCTCCACGATCTGCACAATGCCCGCGATGGCCAGGATGAAGACGATGGTGGAGAGGTACGTGACGCCCCAGGGCGCCAGCAGGAAGTGGTAGATGCAGGAGGTGAAGAATCCCGCCACCGCCATGACGAAGATCACGGCGCCGCCCATGCCCAGGGCGGTCTTCGTGGACTTGGAGACGCCCAGGAAGGGGCAGATGCCCAAAATCTGCGTCAGGACGAAGTTATTGACCAGGATACAGCCAATGATGAGACTGAGGTAGCTCGCCATGCTCGTACTCTCTACAAAAAGGGGGTGTTCCAGGCGGAAAACCGATAGGGTAAAAAAAAGGGACAGCCGAAAGGAGATCCCGTTGTCGATACTGTCCGCTAAACAAGCTCGCCGGCGAAGACTCTCCGCCGACAATCGCGAAAACCCGTAATTTAGCGCACGATATGCATATTTTCACCCCCGTGCCGCCTGACAGGAAAAATTCCATATCTGGAATGGGGAAATAGCCAAGGGACGGGGGCTGGACGGAGACGGGAACCGCCCCCCCGCCTTCGTACCGCAAAGCACCGGCGCCACCATAAAACCGCCACGCGCGATGCCGCCGCCCGCCCCTAAAACAGCCCCGGCTCCCCAAACGCAGAGCCCTGCGTACACCATTATATTTCCATATTTTCCGCACACACGCGCACGATTGAGGAAGAACCCCTTGCCGGCGCTGCGCGGAGAGTTAGCCCCGGAGCGCTTCTTCCCTAGCTGGCGCAAACCAAAGGACGGAGGGGCTTGCGCCCCCCGTGCCCCCCCTAATTGGCGCCTAGCAATTCGTGGCTAGTGGCTAGTTTTTTGGTGCCTGCGGCGCTCTTCCGCCCCGCTGGGGCGATATCGATACCGCGGCGCATGCCGCGGAAGAGCCGCGCAGCGACCTTGCAAACCTCCTCTCTCCTCCCTACTCGCTCCTCCCTTTTTTCCTGTGAGCCACTACGAAGACATCTGGTATGCAGCGCGATCCACGAAGATCGTGTACATGCCCCCGAAGCTTTTGGAGACCTTCGGGGAATCCCGGGTGCAGTACCTAGTGATTTCGGAGGATTTGGATCATCCGGGGCGTCTGACCTTGCGCAGTGGCGTCGTGACCTCGGAGCGTCCGCGGATCATCACGCCGGCGTATTTTCGGAGCCGTGCGGTGGAGAATTTTGGGGAAGACGCGCGGAAGTATTTAGAGGAGGTGCTTTCGGGGGACACCAAGGCGCAATTCCTGGAATACGGGTTGCGTTTTGGGAAGGACGCGCACCACGAAGAGCACGTCAGTGGCAATGCGCTGGAGGTCGCCGAGCAAGCGGCCGCCGAGGCGCAGGATGCCCTGGAGGAGCTGAAGGGCGTGATCGTGGGTCCCGACGACGCCTGGGAGGTCTCCCTCATGCACTTCCTGGCGCAGATGGTCCAGCGCTCCCTGCCCTTCCACGCCCGAGACATCGCCCGAAAGGGCCTCTTCCAATTGGACGACGGCGTCCCCCGCGCCATCCGCCAGGAACTCCAGGCGGACTTCGAGGGCTGCGGAACCCTGGAAGACGCCCGCCGCCTGGGCGAGAAGCTCCGCAGCTACGGACTCTTCGAGTCCTACGAAGACCAATTCTACGACCTCTACCGCCGCATCAAGGAGACGAATTCCCATGGCTGACGCCCCCGATACCATCCTGCTGCAAATCGCCCCCGAAAACCGCGACCTGACTCCCCGAAAGCAGCACGACTCCGACGCCGCATACGACCTCTACGCCGCCGAGGACGCGGTGTTGTCGCCGGGCGGGCGGTGTGCCGTGGCCACGGGCGTGCGGTTGCAGATGCCGCTGGACTACGTGGCGGAGGTGCGTCCCCGCAGTGGCCTGGCGCTGAAATTCGGCGTCACGGTATTGAATGCGCCGGGCACGGTGGATTCCGGCTATCGTGGCGAAGTGAAGGCGATTTTGATCAACCACGGCAAGGAGCCCTTCGCGATCCACCGCGGCGACCGCATCGCGCAGCTGCTCTTCCAGAAGCTTCCGCAGGTGCGCCTGGAGCTCGCCGAGGAGCTCTCTGCCTCCGATCGCGGCGAAGGCGGCTTCGGTTCCACGGGGCGCTAACCCCTCCCTCTTCCCGCTTCTTCCCGCCATGAGCCCCCGCCGCAAGCCCCGCCGCAAGCCCGCCACCCAGAAAGAGCAGAAGCTCATCCTGGTCCTGGTGGGGCTTTTTCTGGTGTCCGCGGGGCTCTTCCATTGGCACAACGCCACGAAGAATCCCGACTGTGCTCCGGAGTGTCCCCACGGCCGTGAGGTCCTGGCTCCCGTCATCGCGGCGGCCAGCCACCGTCACGCTCTCTCTCCCGATTTGGTGACTGCGCTGATTTGGAAAGAGAGTCGTTTCCGCAGTTGTGCGCGGGGCGACCACGGCGAATATGGTCTCATGCAGATCACCGACGGCGCGGTGGAGGACTGGTGTGTTGCCACGCACAGCAAGGTGCCCTCCACCCGGGATCTCCTCAACCCCGAAATCAACCTGGAGATCGGCTGCTGGTTCCTCTCCCGCGCCCTCTCCCGCTGGAACGGATATGCCTCCCAGGAGTCCCTGGCGCTTGCCGAATACAACGCCGGGCGCACCACCGTCCTGAAAAAATGGAAGCCGGAATCCCCAGAGACGCCCCTGGATCTCGATAAAATCACCTACCCCGGCACACGGGACTACGTCCGGCAAATCCTCCAAAAACGGGACGGCTACCACGCCGAACACTCCCCTAGGCAGTCCGCCCAAACGCCCGTTTCTCCCAGGAAAGCGTCCCCCGCTTCCCCGAAGATGCGCACCATTCCGCGCCTCCCGGAGCCCATGGGGCGCCCCGCGGAAGGCGAGGCGCCGACGCCCTCCCCCGAGGTAAACGACACCCCGTTCTTCGAGATCGTGCCCGAAGAGTCCCCCGAGTCCCCTGCCGCGCCGGCGGTCCCTCCCCCGGCATCGTCTCCCGTCATGGAATCCGCCGGCGGAGCCCCCGTGACCCACTAGATTTTCCTCCGTGCGGACGCAGGGCCCCAAAACGCCCCGCTTCTCCGCATTTTCTCCCCCTTCCCCTCCCTTTCATGTCCGAATCCGAACTCTCTCCCCAAGTGCAGGCGGCACTGGATTTCGTTGGCGACGCCGACGAGCTGGTCTCCTCCATGGCCATGGAGAAGATCCTCCAGAGCGGCCAGGCCGAGCAGGCGCTGGCCACCATCCAGGACGACCCCGACGAGAACACCCGCCGTCACGCCCACCAGCTGGGGACCCTCATCCAGCGGAAGCACATCCTGAAATCCATCGTCGGCGACTTTGAGCAGGCGCGCCTGCCCATCTTGACGGCGATGGTGCGGGTGGACCTGCTCTACGACACCAGCAGCTCCCTGAGCTTCCTCAACGGACGCCTCCAGGAACTCTACAACGACTTCGCCGCTTGGCTCCAGAATCCCTCCGTCATCGAGCGGAACCTGGATACCCTCTGCGAATTCATGGACTCCCGCGGCTTCTATGTGCCGCCCCTCCCCTGGCTGGGCATCGAGGACTACCTGCTGGGCGACGTCATGGACAACTACGGCGACGCGGTGCCGCTGGTCTTGGCGGCGCTCTGCCAGGAGCTAGGCAATCAGAACCACATCAAGGTGAACGTGATTGCCTGGAATGGCTTCATTGCGCTAATGGACCGTCTCAAGGGGACGGTCTGCGTGCTGGAGAAGGGCTGGGAGGTCCAGAAATTGGACAAGCGCGACCAGGTGGTCCATCTCAACGACCAGCAGCTCTTCCTCCTCTACCTGAACTCCCTGCTGGCCAGCTCCATCGCCTGCTGGGAGGCATACGACGTGCACCTCTTCTGGGAGATCCTGCAGGCCATCCATGGCATCCAGGGGAATCCCCTCCCGTATCCCTTTGGAGAAATCAACGAACCGGAGACCCCACCCAAACAAGGAGAATAACCCATGAACGCCATGAAGGAAAACTTTCTGAAGGCACTGGCCGACACCATCTGGCTGGATTGCGTGCAGAGGCTGGCGAAGGATTCCCAGGCGCAGCCCTCCGCCGCCTGGCACACGCTCGTGCGCGCCCTCCTGGGCGTGGCCTACCTGCTGGTGGCGCTCCTCTGCCACTTCCTCTTCCAGAACGCCCTCACCTGCGCACTGCTGTGCACCGTGGTGCTCTTCCTGCTCCATCTCCTCCTGAGCGGCGGTCAGGAAAAGGCGCTCCCCGGGCTGCTCCAGAAGCTCCTGCGCTCCCCGCAGAATGCCCAGGCGCCCTCCGCGGGAAGCGATCTTCTCGCGCAGATGCTATTGCCCATCCTGCTCTTCCTGCTGCTGCTCAACCACGGCGAGATCTGGCTGCCCGCAATCCTGGCGCTGGGCGCCGCCTTCGGCGCCGAGCTCGCCCAGGAGAAATCCGAGAACCGCAAGGACGGCCTGCGGCAGCTCCGCTGCTGGCTGCTGGGCGCCATTGCCGCCATTGTGCTCCCGGTGTTCCCGGCGCTGGGCTGCGCCGCCGCCGTGCGCGCCGTGCTCTTGCGGGGAATCCTCCTGACGGTGATTCCCATGCTCCTGCTGCCCTGGGTCCGCCAGTTCCTCCCCGCGAAGGTCCCCTTCCTGGTCGGAAATTTCCTGGGAATGACCCTCATGCTCGCACTGGCCTTCCTCGCCAGCGCCCTCTAGACTCACACACACCCGAATCCGCCTCTCACCATGCCCTCCTCCTCTCGCCAAGAGCCCCAGGAACAAGAAAACCTGGTCGTATACGTCGTCGCGCTGGGTTGCGCGAAGAATCTCGTGGATGCCGAAGTCATGTGCGGCACCATGGCCGCCAACGGCATCTTCCTCACGGACGATCCGGAGGAGGCCCACGTGACCCTCATCAACACCTGCGGTTTCATTCAATCCGCCCGTGACGAGGCGGAGGGCGCCATCCGCGAGGCGTTGCAGTGGAAGCGCAAGGGCCTCCGAAAGGGCCTCCCGCGCTGGATTGTGGTGGGCGGCTGCCTGGCGCAGCGCAGCGCTCCCGAATACGCAAAGAAGTATCCCGGCGTGGACCTCTGGATGGGCGTGGACAGCGCCCCCAAGATCCACCAGCTCCTGGAGGCCCTCATCGCCAAGGAGCCGGTTCCCGCCATCGTCCCCAAGAAAGGCGCCGCTGCCGAACCCGCTCCCGCGGATGCCCCGAAGCCCATCCTGGACATCCCCACCCCCACGCCCGTCTGGCTCTACGACGAAAATACCCCGCGCATCCAGACCACGCCCGACTCTTACGCATACGTCAAGATCGCCGAGGGCTGCAACCACCGCTGCGCCTTCTGCGCCATCCCCGGCATCCGCGGAAATCTGCGCAGCCGCGAGTTGGAGTCCATCGTGACCGAATGCAAGCAATTCCTGCAGTCTGGCGTGAAGGAGCTCAATCTGATTGCGCAGGACACCACTGCCTACGGGCGGGACCTGAAGCCCCAGGTCACGCTGGTCGACCTCTTGAAGAAGCTCGACGAACTCCCGGGCGAATTCTGGATCAGGATCCTCTACACCCATCCCGTCCACATCACCCCCGAATTCCTGGAGATCCTGGGAAATTCCAAGCACGTGGTCCCCTATCTGGATGTGCCCCTGCAGCACATCGACACCCCCATCCTCAAATCCATGCGCCGGCGCATTGACGAGTCGGGCACCCGGGAGTTGCTGAAGACCATCCGCGAGAAGTATCCCCAGATCACCATCCGCACCACCGTCATGACCGGCTATCCCGGCGAGACCCCCGAGTCCTACCAGAAGCTCCTGGATTTCGTGAAGGAGTTCTCCTTCGACCGGCTGGGCGCCTTCGCCTTCTCCCCCGAACCCGGCACCCCCGCCTACGAAATCCGGGAGGGCCTGGTGCCCATCAAGGTAGCCGAGAAGCGACGCGACGAGATTTTGGCCTTGCAGAAGAAGATCTCCCTCAAGCGCAATCTCGCCATGATGGGCAAGGAGCTGGTGGTGCTGATCGAGGAGCGCCTCGACAAGCGGCTCTGGCAGGGGCGCACCACGGGCGACGCCCCCGAGGTGGACCAGACGGTCATCGTGGAAGCGCCCCCAAAGTGCGTCCTCCAGGAAAATTCCTTCGTCACCGTGAAAGTGAACCGCGCCAGCGACTACGACCTGGGCGCGGTCCCCGTCGCGCGAAACTAACCCGATTCCGAAATTTCCCTCCCGCAAGCGATGCCCCCGAAAAAAACGCCATCTCCCATCGAACCCGTCTCCGGACTGTCCATCAAGCGGCGACTGCTGGCAGGCGCGCTCCTGTGCGTCCTGGGGCTCGTCGCCCTCTGCCTCCTCTGCCACTGCAGCCGAAAGGCGCTCTATACGGAGAACGCCAACTTCCAGCTGACGCAAGTGCAGATTCCCGAGGTAGACGAGGAGCTCCGGAAGCAGATTCTTGGGGTCATGGACGAATGCGGCGTGCGTCTCCAGGAGTCCTGCCTTCCGAAGATTCCGCTGGAGCGCATCCGGGCGGCATTGGAGAGCAATCCGCGCATCAAGGAAGCGCGCGTCCGACGGATCTTCCCGGGCACCCTGCTCATCGAGACCCTCCCGCGAATCCCGGTGGCGATCCTCCGGTTCCATCCCAGCTCCGGAATGCAGGAGCTGCTCATTGACCGCGAGGGGATGATTCTGCCGCGGGATGTGCCCGCGCCCACAAAGACCCTCCCCACCATCCGCGGCATTCAGTCCCCCAAGGACTTCAAGGTGGGCTCCCACTGCACCGACAAGGGCATCCTGGCATTCCTCACCTTCCTGAAGGAATCCCAGATCCGCCCAGAGGGAAGCATGTACGAGATCCTGAATGTCTCCCTGGATCCCAAGAACAACCGCATGACCCTCAACATGGAGGCCCTGGGCATCTTCCGTCCCGGCACCCGGATGGTCATGCCCTTGGAAAATGTGGCCTCGGAGATGGATCGTGTGAAGGTGGTGGTGGAGTTGCGCGCGGCGGCCAACGAATCCATCAGCTATATCGACGCCACCTACGTCAATATCCCCGTGAGACCCTGAAGCCCGCCTCCGCGGCCGAGATATGCCCGCTCCCCTCCCCGAAGGAACCCTGCTGCTGCACTGCTGCTGCGGACCCTGCGCCACCGCATGCATGGAGCGCCTGGCACAAGAGGGGACACCCTGCCTGCCCTTCTTCTCGAACTCCAATCTGGACACCGAGGAGGAGTTCGAAAGGCGGCTGGAGGCCCTGCGCACCGCCGCACAGCACTTCGGCTTGCCGGAGCCGCTGGTGGATCCCTATCGACACGACCACTGGCTCCAATTCGTCGCCCACCAGGAACCCGCCTACGCCACCGAACCCGAACGCGGCAAACGCTGCCAGGCGTGCTTCCAGTGGTCCTTGGCACGCACCGCCGCAATGGCCGCAAGGCTCCACTGCACCTTCGCCACCTCCCTCACCGTCAGCCCACACAAAAACTCGAGGACCCTCCTCACACTCGGCGGAAAATACCCGCACTTCCAACCCTGGGACTTCAAGAAAAAGGACGGTTTCCTCCGAAGCACCCTCCTCTCCAAGGAACTGGGACTCTACCGCCAAAACTACTGCGGATGCGAATTCTCGAAAGCGGCGGGGAAGGCGATCCGTTAATAACACTGTAACTAATTGCAACACAAGGAGTTATACAATTATGGAAAACATCCTCCTCTGGCCAAACGATCCCTCTCGCACCACCCAGGCCATGGGCCGTTCCCTGCTCTTGCCCTTCCTGCATGACGGCGACGACGTGCGTCCGGCGGTCCTGGTGATTCCCGGTGGCGGCTACTGCAATGTATGCCATGGGTACGAGGGCAGCGAGGTTGCCGAGGAATTCGTGAAGCGTGGCTTCCACGCCTTCGTCTTGGACTACCGTTGCGGCGACTTCGGGAGGTATCCCGCTCCCCAGCAGGACGCCGCGCGTGCCGTGAAGCTCCTCCGTGCCCGCGCACAGGAATTCCATTTGGATCCCGACCACATCGCCTCCTGCGGCTTCTCCGCCGGCGCCCATCTGGCGGGATGCCTGGCCACCTCCGTCATCGACGCAGTGGACGCCTCCGCCGGCGACGAGGCCGACGCCTTCTCTCCCCGCGTCAACGGCGCCATCTTGGGCTATGCCGTCGTCAAGCTCGTCTACCAGCGCGGCCACGTGGGCTCCGGGCGGAATCTCCTGGGTGACGACCTGGATCGCCTGGCAGCCGACTTCGACCTGACCACGCACCTGGACGAAAAGACCCCGCCCGTCTTCCTCTTCCACACCGCCGCCGACCAGATCGTCCCCGTCCAGGGCGCCCTGGAGATGGCCGACGCCCTCATTGCGAAGGGCATCCCCACCAGCCTCCATATCTATCCCTTCGGCCCCCACGGCGCCGGCTTGGCCAAGGACACCATCGACACCATCCTATGGCCCCAGGAGGCCGAGGCATTCCTCAAGCGAGCCTGGAATCATACCCCCGCGAAATAACCGAAATATGGAGTACGCCGCCATGCTTCCGGATGCCAAAATCAAGAATTCCGACGAACTGGAGTTCGCGGTCTTTTGCATAGAGAGCGTGGCGGCGAAGCTGGGTGTGGATGGCGAGCGCGTATATGCGGCCTTTGCCGAGAAGAGCAATCTCCTGAACGGCTACATCGTGCCGGAATACGAGATGCTCCACACCCAGGGCAAAGAATACATCGTCAACGACCTCCTGGATGTGCTGAAGAAGTGGGGGGTGGAAATATGATTCTCTCTCCTATGACTTCCCTGCTCCACTTTCAAGGGAGTGAGCCCCTATGAACGCGCACCCGATTCTCCTCCAGAAAAAGTATTGCCGCATCATCCAACGCTTTGCCGCGCAGCGGGGGCTCTCCCTGGATGCGGCATTGGGATTCTTCTACCATTCCATGACCTACCAGCTGATGCGCGAGGGCATCTCTGACATGCACTGCATGAGCGATGGCTATCTGACAGAGGACCTAAACCGGGAGTACGCCAAGAAAACGCAGGAGTCCCCAAATCCAAGCACTCCTTAGGCCTCGGCGTTAATGACCTGGAGGATTTCCTTTGGGGGCCGTGTAGGCCTGCCGGTTTGGAGATTGATGAAGGCGTGGATGGTCCAGCCCTCCACCAGGAGCGTGTCCTCCCGAAGGACCTGGCAGGCGACCTTCACGCGGACGCCGGAGTATTCCACCAGCCGTGCGCGGATGGTGAGCAGGTCGTCGTATTTTGCGTGTGAATGATATTTGACAGCTGCCTCAGTGACGGGCAGTCCCACACCGAGTGCCTCCAGTTGCCGATACGGGAATCCCATGGCGCGCAGCAGCTCGTTTCGTGCGCGTTCAAAGAAGACGAGATAATTCCCGTAGTAGACAAAGCCCATCTGGTCGGTGTCTGCGTAGGGGACACGGTATTCCACGATTCCTTCGATCATCCTGGCGATATTCCTGAATGCAAAAATCCCCGCTGGGAGCGCGTTTTCTTCACTCCAGCGGGGAGGCCCTTTCGGTTTGGTGTGGTGTGGGCGTCATCCGCCGACCGGGGCTTTTTTCCCCGGCAGCGGATGACGCGAATCAACCCTCGCCTTTTACACGCCGAGCTTCGCGGTGCGTGCCAGCTCTCCGAGAGAGCGGTTGACGGTGGGGGTGTATCCCTTGAGGGGCATGATGCGCTCGTGGATGGTATCCAGGATCCAGCCGATCTGCGGGAAGAACTTGGATTCCAGCTCGGCGGCGGGGGAGACCCAGTTTCGGCTGCCGACGACGGCGATGGGTGCGTCGAGGTAGTCGAAGGCCAGCTGGCTCAGGGTGGCGGCCACATTCTGCATCACATTGCCGCGCTCGACGGCCTCGTTGAGCAGGATCGCCTTGCCGGTCTTCTTCACGGACTCCACCAGCTTGTCGTAGTTCAGCGGGTTGATGGAGCGCAGGTCGATGACCTCCGCGTCCACGCCGTACTTCGCCAGTTCCTTGGCGGCATCCAGTGCCTTGTAGAGGATGGGTCCCAGGGTGATGATGGTCAGGTCCTTGCCCTCCTTCTTCACGTCGGGCTCGCCGATGGGGATCTCGTAGTAGTCCTGGGGCACGCCGCCCTTGTGGAACATCTCGCCGTACTTGTAGCACTGCTGGGACTCCAGGCAGATGACGGGGTCGGTGCCGGAGAGCGCGCTGTTGAGCAGGCCCTTCGCGTCGTAGGGAGTGACGGGGTAGATCACCTTCAGGCCGGGGATGTGGTTGAAGATGCTGCTCCAATCCTGGGAGTGCTGTGCGCCATACTTGAAGCCCACGGAGATGCGGACCACCACGGGCATGCGGAGGACGCCGCCGGACATCGCCTGCCACTTGGAGAGCTGGTTGAAGAGCTCGTCGCCGCAGCGGCCGATGAAGTCGCAGTACATGATCTCGGCCACCGCGCGTCCGCCGGCCAGGGCGTATCCCACCGCGGCGCCGATGATGGCGGCCTCGGAGATGGGGGAGTTGAAGAAGCGGTGGTAGGGCAGCAGCTCGGTCAGGCCGCGGTAGCAGGCATACGCGCCGCCCCAGTCGCGGTTGTCTTCGCCGAAGGCCACCATGGTGGGATCCTTGGAGAAGCGGTTGGTCATCGCCTCGAAGACGGCGTCGCAGATGTTGTAGACCAGCATGGAGGAGTACGCCTTTCCGGTCTCGTCGGCGAAGTAGCGCTGCTTCTTCTGGATCTTCTTGTACTGCTCGTTCTCGGCGAGGGGCTGCAGGAAGTCGGCGTCGCCCTTGCGGGTCTCGTCGCAGGACTCCAGCTTCTTGTTGGAGAACATGACGGACTCGATGAACATGGAGTCCATGGTCTCGTAGGGGGAGATCTCCTTGTCGATGGAGAGGATGAACATGTCCTTGACCAAGTCATGGACCTCGTTCTCGACCTTGGCGGCCTCCTTGTCGCTGAAGACCTTGGCTGCCACCAGCTTGTCGCGATACTGGCGGATGGCGTCGAAGTCCTTCCAGATGTCGAGCTCTTCCTTGGTGCGGTAGCTGGAGGCGTCGGAGGGGGAGTGTCCGCCGATGCGGTAGGTCGCCACATCCAGCAGCGCGGGGCCCTCGCCCTTGAGCAGGTGCTCCTTCTGGCGCTTCACGGCGTCGGCGACCGCCAGCGGGTCGTAGCCATTGACGCGTTCGGCGAACATCTGGTCGGGATCCACGCCGGCGCCGATGCGCGCCAGCTGTCCGAAGCCCATGGTCTCGCCCAGGTAGTTCTCCTTGGAGGAGCCGGCGGTCTGTCCGCCCATGCCGTAGGCGTTGTCGGAGCAGTTGAAGAGGATGGGCAGGCCCTTGAAGCCCTTCTGCTTCCAGAGGGTCTTGAACTGTCCCATGGCGGAGAACATGAGTCCTTCCCAGACGGGTCCGCATCCGAAGGACGCATCGCCGATATTGCACAGCACGATGCCCTTCTTGTCGTTGACCAGCTTGAAGAGCGCGGCGCCGGGGGCCACGGGTCCGCTGCCGCCGACGATGGCGTTGTTGGGATAGATGCCGAAGGGAGTGAAGAAGCAGTGCATGGAGCCGCCCCAGCCCTTGTTGAAGCCGGTGACGCGGGCGAAGATCTCGGCGTATGCGCCGTAGACCAGGAAGTGCTTCGCCAGATCCTTCACGGTGGAGCACTTGCAGTGTTCCTGGACCACCTTGAGGGTGGCGCCGCCGAAGAAGTCCTCCATGACCTTCTGGAGGGCGGCGTCATCCAGCTTGCGGATGGCGGAGAGGCCCTTCGCCAGGATTTCGGAGTGGGAGCGGTGGCTGCCGAAGGTGAAGTCGTTCATGTCCAGGTGATAGGCGGCGCCGACGGCGGTGGCGGCCTGTCCCAGGGAGAGGTGCGCGGGGCCGGGATGCTTGTAGGAGACATCCTCGTATTTGCCCTGGAGCTTGATCTCATTGATGACGGTCTCGAAGTTATGGCACACCAGCATGTCGTGGTAGATCGCCAGGAAGTCTTCCTTGGAGTAGTTCTTCTTCTCCTGGGCGATGGTCTTCTTGTACTGGCAGACGGGGATGTCCTTGAAGTGGATGAATCCCGGCTTGAACCAATCTTCGGGATGGATGTTGAGTGCTTTCGTCATGGAGTGGTTTTTCCTTCTCTTGGAGGGTTTTGGTTGCGATCAATCGAGAAAAAGGGTTGCCCTCTACGCGTGGAGAATGGCCTCGCGGATGGATTCGGAGACGGTGGGATGGGGGAAGACGATGCGCTGGACGGTGTCCACGGTCATCTCCTGCTCCACCATGGCGCTGGCCGCGCAGATGAATTCGCCGGCGCAGCCGCCGATGGCGTGGACGCCCAGGACCTGGCCGTATTTTTCGCTGACCAGCACCTTCACCGTGCCATTCTTGCCCGCGTAGTCCACCAGGAAGCGTCCGGCCATCGCCATGGGCTGGACCGTCTTGCGGTAGGCGATGCCCTTTGCCTTGAGCTCCTGCTCGGTGGCGCCCACCTGCGCGACCTCGGGATGGGTGAAGATGACGGAGGGGATCGCCTTGTAGCTCATGCGGTCGGGATTTCCGAACATGTTGTTGACGGCCACCATTCCCTCGCGGGTGGCGGCGTGCGCCAGCAGGCAGCGTCCGGTGACGTCGCCGCAGGCCCAGATGCCGGAAACGGAGGTGCGTCCGAATTCGTCGGTGACGATGCCCTTCCGGCCGATGTCCATCTTGAGCTCTTCCAGTCCCAGGCCCTGGGTGACGGGGCGGCGGCCGGTGGAGTTGAGCACGTAGTCGCCAGTGACCTTCTGCTCCTTGCCCTCGGGATCGGTGTAGAAGAGGGTGGAGCCCTCGATCTTGACCACCTTGCAGTTCACGTTGATCTTGATGCCGGCGCGGGTGAGCTCCTTGGTGAGGATCTGGCCGATTTCGTCGTCCACCACGGGGGCGATCTTGGGCATCATCTCCACGATGGTGACCTGGCATCCGGCGCCCTGGAAGAAGCTGGCGAACTCCAGTCCGATGACGCCGCCGCCGATGATGACCAGCGCCTTCGGCAGCTTGTCCAGCGCCAGGATGCCGGTGGAATCCAGCACGAGGGGGTTGTCGCGCAGTCCGGGGATGGGGGGGCATGCGGGGACGGATCCGGTGGCGACCAGGATATTGGCGCCCTCGTAGGTCTTTCCGTCAGCCTCGATCTTTCCGGGGGCCACGATGCGTGCGGCGGCCTTGACCACCTCCACGCCGGCGCCCTTCTCCATGGCGGCCACGCCCTTGGTCAGCTGGGAGACCACCTTCTGCTTGCGCGCCTGCACCGCCGCCATGTCCAGCGTGGCATTGGCATCGGCCTTGATGCCGTAGGAAGCGGCGCTGTGGCAGTCTTCCAGGCTCTTGAGGGAGCGGATGAAGGTCTTGGCGGGGATGCATCCCACATTCAAGCAGGTTCCGCCCAGCTCGCCCTTCTCGAAAAGGACCACCTTCTTCTGGAAATGCCGTGCCGCGTAGGCGGCGGCCTCGTATCCGCCGGGGCCGGCGCCAATCACCATGAGATCATACATGATTTATCTGTCTCCTAAATTCAGGGAAAGTTTGGGATTCTGGAAGCAGTCGACGACCCTTGTTTTATCGTGCGATGCAGATGAGCTCGAAGTTCTCGATATTCGCGCAGAGGGTCTGCAGGAAGCGTGCGCCGGGTGCGCCATCCACCACCATGTGGTTCATGGTGAGGGAGAACTGCATGTAGTCGCGGTAGGCGATGGTGCCGTCGGCCTGCCGCACGGGTCGCAGGAGGGTCTTGCCCACGCCCAGCATGGCGATCTGGGGAGCGGAGATGACGGGGGTGAAGTTGATGATGCCGAAGGATCCCAGGTTCGAGACCGTGAAGGTGGCTCCGGACATGAGGTCGGGCGCCAGGTTTCCCGCATTGGCGGATTTGGCGAGCTCCTTCACCTTCCGGCACATCTCGGAGAGGCTCATTTTGTGGGAGTTGTGCAGCACGGGCACCAGAAGGCCCTTCGCGGTGTCGCAGGCGAAGCCCATGTTCACGGCGCTGTGGAGCTTCACCACGTTGTTGGCGAACTCGCCGTTGAGCTCGGGGACCTGCTGGAGGGTCTTGATGACCGCATACATCACCATGTCGCCAATGTTGATGTTGGCCAGGCCGAGCTTCTCGCCGGCGGCCTTGATCTTCTTGCGCAACGCCAGAAGGCCCGTCACATCCGCCTCGCAATTCAGCGTGTACTGCGCCATGGTCTGTAGAGACTCCTGGAGGCGCTTGGCGATGACGCCGCGGATGCGGCTGAAGGGCTTCTCGGTGATCACATCCTCGTCGAAAGAGGCGGCGGCGGGCGCGGCGGCCTTGGGGGCCTCGGCCTTCGGGGCGGCGGGGGCTGCGGAAGCCACCACGCCCTTGGCGAAGTTCTCCACGTCCTCGGCAGTGATCTCGCCCTGGCTGCCCGTGCCCACGGCGGGCGCCTTGGCGCCGGCGGCCACCATGGCGGCGGCGGCGGGAGTCAGGTGGGGACTGGTCTGGTAGGCGGCCATCAGATCCGCCTCCATGATCCGGCCCTGCGCGCCACTGCCGGCAATGGCTCCCATGACAAAGGGATGGCCCGCCAGGAACTTCTTGGCACGGGGAGACAACGGCGCACCCTCACGGGCGGGAGCGGCGGGAGCAGTGGGAGCAGTGGGAGCGGCAACGGGTGCCTCGGCCTTGGGGGCCTCGGCGGCGGCGGGGGCCTCGGCGGCCTTGGGGGCGGCCTGGCAGCCAGAGACGTCGGTGCCCGCAGGGCCCACCAGGCAGATGTCCGTCAAAACGGGCACCAGATCGCCGGGATTGGAGAGCAGCGCCAGGACCGTGCCCTCGGCAGTGGACTCCACTTCGATGGAGGTCTTGTCGGTCTCGGCGTCGGCAATGATGTCGCCCTTCTTCACGGCGTCACCGACCTGCACTCGCCAGCCGCTCAAAATGCACTCCTCCACGGAGTTGCCTGCCTTCGGCATGAGCACCGCCTCCACACCCGCAGGACGGGCAGCAGGAGCAGCGGGCGCAGCAGGTGCAGCAGGCGCCTCGGCGGCGGCGGGTGCCGCAGCGGGAGCGGCCTCGGCCTTGGGGGCCTCGGCCTTCCCGGAGAGTGCGGAGGCGTCTTCGCCGGCGGCGCCCACGGCGCAGATGGGGGTGAGCACGGGGATGAGGTCTCCGGGATTTGCGAAGAGCGCCAGGACCTGTCCGGCCTCGGTGGCCTCCACCTCGATGGAGGTCTTGTCGGTCTCGGCGTCGGCAATGATGTCGCCCTTCTTGACCTGGTCGCCAACCTTGATGCGCCATCCGCTCAGGATGCACTCTTCCACAGAATTGCCGGCCTTCGGCATTACAATCGCACTTGCCATCTTGGATTCTCCTTCTTTAGGCAATGATGACCTTGGTTCCTAATTTTTCGAGTCTACTACGGAAATTGTCGCTGATGGCGTCGGTGACCAGGGTATCCACGTCCTGGACCTCGCCCGCCTTCACAAAAGAGTTGATTCCCAGCTTGGAGTGGTCCAACAGCAGAATCACCTGGCGGCTGCGCTGCATCACCAGCCGCTTGGTGAAGGCCTCCGCCGCGTCGCTGGTGGAGAGCCCCTCCGTCAGGGTAAAGCCCATGGTGCCCATGAAGGACTTGTCCAAGGAGAGATTCTCCAAGATGGGCGCCGTCAGGGGCCCCACAAGAGTCCGGGAGAGCGGACGGAACTCGCCGCCCACCAACACCATCCGATGCCCCGACTCCATCAGGCAAGACGCCGCCATCAGGGAATTCGTCACTACCGTCAAACCCCTCCGGCGCTCCAAAAGCTTCGCCAAATACAAGGTGGTGCTGCCACCATCCAAATAAATCTTGTCCCCGTCCTCAATCAGGTCCAATGCCGATTGCGCAATCCGCAACTTCTCCTCCCCCAACAGGTTCTCCTTGTCGCTGAAGACCTGCTCCGAAGCCTGCGGAGAGCCAAGGCGCGCACCCCCATGATACCGGTACAACTGGCCACGACCCGCTAACGACGACAAGTCCCGGCGAATCGTCGCCTGACTCACCCCCAGCTTCGAAGACATCTCCGAAACCGAGACCGTCTCTACACCCGATAACATGTCCAAAATCTGACGCTCCCGCTCGGAGGTGCTGGATGAACGGACGTGGCTCGGCATGACAAAAACGACAAGAAACGGTATCGAAGGGACAAAAAGGACAGCGGATGTTTTCGTTTTGTGAACAAACGAGCGACAAAGACCGCTCATTCGCTCAAATTCTCCGCCAAATATAGCAAGAATGAACCACTTTGCGAATAGAATTCGCGCATTCGCGCAATTTTTCCGAAAGATTTTTCCGCCCCCGCGCAAACCCCGCTTTCGCCCCGCCTCCTCCCCTGCCCGCGCCCACCGTCCACGCTATAGTATCCCCCGTTCGTTTTCTTGCCCTGCCACCACTGTAGCCAGCTGCGTTTCCTGCCCTGCGGGATACCCAAAGGACGGAGGGGCTACCGCCCCCCGTACCCCCTGAATTAGTGGCTAGCCCCTAGTGGCTAGTGGCTAGGCTGCAAGGTGCCGCAGGCGCCCTTCCGCCTACGGCGGTACCGGTGTTGCTTTCCCGTAAAGAGGGGGTGCGGCGCGTGCCTAGCGCCT
>CAVDSU010000020.1:0-22906 GCA_963611685.1 bacterium
TCTGTGCCTTCGGTGGTTTGGTTCAACCACGGAATACCCGGAAACGGCTGCGCCGCCACGGAAAGGGTATAGGATATTTTTCCCTCCGTGTGCTTCCGTGTCCGCGGAAGCGGCTTCTGTGCCTTCGGTGGTTTGGTTCAACCACGGAATACCCGGAAACGGCTGCGCCGCCACGGAAAGGGTATAGGACATTTTCCCCTCAGTGTGCTTCCGTGTCCGCGAAGCGGCTTCTGTGCCTTCGGTGGTTTGAAGAAGGAATAGCTGGTAGCCCGAGGCGGGATCGAACCGCCGACCACCTGCTTAGAAGGCAGGTGCTCTATCCAACTGAGCTATCGGGCCGCCAAGATGGGGGGATAGTGTGATTTGCCTTTGCGGGTGGGGGCGTTTGGGAATATTTTGTGTCCCCGTCTGGAAGGCTCTTTAAGATAAGTCGTTAGGGGGCTTTTTCAAGCGTGTGGGGTGGGTGTGACAGGGTGTCGCGGGTGTGGAAAATGGGGGGCAAATGGTCGTCGGAATTTCCCCTAGGATTCCTAGGTGTCGGTGGCATGTCCCTTGCTTGATGCGATGTTTTGCCCAGCACCCCTCTTTTGGGGGGTGCAATTTTGTTTGTAAAGGGAGGTAAATGACAATGAACTTTGATCGTTTGACTGTGAAGTGCCGTGAGGCATTTGATGTTGCGCAGAAGACGGCCGCGAAGTTCGGCCATCAGGAGCTCCAGGGCGTCCATCTGCTGTATGCCTTGCTGACGCAGGAAGGCGGCCTAGCGGGGTCGATCTTGGAGCGCATGAATGTCCCCGTGAAGGCGGTGCTTTCTTCGGTGGAGGGCGTGCTTGGTCGTCTGCCCCGTGTTGTGGGCCGTGAGATCAAGGTGGAGGCCGGCCGTGAGCTCTCGGAGATCTTGGAGAGTGCTGATCGCCGCCGTGAGGAATTCAAGGACGAGTATCTGAGTGTGGAGCATCTTCTGCTGGCCTTGGCGTCGGTGGAAGGCGAAGCGAAGCGCCTGTTGTCGTCCCAGGGAGTGGAGGAGTCGTCTCTTTTGGAGGCCGTGAAGGCGGTCCGTGGCAACCATCGTGTGACGAATGAGGATCCCGAGTCCCTGAATGGCGTCCTGGAGAAATACGGCCGGGACTTGACGGAGTCGGCGCGGAAGGGCAAGCTGGATCCCGTGATTGGCCGTGACGACGAGATTCGCCGTGTGGTGCAGATTTTGTCTCGTCGCACCAAGAACAACCCGGTGTTGATTGGCGAGCCTGGCGTGGGCAAGACGGCCATTGTGGAAGGGCTGGCGGGTCGAATTGTGCAGGGCGATGTGCCTGAGGGGCTGAAGAATCGTCGTTTGATTGCGCTGGACATGGGGTCGTTGTTGGCGGGCACGCAGTACCGCGGCGCCTTTGAGGAGCGTTTGAAGGCCGTCTTGAATGAGGTCGTCAAGTCCGAGGGGCAGGTGATTCTCTTCATCGACGAGTTGCACACCGTGGTGGGCGCCGGCAGCACCGGTGGCTCCATGGATGCCGGCAATATCCTGAAGCCCATGCTGGCGCGTGGCGAGCTGCATTGCATTGGCGCCACGACCCTGGACGAGTATCGGAAGTACATTGAGAAGGACCCCGCGTTGGAGCGTCGTTTCCAGACGGTGTTGGTGGAGCCCCCCGGTGTGGAGGACACCATCTCCATCCTGCGAGGACTGCGCGAACGCTACGAGCTGCACCACGGCGTGACCATTCGCGACTCCGCGCTGGTGGCCGCGGCCGTCCTCTCCGATCGATACATCACCGATCGATTCCAGCCCGACAAGGCCATCGACTTGGTGGATGAGGCCGCCGCACACTTGCGCACCGAGATCGATTCCCGTCCCGTGGAGTTGGACGAGGTCCTTCGTCGCCGCACTCAGCTGGAGATCGAGCGTTCCGGACTCTCCAAGGAGACCGACGACGCCTCCCGCGAACGCCTGCAGCGTGTCGAGAATGAGCTGGCGGAGATCCGCGAGAAGTCCTCGAAGCTGGAGGCCCGCTGGGAGAAGGAAAAGAAGCACATCGGCGAGCTTCGTCAGGTGAAGGAGGCGCTGGAGTTGGCGAATCGCCAGGCCGACGAGGCCGTCCGCAAGGGCGACTTGGAGGAGGCCGGACGAATTCGCTACGGCACCATCCCCGGTTTGGAGAAGCAGAAGAAGGCGCTGGAGGAGACTCCCTGGGAGGGCGATGAGGCACGGCTGCTCCGCGAGGAGGTCGACGAGAACGACGTGGCCGAGATCATCAGCAAATGGACGCACATCCCTGTGGCGAAGCTGATGCAAGGCGAACGCGAAAAGCTCCTTCGCCTGCCCGACGAATTGCACCACCGTGTGGTGGGACAGGACGAGGCGGTCACCGCGGTCTCCGAGGCCATCCAGCGCGCGCGTGCGGGCTTGCAGGATCCCAACCGTCCCATCGGGAGCTTCCTCTTCCTGGGACCCACTGGCGTGGGCAAGACGGAGTTGGCCAAGACGCTGGCCGAGAATCTCTTCGATGACGAGCGTGCGCTGGTGCGCATCGACATGAGCGAATTCATGGAGAAGCACAGCGTCTCGCGGCTGGTGGGCGCGCCTCCCGGATATGTCGGCTACGATGAAGGCGGGCAGCTCACCGAGGCTGTCCGGCGTCGTCCTTATTGCGTGGTGCTCTTCGATGAGGTCGAGAAGGCGCATCCCGATGTCTTCAATCTGCTCTTGCAGGTGCTGGACGACGGACGGCTGACGGATTCTCAGGGCCGGGTGGTGGACTTCCGCAATACGGTGATCATCATGACCAGCAATATCGGTTCTGCCGAGATTGTGGAGTCCTCTGGCGAGAGTGCCGAGGCGGTGCGTCAGAAGGTCATGGCGCTGTTGAAGAATTTCTTCCGTCCGGAGTTCCTGAATCGTCTGGACGACATCGTGGTCTTCCAGCGGCTGGAGGAGTCCCAGATCGTCAAGATCGTCGATTTGCAGATCGAGGCACTCCGCAAGCGTCTGGAGAAGCTCCGGATCCATCTGGAAATCACCCCCTCTGCCTCCGCCGCTCTGGCGAAGGAGGGATACGATCCCGTCTACGGTGCGCGTCCCCTCAAGCGCGTGATCATCCATCGGCTGGAGAATCCTCTCTCCAAGATGCTCCTCGCCGGAAAGTTCAAGGAGGGACAGACCGTCACCGTCGATGCCCCCGATGAACTCGGAAACTACATCATGCGATAAAAAACACAACCGCATGATGGCGAAAAGGGCCGCCGGCATCCATTAGCGATGCCGGCGGCCCGATTTTTTGAAAAATAGGTAGTCCCCAGCCAACTAGGCCGGCGTGTCGCCGGCTTCCATTCCTTGTCGCATCGCGGCTTCGGGTGCGGCGTGGTTGGTCCAGATTTGGAAGCTCTCCATGCCCTGTTGGAGGAGCATTTCCTTTCCGTCGGTGAGGGGATTTCCGCGTTGGAGGAGCCTGTTCCGGAATTCGGAGGGCGTGTAAAGGAAGTCGAAGATGGGGAGAGTGTTTGGGAGGCACTCGGGATCGATGGGCATGGGGTCATGGGGGTGGAGCCCCAGCGAGGTCCCCTGGAAGAGCACCTGGCATTGTGGGGCGACCTTCGGGGCGTCCTGGAGAGCCATGACATGCACTTCGCACTGTGGCGCACACTCATGGATCCGGTCGGCCAGGGTCTGGACATGCGCCAGCGTGCGGTTGGCCAGATAGAGCGTCTTTGCGCCGTGCCGTGCGGCATAGACCGCGGCGGCCTGCGTGGCGCCGCCGGCGCCCAGATAGAGTTGGATTTCGGGGGTATTGCGGAAGCCGAGGGAGCGTGTCAGCGCGCGGGCGACGCCGACGCCGTCGGTGGAGTATCCGTAGGTCTTGCCGTTGCGGACGACCACGGTATTGACGCTATGGGAGGTGCGGGCGTCTTCGTCGGGCACCTCGTCGCAGCAGAGGAACATGCGTTCCTTGTGGGGGGCGGTCACATTCCAGCCGCGATAGCCGTCTTTCACCATCTGCGCCACGCGCTCCGGGAACTCCTCGGCGCGGGTGGGCAGCAGTTCGTATGTGGCGTCGATGCCGATGGCGCGAAAGCCGGCCTCCTGCATTTTGGGGGAACGGGAGTGCTCGACGGGCCAGCCGAGAATTGCGTATCTTTCCATGGAATATAAAAAAAAGGGCTCAGCGGACTTCCAGCGCCTCTTTTGCATGGCGGATATCCGTCTGGATTTGATCCGCAAGCGCCTGGTGGGAGGGGAAGACCCGGCTTTCCCGGAGGAAGCGGACGGGCTCCACGCGGATGGCCTTCCCGTAGAGATCGCCGGCGTCCTGGAAGAGATGGAGTTCCACGATGGGACGGCCATTTCCCTCGCCGCGGAAGGTGGGCGCGTCACCGATGTAGATGATTCCGGGAAGGGGCGTGCCTCCCTGGATGCGGGTGTGTGCGGCGTAGACGCCGTAGGGCGGCAGGAGCAGCCCCTCGTTGTCCAGGTTTGCCGTGGGGCAATGGAGGTCGGTGGCGGCCTTTCCCATTCCGTGGACGACCTGTCCGGTGAGCGAGAAGGGCCGTCCCAGCATCTGAGTGGCCAGCGAGAAGTCCCCTTGCAGGAGCGCCTTTCGGATCCGCGTGCTGGAGATGCGCTCTCCCTGGAAGAGGAGGGGCTCCACGGGCACCACGCGGACGCCCGCCGAGGCAGTCAACGCCTGGAGATGCGGTACATCGCCGGCGCCGCCGGCGCCGAAGCGCCATTCGGTGCCCACGCAGATGGCGTGGATTTTCAGGGCGGGATTTCCCAAGAGCTGTTCGTGGACGAATGCCTCGGGGGATTCCGAGGCGAATTCGTGGGTGAAGGGGTGCCGGATGGCTTTTGCCACGCCCTGTTCTGCTAGGAGTCGCACTTTTTCCTGCCAGGTTACCAGCAGTGGCATGGGATCCTGTGGGCGCAGGACGACGCGGGGGGGCGGATCGAAGAAGAGCGCCACGGGGGTGGCGGCGCATTCCTGTGCCAGGGTGCGGAGGGTCTGGAAGACCCGCTGATGCCCCCGGTGCACGCCGTCAAAGACGCCGATGGCCAGGACGATGTCGCCGGAGAGCTCCGCCAGGGAGTCCGCCACGGGAATGGTCGGGGTGTCGGTCACGGGGCGACCTCCGGGAGGGGCAATAGGTGTCGCTTGAGCTCCTCCAGATCCCAGTTCTTCAGGTCCTCCACAGTGCAGGCCTGCTCTACGGAGTGGTCGCCGCTGCTCAGGCGCCGCAAGGCGACCAGGTGTCCCCCGCAGCCCAGCCGTTCGGCGAGATCGGCGCCCAGGGTGCGGATGTAGGTGCCCTTGGAGCACTCCACCGTGAAGTCCACGAGGGGCTCGCGGTATTCGTCAATGGAGAAGCGGTGGATGGTGACGGGGCGGGCTTTGCGCTCCACGGTCTGGCCCTTTCTCGCCAGCTTGTAGAGGGGCTGCCCATGGATTTTGATGGCGGAGTGCATGGGGGGCGTCTGGAGGATTTCCCCCAGGAAGGCATTCGCCTGTTCCTGGATCAGTTCCTTTGTCAGGGGCGGCACGGCCTGGACGGAGGTGATTTCGCCGGTCAAGTCCTCGGTCTCCGTGCGCTCGCCCAGCTTCATGGTGGCGCGGTAGCACTTCTCCTTTCCCATGAGCTGATCCTGGAGGCGGGTCGCCTTTCCCAGGAGGATGACCAGCAATCCGGTGGCGAAGGGATCCAGGGTGCCGCAGTGACCCACCTTGTCTAGCCAAAAGTGCCGTTTCACCAGATTCACGGCATCGAAGCTGGTCCAGTCCGGCGATTTGTCCACAAGAAGAATGCCGTCTACGCGGTTGCGCGCTTGCTTTTCCATAGAAAGTCCTCCGATCCTCTACTCATCCTGGACGTCGCCGGATTCTTCCTCGTCCTCGGGGGGATTCTCGGGCGGATTTTCCAGAGTGAAGTATCCCATTTGGCCGCTCCGGAACTCCTTCAGGAGAGTGACCGCCGCCTTGGAGACGCAGGGCGCGCCGCCGACCATGAGCATTCCGCGCTTTTTGGCGTATGCCTCCAGGATCTCCTGTGCGGAGGACGGGATCTCGGGGAGTCCCAGCTTCTTGAGGGGGTCGCGGATCGGGAGGTTCTGGAGCCGCTCCAGGAGGAAAGACGCGGTGAGGACGGGATCGGTCTCGCCGTCGGGAATATTCCCCAGCGCGGTGAGCAGGAGCTCCTGTGACTTGTCCCGCAGGGAGGGCCACAGCACTCCGGGGGTGTCCAGCAACTCCACCTCGCCGCCGGCCAGGGTGACCCATTGGTTGGAACGGGTGACGCCGGGACGGTCCGCGACCTTCGCCACATTCTTGACCTTCAGGCGGTTTACCAGCGTGGACTTCCCGATGTTGGGGATGCCCACGATCATCATGCGGACGGGGCGCAGCATGGGACGGGTGGCGCCGCGCTTCCGGCGCTCCTCCAGAGCGAAGTCCCGCCAGCGCCGCACCAGGGATTCCGGGTTGCGCAACCGGCTGGCATCCAGGAAATCGGCCTCCTCGTTGCGCTCCAGGAACCACTGTTTCCAGCGCTGGCTGATGACGCGGTTGGCCAAGTCGGCCTTGTTGGCCACCAGGATCCGCGGGCGCTGGATGAGCCGGTTCTCCAGGCGGGGATTCCGGGTGGAGAGGGGCGCGCGGGCATCCAGGAGCACCACCACCATGTCCACCAGGGACAGGGACTTCTTCATGGCCTGCTCGGCCTTGAGCATGTGTCCCGGGTACCAGAGGCTGCGGGGCAGGGAGTTTCCGAGTTCTTCCGTCATGGCGGTGGGGGAAAGGTGGGGCTACTTCTCGCGGAAGAGGAGGGTGTATTCGCCGGGAACGGCCAGGAGGTTCCCGTCGTCGTCATGGCGGAATTCCTCGTCGCCGGAGAAGTCCAGCAGCTCTCCCGGAGGCAGGGTGATCTGTGCGGTGGTGTTGTCGGGGACGCTGAAGGACCACTCCAGGATGCTCTCGCCCTTCTTCTTCGTGCGCTGCCAGACGGAGGAGATGATTCCGTAGGGAGAGCAGAAGGCGGCGAAGACATTGTCCATCGTGCTGCCGGGCTGCGGCGCCAGCCGGAAGCGCTTGAACGCGGCGGCGTCGGGGGCGTCAGAGAGGGGCTGGATGCCGGCGATGGTCTCGAAGAACCACTCGGCCACCGCACCGTAGGCGTAGTGGTTGAAGGAGTTCATGTTCATGTCGCCGAAGCCGTCCTTCTTGGTGTAGCTGTTCCAGCGTTCCCACATGGTGGTGGCGCCCTGGGTGACAGGGTAGAGCCACCCGGGGTAGGAGGTCTGGGCGAGGAGCCGGTAGGCCAGCTCGGTGTGCCCGAAACGTGTGAGGACGGGCAGGAGCAGCGGTGTGCCCACGAAGCCGGTGGAGAGATGCAGCTTCTTGGCGTCGCGGATGTCGGCGACCAGGGTGTCCACGGTGGGCTGGACCCACTTTTCGGGAAGCAGGTCGAAGTGGAGTGCCAGGAGGCAGGCGCACTGCGTCTTCTCCTTCAGGCCGGTCTTGGGATTCAGGAAGTGCTCCTGGAAGGCCTTCTTTGCCTTGAGGGCCTGCCGGTGGAGCCGCGACTGGTCCTTTTCACGACCCAGGATTCCGGCGATCTTCGCCAAAAGGGCGAGCATTCCCGCCAGGTATGCGGTCGCCAGGAAACACTTGCTGGTGGGCGCGTCGATGTTGAGCCAGTCCCCGAAGGTGGGCGGATCGGGGAGGTAGGTGCCCTTGGAGTATTTCACCTCGAACTGGAGATACTTGTCCATCTGGTCGAAGTGCTTCTCCAGAATGCGGGTGTCGCCGTATTTCCGATAGAGTTGCCAGGGGACGATGAATGCGGCGTCCTGCCAGGCGGGGGAGGGCGATTCCACGGGGATTCCCACGCTGGGGGTCGGGGAAATGATGGGGTAGGCGCCGTTTTCGCACTGGTCGAGGTTCAGGTCCGTGAGCCACTTGGTGTAGAAGGCGGGGGCATCGAGGCAATAGGTGGCGGTGTTGGCGACTACCTGGGTGTCACCGGTCCAGCCGTAGCGCTCGTCGCGCTGGGGGCAGTCGGTGGGCACATCCAGCAGATTGGAACGAAGGCCCCACCCCACATTCTCGAAGAGTCGGTTGACCAGGGGGGCGTCGCAGGTGAACAATCCGGTGCGCTTCAGGTCGCTGGAGAGGACCGCGGCCTGGATGTCCTTGGACGTGGGCGCCTTCCCGAACCAGCCGGAGACCTGCAGGTATCGGAAGCCGTAGAAGGTGAAGGTGGGCTCGTAGACGGCCTCCGCGGCGGCGTCGCAGACGTATGTGGTCAATGCCTTGGCGCTGCGGAGGTTCGTGACATAGAGCGAGCCATCGGTGTCCAGGGTCTCGCCGTGCTGGACGGTGAGGATGGCGCCCTTCACGGTGTTCTTCAGATGGAGGATTTCCCGTCCGGTGAAATTCTGGCCGAAGTCGACCAGGTAGGTCCCGGGGCAACACTTCGTGATGGAGACGGGCTCCACTACCTGGAGGCGCGACACGGGTGCGCCGCTGGTCCAGTCGATGCGCACATGGATGTCGTCGAAGGTCACGGCGTGGTCGTCGCCGAGGCTCCGTGCCATCTCCTTGGTGCGCCAGGCCTGGAAGAGCTCGCCGTCATAGACGTCGCTCATGCGAATGGGACCGCCCCAGATGGCGGTGCCGAAGGAGTCGTCGGTGCCGATGGTCTGGGTGGTGCCGTCGGCGAAGGTGAGGTGGAGTTCGGCGCGGACGGCCTCGTTCTTGCCGTAGCGGGGGGCGCCCTCGGCCCAGTTGCCGGCGATGCGGCCGTCGTACCATCCGCCGGCCAGGGTGAGCCAGAGGGTGTTTCCCTTGGCTTTCACCAATTCCGTGACGTCGTAGGCCTGGTACTGGGTGCGCTGTGCGTAGCTGGTCCAGCCGGGCGCCAGGGGCCAGGAGACCACGGTGCCGTTGAGCTCGGCCTCGTAGCATCCCAGCGCGGTGGCGTAGAGCCGCGCGCAGGCGAGCTTCTTGCCTTTGGGAAGGTCGAAGTCCCGGAAGAAGAGCTGCGGGGAGAGGCTGGTGCGGTTGCCGGTCCAGAAGCCAATCCAGTGGCTGTCTTTCCAGTCGCTTCCTAAAAAGCCGGTCTCGAAGAAGCTCTTTTCCTGGCTCCAGGCGGTGGCCTTGCCCTCCTCGTCCTTCACGCGGACGCGCCAGGTGTAGTGGGTGAAGGGCTCCAGGGGAGCGCCCTCGTAGACGATTTGCTGGGAGCGGCCATCCGCCACCCACCCGGAGTCCCACACGGGCGCCTTCGCCCCCGCCGCGATCACCTGGAGCTGCCGCGCGGTCTGCTCCTTCACGCCATAGAGGAGGTAGCCGAAGCGAGGCGTCGCTTCGTCCATGCCCAACGGATTGGTCTTGTATTCGACCTTCAGATCGCCGATGACGGGCGTGACCTCGAGGTCGTGGCAGTGGTGGTGCTGGGGATCCTTGCAGCTGCAATGCTTGTGGAGCGGGTTGGTCATGTGGGAGGAGCAGAGGGGTGTTTTGTTTTTTTGCGGGTGTCGTGGAAAGTCAGATTGTGTACTATAAGGTGGATGCCCTGTCCGGATAGCGACGCGCACACACGTACGAGCAGGCGAAAAAGCACGAGTGCCGACCTTATAGTATTTCTGTTGCAAATCCAGCCCCCCTCGCCCCCGCATCGTCCCCGTCCCCATGAAAACGACCCGACTCCTCCTCGCACTTACACTCCTCCTCCTCGCATGCATGACCGCCGACGCCTACTGCGGACGCGACTGCCTCCTCCATTACGCAGGCGAAAATGCGAGCTACTTCCAGGCGGACTGCGCTTTTGATGAGGCCTCCCTGCGGAGCTTCCGGGATTTCCGGTTGGACTACGATGAGGAGGCCCATGCGGCGAATCTCCAGGTGACGCCGCTGGCAGACGACGCCCTCTTCGCCTTCAATTACTACCGGGTCAGCGGGATGCGCACCTCGCAGAAGCTGGTCTTCCGGATGCGGAATCTGGGCTCCGAACCGGAGGAGTTCCACCTGTCATGGCTAATTTCCCGGGAGGGACCGCAGGTGGGCACTTCGGAGCTCTTCTGCTGGACTTTCACCCAGGCGCCCGTGCTGCCCGCCGACGGCGAATGGCATGAATACGCCCTCACGGTCGCCGAGGGAAGCACTGTGGGCGGCGGCACAGCGCTCTCGAAGGTGCCTCTCTTCCAGCCCTTCGGAAAATTTTACTTCTGGTTCGGCCCCAGTCGCGCCGGCGTGACGAAGCACATCCAGATTGCGGAGATCCGCGGCGAGGACGACGTGGCGTGCTCCGGGACTTTGGAGTGGCGCGGTGCTCTCCCCTCCGAGGCGAGCGCCGGGGGAGTCTTGGCGCTGCCAGCTTTTCGGGCGGAATACCAAGGGCGCGCACCCCTGGATCCGCAGGTGCGGTTGATCCTCCGGCGCGAGGGAGACGCAGAGGATGTCCCTCCTGTCATCCTGGAGGTGCCTGGCATTGCGAAGGAGCCCATGGCCTGGAACCGCGAGGAAAGCGGTCTCCCTCTGACGGAATTCCTCCTGGATGGCGAATACACGGCGCGCCTGGAGTGCGGCGAGGCGGCTCTGTCGGGCGCAGAATGGCCCCTGCGCATTCTGGGGCGGAAGGATGTTGGGTTCCGACAGATGACCGTGCAGCGCTGGAAAGGACGGAACACCATCCACTGCGACGGCAGACCAGTGCCCGGCGCCATGCGCGCTACCTACACCACCGAGGGTACTCCGGATGCCGGGGGCACGCGGGGCGTGAAGGCGTTTTCTGACGCCGGCGTGCGCCTCTTCGGCTTCTCCGCCAGCCCCACGGAGGGCGGATACACCGTGGCCGCACTCACGGAATACGCCCCCGGAAAATACAACTACTCCCAGGTGGATCGACGCATGCGCGCCACGCTCGCCGCCAATCCGGAGGCGATGGTCGTCATCCGGCTCTATCTCCACGCGCCGCTTTGGTGGAGCCAGGCGAATCCCGACGAGGTGGTATGCACCGGCAATCCCCACGATCCCGAGGGGCGTATCGAGCCCCTGGTGGTCTTCGGAGGCAGGCACGCGCCCTCCTGGGCCAGCCAGGCGTGGCGGAAATACACCGCCGACGGCATCCGGCACCTGGTGGAGTTTCTTCAGAAGAGTCCCTACGCCGATCATGTCGCCGGTTTCGTGCTGGCGAGCGGTGTCACCGAGGAGTGGATGGAGTGGGGTTGTTTCGATAACCAGGTCGCAGACTACTCCAAGCCGGCGCGCGAGGCCTTCCGACGCTGGCTCGCCCGGAAGTACGGCTCTTCCGACGAACTCCAAGAGGCCTGGGGCGATTCCGCTGCCACGCTGGAAAACGCCACCATGCCAACCCCCCGGGAACGCTATGCCGACAACTATTCCGGCGTCCGGAAATCCTCCGCGCCCGGTGCTCGCCGCATGGCGGACTTCTATCGATTCCATAGCGAGAATGTCTCCGAATGCATCCAGGAAATCGCCCGCGCCGCCAAAAAGTCCAGCGGAAATCGTCTGCTGGTGGGCGCATTCTACGGGTATTTCGTGGAATTCGCCGGCTCCGAACGACTGCTGAACGGCGGACATCTGGGAGTGGGAAGGCTGCTGGAGTCGCCGTATCTGGACTTCCTCTGCAGCCCCACCGGATACAAGATGCGACAAGTCGGCGGAAGGGGGCTCTCCTACGCCATGGGCGCCGCGGAGTCCTTGCAGCTCCACAACAAATTCTGGTTCATCGAAAATGATATCCGCACCTACGACACGCCGAACGCCGCCCATGGACGACCCGATACCCCCGAGGGGGACGTGCTCCAGCAGACCAAGGAGACCCTCCATAATCTTCTCTCCGGAATGGCGCAGTGGTGGTTCGATGTGGGAAGCGTACGCTTCGAGTCTCCCCTCCTCATGGACTGCATCCGAAAGCTCTCCGGGGTTGTGGACGAGGTGACCCTGGAGTGCTCTCGCGAGAGCGTGGCACAGGTGGCGCTGGTGTTGGACGAAGCCGCCATGGACTGGGTGACCGTGGAGTGCTCCTCGGTCAACGAGGGCGCGATGCTCAATCAACGCATCCTCGCCTCCATGGGAACTCCCTACGAGGTCTATCTCGCCCAGGATCTGGAAAACCTCCCGGAACGCATTCGATTGGTCTTCCTGCCATTCTGCCTCCAGGAAGACCCCGAACAGAATGCGGCGCTGGAGAGGCTGCGCGCCGAGGGCCGCACGCTCTTCTTCCTGGGGACTCCCGGCGTCATCCCCGCTGACCAGAACTCCACTGCCGCCCAGGCCGCTCGCCGCATGACGGGACTCCCCCTGGAACCCTACCTCTCTCCCAAGGCCGTCCGGAAAATCACCCTCCAGACGGTCCCCGGATGGATTGCTCCGGACCAGGCAGGAGTCGTCCTGGCCGGCAACGGCTGGCAGGATGGCCCCGGACGCTATCTGCGCTACGCGCTGGAGGACGAGCCCGGGGTCCTTCGGCTGGGCGTTGACGAGAATGGCCGCTGCGCCCTGGGGGTGCGCCCGGAGACGGAAGGCGGGTTCACGGGGTTCCTGGGACGGTTCCTGCTGCCGAAGGAAATCCTCCCTGCACTCTATCAGCATGCGGGCGTCCACCGCTATGTCCTCTCTGGAGATCAGGTGTGGGCCTCCCCCGACGTAGTGGCGGTTTGCGTAGAGGAAGGCGGCCTTAAGGTGGTGCGGCTGCCCGCCGGCAGCCGCCAGCCCGATACCCACGCACGTGACATGCTCACAGGGGAGACCTTCCCCGTGGACGCGGAAGGCGTCTTCCAGGTTGAATTCGAACCCCTCACGACACGGGTCTTCCGGCTCGAGTAGGCCAGGAGACGGCACACGACACAGGATGGAGGGTAGAGGGGGGGGGACGTCCCCGTTCCGTGCGTCGCCGGCGCGGAAGGGGGGAGGAAGGTGCAATTCTTATTCTGCCTTAGTCTCCGGCAACAGGAATTTGATGACGGGGTCGTCTTCGTAAAAGGGCTGGAAGTGCGTCTTTAAAATCTCCGGGTCGTCTTCCTGCCACCCCTCGAAGGTGCAGCTGGTCAGATCCAGGGGCCAGTTCAGATAGCTTCGCATGAGGGTGGCTTCGCTTTCGGCGGGGGGAGTGTAGCCGTAGTAGGAAAAGCTCGCAATACGGAGGTTGTATCCGCCGGCCAGCTCCTGGACCCAATTGAAATGACAGTCTTCTATCGTTAGCTCGACGCCAGCTCCCGGGAGGGACCCACCGATGCTGAGTGCGCATTCTACGTTAGGGCCGGATAGCGCTGTGCTGTTCCAGAGGTCTCTGGTGAAGGTGCATCTTCGGATCGCTACGGAATCGGGAGAGTCGGCGGTTGTGCTATAACCGGCGTAACAACGCACTCCGCCTTTGAAGACGCAGTCTTCTGCAAGACGGAGACCACCGTGAATGTCTTGGTTGAATTCGAGGCCATACAGGAAGAAATTCCTGCTCTGGAGGCAAACCTCCGGCAGGAATGTGACGCTGGAATCCCAGTAGGGGGAGTAGAGTTTCCGGATGGTGGCGTCTTCAAAAAATCTAATGGGAATGTCTTTGAATCCTATTTCTCCCATGTCTCCGTCGATCCAGAGGGTGCCCTCGCTCATGAGGTTGCGGGAAGCGACATGGGGGTCGGCAAAGACATCCTTTCCCACCGTGAAGACGTGTTCCTCGGGATCGGGGTCATCGCTGCTCTTGTAGAGTTTTCGGGTGAAGGTGCGCCCCTCTTTCATGGAGCTGGCGCTCTCTGTCACCAGGATGATTTTTGCGCCGATGGTGATCTTTCCAGAGACCGTGGTGTCCCAGCGGAAGCGGTAGTCCCCCGTGTCGTCGGAGGATAGGTAGATGTCGTGGACGCCTGGTTCTTGCCCGTAGTAGAATGGTCTGCTTTTGTTGTGGTCGTTGTATTCTTCGTCGTTGGGGGTTAGCTTGAGGTCGCAGAGCAGAGATTTGCTGGTTTCCATGTAGACTTCGGAGTTTGTGGAGAAGCTGGTGGTGCCGGCGGGGAGTTCTGCGGGATCTGCGGAGATGGTGGCGAGGGTGGGGGGATCCTCCCAGAACCGCAGATGGAGATCCTCCGGCCATTGCGGCGTCAGGGTCTTGGGATTGCATTTTAGGGTGCCAGGCACCACCTTTAGGTTCCAGTTGCGATGGGAGAGGACGCCGGTGATGGAGATGGTGGCCTGTCCGCTGGCGCTGGTCTCTCCCAGGTGGTATTCGTATTCGAGATAGGGGAAGAGGTCCTCCCAGACGGGCTCCAGGCCCTCCTCGTCTAGGGCAAAATGGCAGGTGAATTCGGGAATCTCTTCGCCCCAGGTGTATTCCTTGTCATCCACGATCAAGTATGCGGTCCGCTTTTCTACGGTGAGAAGACCGGGTTTCTGCAAGCCGTCGTAGACATAGCGGCTGTTGCCGGAAAAGATCTCGTAGCGCCCGCTCCCTGCCCTGATGACATATTGCCCCACTGGCAGGGGTGTGGGGGTGAGCAAGGAGATCTCCCGGAGTTCGTAGGGGGCGTTGAGGGGGATGCCGGGGATCTCTTCGCCTTCCAGGACGGTGTAGGTGAATTCGGGGATGGGGTCGCCGTAGGTGATGGTCTGGTCGTCCGCCTTTACGGAGAGTTTTGTCTGCTCCATGGAGAAGTAGACAAAGACGCGAATGGGCCCCTGGTAGTAGTCCGAGTCGTCCGGCGTGAAGTAATAGGTAAGATTATTGGGGACGCACGTGAGGGGCGTGTCGAGATACTTCGCGGCACCTGGATTGATTGCAAGGGTCCCGGGGACGAATTCGCCGGTCTCCGGATCCTTCATGGCGTAGTCGATGGCGGTTTCCCGAAGGGTCTGGAAGGGCTTCATGGGCTTGGTGGAAACGTGGTGCAGCACGGGAGTCACGCCCTCGATTTGCAGGTACGCGCTGTTGTTGCGCACCATGTAGTTTGCGTTGGCGGAGACGGCTTGGAGGGCGTATTTGCCGGAGGATTCGCCGGGATCGCGGGTAATTTGGATGGGCAGGGCATCGGCGGGGATGGGGCATCCCGCTTTTGCGCTCCAGGTGAATTCGGGGTCGGGCTCGCCATGGATCTTTGTGGCGCTCTGCACCAGGACGTCCAGGGCAATGGGCTCCACGGTGAGGAAGCCCTCCTCCAGCACGAAAGAATAGTTTGGGGCCTCGCCGTCTTTTTCTAGGATGATGGGGTATTCTCCTGCGGGGGAGGAGGTTGTGGCATTGCAGCCCAGGACGGGCCGACGCGTCACCACGTTCTCGTCTTCGCCTGGAGCGAAATTCTGCAGGAGGTATGGGATTTCGGGATTTGCTGCGCCGTAGGCACGCTGGAGGACATACGGGACGATCTTCAGGGGGCGTTCCTGGATGGTGATGGGGAGGGCGCCGGAGATTTGCGGCAGGGATTCGTCTTCTGGGGTGAAGATCCAAGTCAGTTCATAGAGTCCGCAGGGGAGAGTCTCGCCCTCCTGCTCCCAGGAGAAGACGCCCGGCACGCTCGCGCCATTCTCGTTCAGGAGGATCTCGCCTTCCAGCTGGGTGCTCCCCGACAGGGGCTCGCCGTAGACGAGTTCCGAGATCAGGGAGATGCCATTCTCTCCCGGCGACAGGATGCCATCGCCATCGCCGCCGCCGCCCTGGCCGCCTTCGTCGCCATCCAGGGAGGAACCGCCTTTGATGACGGTGAGGACGCCCTCCCGGAAGCGGATTTGGTAGTCGCGGGAGTAGTCCTCAGGCATTACCTGGAGATTTCCTTGGCGGATGGTGTGGTACGAGATCTCGCCATCTTCGTCGGCAATTCCCCGCAGGGCGGTGTAGGCCTTCAGGGCTCCTGACAGGAAGTGCCCTTCCAGCAGGCTGCCCGCGGTGAGGGACCAGGTGAGTTCGGGGAAGGACTCCTCGGCAGAACGCCACATTTGGGAGTCGGCGGTCACTTCCAGCGGGCGGGGAAGCACCTGCAGGGGCATGGCGACGGTTCCCGAGGCGAAGCGGCTGTCCGCCGGCGTGTATTCCAGAATCAGGCGGGTCTCGCCGGCGTGGAGTCCTGTGAGCGCGTCGTCAGAGACGCCTAAGAGCTCGGGATCCTCGGCGAGGATGGTCCAGCTGGCGAGCTCCTGGTCGCTGGAGAGGCTCCAGGGCTGCGTGCGTCCGAAGTAGAGTGGCGCGGGCAGGGAGAGCTCCACCACCGCATTGGCGGGGGAGTCGGCGGCGTAGCAGCCCAGGGAGGGCTCCCGGTCCTTGGGGACCAATGGCGCGCCGGTGGCATCCAGGGTGGGGGCGTCTTCCGGGGGGAGGATTCCGCGGCCGACGAGGCAGGAGCCCCGCCCTGGCCGGAAATCGGATTCCTCGGGGGAGCGGAAGCAGGGGAAGAGGTGCGAGGGGCGGTTGTCGTTGGCGTCCACGCCATTTTCGCCGGCGTTTTCGGTCTCCAGGAGCATTCCTCCCTGGGCGAAGGTGCCGGGGAATCCGCCGGCCTCGGTGGCGGTGTGGAGGACCTCGGTGCCCGCGTCGGCCAGGATGCTCTGGGAGTGTCCCTGGCTCCCCCAGACTACGGAGGAGTATACCGCGGTGGTTCCCTTCAGGTAGAGCGCGCTTCCGGCATCCCGCGAGGCGCTGCCGGCGAAGGTGCAGAAGGCGAGTGCGCCCGTGGCGTCTTCCGCAGTGGAGAGCGCGCCGCCGGCGCGGGTGTCTTGGGAGGAGCCATTGTCCAGGAAGAGAGAGGAAGAGACGCGTGCGTCGCCCTGGGAGAGATGGATTCCGCCGCCCTGGTCCGTGGCGGTGTTCACCGCAAAGAGACACTGCTCCACACGCACCGGTCCGCGCGCGAAGACGCCGCCGCCACGCACGGCGTGGTTCCCCGTGAACTCGCACTGCCGCACCACGTATTGACCATTCAGGTAGGCGCCGCCGCCCTCGCCGGGATGCGACGTGGAGTCCTCTGCGCCGAAGGCGTTTCCGCCTAGCACGGTCAGGCCCTCCAGCTCCGTGGGACGCGTCGCCTCCGAGGCGCCGTCCAGCAGGGTCCCGCCACAACCCGCGGGCATTCGCAAGATGGTCTCTCCCGCAAACTCCCAGCTCTCCACAACGCCATTGCCATCGCGGTCCACACGCTTGCGGTCATCGGGAGACGTCTCGTCGCCAAAGAATCCCCCGCGCACCGATACCCCGGGACGCAAGACATAGCCCGATTCCGGGGAAATCTCGCCCTCTAGCGCCGCGGGCTCGTAGCGGCCCGCCGCAATCCAGATCTCGTCCCCCGCACGGGAGACCGACAGCGCACGCTCCAGGCTCCCGAAGGCAGTCGACCACGACCGACCCCCACCCTCGTCATTGCCCGTGGTCGAGACATGCCAGATCGTCCCGAACAACGAATACCCCACCAACATCAGAAACACAAAAAGACGACGAAACATGATTCCTTAACCCTCCTGTCCACAATGATGGCCTGTAAAAAAAAACAAAACGCTCCGCCGAAATCCCAGGCGACGCCACTACCATAGCGGAGGGATTTCCTAAGGCAAGATATAACCACAAGAAGCATAAGAAGTTATGATGGCATCATAACTTCCTGTGCTAATGAGAAATGAGGGATGAGGAGTTTCGGACGCCCTGCGGCGGGCCTTGCCGGCGCTGGCGCATCGGCAAAACGCCAGCGCGCCCAAAGTGGCGCGCTGTTGCGAATTGGGAATTTGCACTTCACGCGCAAAGGAGTCTGTGGGGATGTGGTTGTAGGCAGAATGGTGCCGTCGGTGGGCGGGCAAAATCCGGCGGGGGGATACGGGGGGATACGGGGGGCGCAGGCCCCTCCGTCCTTTGGGCATTTCCTCCTGGGGAAGAATCGGAAGAATCGCGTCCGTGCTGGCGCCGACTGCGGAGTCGACACAGTTTTTTCATATTTCTTCCTTCCCCCCCGTTGAAAACCGGTACGGGGTGTGTATATTTAACAAGTGAACGAGTTCTCAACTGTAAAACGATCAGACATGAAGGATAGCGAGTGCGGGTGCACCCAGTTGCACGAAGAGGTTGTGGCGGACGTCAGAGCAAGGATGTCCCCCAAGGAAGAGTACATCCAGATGGCGGTGCTCTTCAAACTCTGTGGTGACGGCACCCGGGCACAGCTCCTCCACGCACTCTTCCTCCGCGGAAACGAGGGACTCTGCGTCTGCGATCTGGCAGAATTGCTGGACGTGACCAAGTCCGCCGTCTCCCACCAGTTGAAGATCCTCCGTCTCGCGAATCTCGTGAAGGGAAGACGGGAAGGCCAGAACGTCTACTACACTCTGGCCGACGGCCACGTGAAGGCCATCATCCACACGGGATTCCAACACATCCACGACGAGGACTAGCTCCTCGGTCAACCCTTTCTTGGCGGCTAACCCCCGCCGGCTTTTCTTTCTCTGAAAGGTGAGCAGTCGTTCATCTCTTTGATTCCTCGCAAGGGGCCTAAATCCTTGCCTTCTCCACGGTTTGTTGTGTGTTGTTTCCCGTCGGGGAAAAAGGGTAGGGCCCTTCGGAAAAGAAGAGGAACGGCGGCTGCCGGGCGGAAGGACGCGTTCCTTCCGCCGGATTTTCTTTCCTAGAGAGATGAATAGTCGCTCAACTCTTGAAACGAGAGACGCCCCGCTTCGCCGGTTTGTTGTGTGTTGTTTTCCGGCGGGGTGTGGGAGATCTCTTTGGAGAGAGTGAGTGGCGCCTGAGCTGGCGGAGCAGTGTGTGTGCTTCGTCTGCTTTTTCCTTCCCGAAAGAGTGAGTATTCGTTCAACTCTTAAAATGGAAGGAACCGCCTCTCTCCCCGTGCTGGTTTGTTGTGTGTTGTTTTCCAGTGCGGGGGGAGGGGTGTCCTCTCTCCCCTTTTTCCCTGTTTTTCAGGCGGATTTTGCATGATCCGTCGGTTTTCTTTTGTTGGTAGAGTGAGTATTCGCTCAACCTTTTGATTTTTTTTCTAGCCTTTTGTTTTTTGTTTTTCCCCGGTTTGGGGAGTTTTCGGAGTCTGAGAGGACGGATTTTTAACCCCTCTCTTAGTTTTTCAAGCAAGAAAGGAGCAGAAACCATGTCTCATGGAAAATGCAATTGTGGCTGCGGCGGGGAAGGACCTTCCACGCCGAAGTCCTACCAGGTGGAGTCCGCGTTGAAAGAAGGCGCGGTGGTGCCTCTGACCCAGTTGCCGTTAGGCGGTTGTGGTGACGTGACGGAGATGGATCTTCCGTTGCGTGCGCGTCAGAAGCTTTCGGACGTCGGGTTGATTCCCGGTGCCCGTGTGGCATTGGAGGCCGTCTCCCCGCTGCATTCCCTGTGCCGTGTCCGTATCATGGGTGCCAGCCTTGCCATCAGCAGCAAGGACGCCTCCCGTATGTTTGTCCGTGTTGTTAAGCTCTCTGGAGGTGTGGCATGAAACCCATCCGTATCGCCCTTGTGGGCAATCCCAACTGTGGCAAGACCTGCATTTTCAATGGTCTGACTGGTGCCCGCCAGCACGTGGGCAACTATCCTGGCGTGACCGTGGAGAGCAAGAGTGGCCGTTTCATTTTGGACGGCCGTGACGTGGAGCTGGTGGACCTCCCCGGCATCTACACTCTGTCTTCCCACTCTCCCGAGGAGAAGGTGGTTTTCCAGGAGCTCACGGGCAAGGCCACTCGCCCCGACCTGATCCTGAACATCATTGACTCCTCCGTGCCGGAGCGCTCCTTCTACCTGACCAGCCAGCTGGCCAGCCTGGGCATCCCCATGCTGCTGGCGCTCAATATGTCCGATGAGGCCGACCGCAAGCGCATCCATTTCAACCACAAGCAGATGGAGGAATTCTTCGGCGTGCACGTGGTCCGCACCGTGGGCCGTACCACCGAGGGCGTCCGTCCCCTGGTCGAGGCACTCTCCGTCTTCCTGCATTACGGCATGGAGAAGGCCCCCGTGACCCTGGGCTACGGCGAGGACGTGGAGCGCGAGATCGCCGCACTGCTTCCCCAGGTCCAGAAGGCCATGACCGAGGACTTGGCTCCCGAGAGCGCACGCTTCCTGACCATCAAGCTGCTGGAGCGCGATGCCACCGTGGAGGCCCTCGCTGGCGTCAAGGACCTGGTGCCCGTCGCCAAGGAGGCACTGACTCGCATTGGCGACACCGGTGACGGCACCAGCCTGGCCGTCAAGCGCTTCGCCATGCTCTCCGAATTCGCCGCCAAGGCGATTGTCCAGGGCGAGAAGGAGAACCGCGAGCGCGGCTTCAAGGTGGACAAGTTCCTCACCAGCCCCTGGCTCGGAATCCCCATCTTCCTGGCGATCATCTACCTGACCTTCTGGTTCACCTTCACGCTCGGCGATCCCTTCATGGGATGGATCGAGGACGGCTTCGGATGGCTCTCCGACCTGGTGAAGAATGTGTGGCCCGACGGCAAGGCGGAGTACTTCCGCGACCTGGTCACCGACGGCATCATCGGCGGCGTGGGCGGCGTGCTGGTCTTCCTGCCCAACATCGTCCTGCTCTTCATCGCCATCGTCCTGCTCGAGGACTCCGGATACATGGCGCGTGCCGCCTTCGTGATGGACGGCCTCATGCGGAAGTTCGGCCTCCACGGACGCTCCTTCGTGCCCCTCGTCATGGGCTTCGGCTGCAATGTGCCCGCCATCATGGCCACCCGCACCATCGAGTCCCAGCGCGACCGCCGCACCACCATCATGGTGCTCCCCGCAATGAGCTGCGGCGCCCGTCTGCCGATCTACGCCTTGATCATTCCCGTCTTCTTCACCGGAACCACCCGCTCCGTCGTGATGTTCGGACTCTATGTCCTGGGCGTGGTCGTGGCGCTCATCGCCGCCCGCATCATGAAGTCCACTCTCTTCAAGGGTGACGACGAGACCTTCCTCATGGAGCTGCCTCCCTACCGCATGCCCACTCTCCGCAGCCTGGTGATGCACGTCTGGGACCGCGCGAAGATGTATCTCCACAAGGCAGGTACCATCATCCTGTTCACCTCCATCGTCCTCTACTTCTTCAATACCCTGCCCGCCAAGACCGAGTTCTCCAAGGACTACGACAAGGAGATCGCCGCCGTCCAGGAGACCATCGATGGCCTGGAGGCCACCGTGCCTGCGGACAACGAGGCCGTCGCCGCCGTGAAGGAGACCCTCGAGTCTGACGAGGAGGCCGATCCCGCCGAGGTCATCGATGCCGCCATCGCCGAGGCAACCGCCAAGGGTGACGAGGGCATCGCCACCGTGGGATACCTGAATATCCTGAAGGGCATCCAGGAGAAGGAGGGCGAGATCGAGGCCCTCGAGAACGAGCGCCAGGCCGAGATCATGGACTACACCATCTCCGGTCGCATCGGACACGCGCTGCAGCCCCTCTTCGCTCCCATCGGATTCGACGACAAGCTGGTCACCGCCTCCCTCGCTGGTTTGGCGGCAAAGGAGGTCTTCGTCTCCCAGCTCGGCATCCTCTATGCCGAGGGCGAGGCCGACGAGGAGTCCGAAGGACTGCGCGCCCAGCTGCGTGCGCACTACACCACCCTCCAGGGCGTCTGCATCATGATCTTCAGCCTGCTCTCCATCCCCTGCTTCGCTACGCTGGCCGTCATCAAGCGCGAGCTGAACTCCTGGAAGTGGCTCGCCTACGAGTGCATCGGACTCTTCGCCGTGGCATACCTGCTCACCATGATCGTCTTCCAGGTGGGCCGCGCCATGGGATGGGGCTGCTAGCCAAAGACTGTCTCAACGTTTGAAATCCGTTAACCCAACAACCCAACACCCTTACTTAAGGAACCAACCAACATGAAAGCATTCTACTCTCTGTTCATGGCCGCCGTCCTGACCGCCGCCATGGGACTCTATGCCCAGGAGGCCGCTCCCGAGGCCGCTCCCGAAGAGGCGCCCGCCGCCGTCGAGACCGAGGAGGAAAAGGACTGGTCCGTCTCTCTCGGACTCCAGTACTCCAGCCATAACTTCGACAAGGGCTTCTACTCCAATGTCGAGCCCATCTTCACCGGAGACCTCCAGGTCTCCTGGAAGGGACTCTTCGCCGGAGTCACCGGAATCTACGACACCACCGACGCGAACGACCAGCGCCGCGATTTCGAGGAGTACGACTGGACCTTCGGATACGAGGGCTCCATCGCCATGTTCGACTACACCCTGAGCTACATCCACTACTCCTATCCCAGCGCCCGCGAGGATGAGTCCAATGAGCTCGCCCTGGCTGTCAACGCCCAGTGCCTCCTGAACCCCGGATTCGAGGTCTACTACGACTTCGAGGAGTCCCTGGTCTACGGAAACCTGAACATCGGTCATGACTTCGAACTCTGCGACCAGCTGACCTGGACCACCGGCGCCCAGCTCTGGTGGGGCAACAAGCGCTTCCAGCTGCGCGACTTCGAGCTCTATCGCAACGAGGCCATCTCCGCCGTCGTCGAGACCTCCCTCGACTTCTCCGTTAACGACTACATCACTGTCGGACCCTTCGCTTCCTTCGGATGGGCCCTCGGACACGAGATGCGCGAGTACTGGAAGGAGGATCCCGATATGTCCGCCTTCAACTGGACTGTCGGTCTGGCTCTCTCCGTCGAGATCTAACGACGCCTAGCATAGCCTAGTAAAAACACTACGGGGACGACTGGTCACACGACTGGCCGTCCCCGTTTTTTGCGTATTGGGAATAAGGATGTTTCTGGGGGGTGGACGATCCGCGGCGCGTGCTTTTCAAAGGCGCATTTATGTAGAAAGATCTCCAAAGGACAGAGGGGCTGCCGCCCCCCGCACCCCCTGAATGATTGGCAAGGCGCCAGCGGCTAGCGGCTAGCCTAAAGCGACCTACGGCGCAATGGGCAATGGGCAATGTACATAGGGCAGAATAGTACCGCCGGTAGGCGGAAGAAACCAGCAGGGGGTGCGGGGGGCGGCAGCC
>CAVDSU010000021.1:0-22797 GCA_963611685.1 bacterium
AATTTGGCCAGGGTTTCGCAGGCGAAACCCCGCGCCGGAATCTACCGGCGCGTGCATAAAGCGCGCCCCTATTGGCGCGCAAAGGAGAAATTGCCAAATGGCGGCCGCCGGTAGGCGGAAGAGATTAGGCAGGGGGCACGGGGGGCGCAGCCCCTCCGTCCTTTGGTTGGTATTCGGCTAGGGAAGAGCCGCTGTAGGCTAACCGCGCTTTCGAAGGCAGTAACCCGTACCGCCGGTAGGCGGAACAGCGCCTGCGGCACCTTGTAACTAGCCACTAGCCACTAATTACTAAGTACTTACATCCCGCCTAGGGAAGAGCCGCTGTAGGCTAACCGCGCTTTCGAAGGCGGCACCCGTGTGCCCATACAGCGCCCGCATTATGCGCCCGCAGTTGCCGCGGTAGGCGGAAAAAATAAGGCAGGGGGTACGGGGGGCGCAGCCCCTCCGTCCTTTGGAGATCTTCCTGCGAAATTCGCGCTAGATAGGCACGCGCTGGTGGTAAGTACTCGCCGCGGAACAGCGCCTGCGGCATCTTGCTGAATTGCTAATTGCTAATTGCGGGCGCGGGTGCGCCCGCATTCGCCGTGCGTCGCAGTCGTGCGGCGTATGCGCCGTCGTGTTCGTGGGTGGGGAGGAGTTGCTCTTCGGTTTCCAGGGTGAATTCGGGGTGTGTCGTGAGGAAGGCGTGGACCTGTGCGGTATTTTCGTCGGGTTCGATGGAGCAGGTGCTATAGACGATGCGTCCTCCGGGGCGGACGAGGGTTGCCGCGGCGTTGAGGATTTTTTGTTGGAGGGCGACCAGGTCGTTTAGGTGTGTGGGGGAGAAGTTTTGGCGGACATCGGGTCGTCGTCGGATGACGCCGGTATTGGAGCAGGGGACATCCAGGAGGACGCCGTCCAGGGATTCCCTCGGGAGGTCGGGATTTGCGGCGTCGAGGACCCTGCATTCTGCGAAGGGGAATGCCGCGAGATTTTCCTGGAGTCGCTGCATTCTCGTGGGTGCGCAGTCGGCGGCCAGGAGTCGTCCATCGCCCCGCATTCGTTCGGCGATGGCGACCGCCTTTCCGCCGGGGGCGGCGCAGAGGTCCGCCAGGGTTTCGCCGGGCTGCGGATCCAGGAGTGCGGGTGCCAGCATGGTGGAGGGATCCTGGAAGTAGAATTCCCGGACGGGCGTATTTTCGTTGGCGGCTTGGAAGAGCGTGGCGGTCTTTTCGAATTCCAGGGGCGTGGGCAGCGTGGAGAGGGAGCCGCGTCGGCGTGCCAGGACGGCGGCGGGTTCCTGGAGGAGTGCGGCGAGAGCGCGGGTCCACTCCTTTCCATGGACTTTGAGCCAGCGCTGGTAGAGCGCCTCGGGCAACTGCAGTCGGATGGCCTCCGGCGCCTTCGACAGGAGCGTCGCAAGCCCGGTGGGGGCGGGGGCGTCGCGCAGGATTCCGCGCATGACGCCATTGACGAAGCCGGCCTCCTGGGCGCCCCAGGCACGCCGCGCGTGATCCACGGCGAGATTCACGGCGTCGTGGGGGGGCAGTCCGCCCAGTGCGTAGCACTCCACCAGGCACCACTCCAGCAGATGCTGTGTGCGTGGGCGCAGCTTTTTGCAGCGTTGGCGGAGGATCCACTGCAGTCCGATATGGATTCGGTTCCAGGTGAACCAGAGATTTTTGAGGAGCGTGCTGCTTTCCTCGGGGATTCCGGCGCCGGGCTTTGGGGGATGTGCGAGGAGATTCAGGAAGTCCTGGAGGGCCTGTTCTGCGACGGAGGATTTTACGGGATGGGGAGGCATTGGGGGAGGCGTGGAAAGGGTATGAGTTCCGGCGTGGGTGTTGTCCTAGGGGATTTGTGGGGGATTCCGTGGGTGTCAAAAGCCGGGGGAATGGGAATATAGTAACCCTCGTTCTTCCTTTTTCGTGGGGGCGGGGGCACTTTTTTCGGAGGCGGGAGTCCAAGAGCCGCCGCAGAGTGGTCCCTGGGGCCTCCGCGTCGACGCTCCCCCCCTGTTCTTCGTCTCAAAACTATGGAGATATTTCCCATGATGCAGCGATTCCTTCCCTCCCTGGCGCTCCTGGCATTCCTCTCTCTGGCGATGGCCCTTCCTGCGCAGCAGCAGAACCGCGGCGGCGCGATTTCCGCGCAGCAGGTCATGTCCACCCTGGCGGGCATGCGCAGCGACCTGGATGCCGCGATTTCCCGGGACAAGCAGCTCTCCACCCGCCTGGAGACCCTGGAGGAGGAGCTCTCCCGGAAGAATGCCGAGCTCCAGAATCTGCGCTCCCTCTGCCAGACCCTGGCGCAGCAGAACCAGAATCTGGAGAACCGCATGAACGAGCTCCAGAGTGGCATGGAGGCGGACCAGAGTGCCCGTCGCGAGGAGTGGAAGAAGCTGACCAACGACATCACCGGGATGGTGCGCAACTCCGCCCCCGCGCCCGCCGCGAATGTGCCCGATGTGCCCACCGTGGACTTCAAGATTGCCTCCGGCGACACGCTTTCCTCCATTGCCAAGGCCGCCAAATGCAGCGTGAAGGAGATCATGGCGCTGAATCCCTCCCTGCACTCCGCCGACGACATCCGTGTGGGGCAGGTCCTGCGGATTCCCAAGAAGTAGCGGAGGCGTTTCCGAGCATGGTCACACAAATTGTCCTGGTGGAGGAGCCCCTGGATCTCTCCGCGGCATTGGCGATTCCGGGCGTCAGCGAGGCGCACGCCATCGTGGAGGGCGCGGCATTCCGCACCGTGCTGATTCTGCGCGGACCCACGGAGGAGTTCCTGTTGGAGACGCTGTCGAGGCTCCCCGCGGGACCCAAGACGCTCCTCCCCGTGAACGCCAGCAAATCCGCATTGGATCCGCAATTTCTCGCCTAGCGGACCGTTTTTCGGACAAGCCCTCTTTTCTCCCCTCTCTTTTTTCATGGAAACCGATCCGCAGCAGCTCCCGCACAGTGACTCCCCTCTGGCGCCGCCCAAGGGCCATACCGGCTATGTGGCGCTTTTAGGGCGCCCGAATACCGGGAAGTCCACTTTTTTGAATACCGTGCTGGGGTGCCATTTGGCGGCGGTCTCCTCCAAGCCGCAGACCACCCGGAAGTCCTTCTTGGGAATCTACAACGACGACGACTCCCAGATCATCTTCCTGGATGCGCCGGGCGTGCATCCGGCGAAGATCGCCATTGACGAGGCGATGTCGGAGTCGGTGTCGAAGGTCCTGGAGGATGCGGACTTGGTGGTATGCCTGGTGGATCCCACGCGCCCCTCCGGCGAGGAAGACGGCATGGTGGCGCAGTTGGCGGCGTCCTGTGGCAAGCGGGTGTTGCTGGTGCTGAACAAATGCGATGTGAGCACGCCGCAGCAGCGCCGGGATGCCCTGAAGTTCTACCGCGAGAGCATCTCGGAGGCGGAGTGCCTGGAGATGACCGCCACGGATCGGGAGTCCGCGGGGCGTCTCATTGCGCGGCTGAAGGAGCTCCTCCCCGTGGACCTGCTGCTTTACGACCGCGAGGAGGTCACTACCGCCTATGAGCGGGACATCGCCGCGGAGCTGATTCGCGAGGCGGTGCTGGAGCTGTTGCACCAGGAGATCCCCCACGCCATCGCCGTCACGCTGGAGTCCTGGAACGCCACTGCCGAGGGCGTGGAGATCGAGGCGACCTTGATTTTGGAGCGTGAGGCCCACAAGGGCATGGTGATTGGCCAGGGCGGCAAGATGATCAAAGCGATCCGCCACCGCGCGGTGAAGAAGATCTCCGAGCTGTGCCAGGGCGGTTGGGTGAAGCTGGATCTCTCCATCCGGGTGATCCCCAATTGGCGGAAGCACAAGCAGTTCCTGAAGAACATCCGCTTATGGGAAGAGTAGGGGGACTTCTCCGGCTGCTGGATCATTTTCTGGCGCCGCCGGTGTGCCCCGCATGCCGCGAGGCGCTGGTGGAGGGCCCGGAGGGCGTCTGCCCCGCGTGCTTCCACTCCCTGGGACGACTCCCCGAAAAACGCTGCCCACTCTGCGGCGGGCCCCTGGATACCCCGCTGGAACTCTGCCGGGAGTGCGTCCAGGAACGCCGACCCTGGGTCGCCGCAGTCTGCGCATTCCCCTACCACGGACCCGTCGGCGACTGGCTCCGCGCCCTCAAATACGGCGGACAACTCGCATTCGTGCCGCCACTGGTACGCGAGATGGCGCACGCCTGGGAGACCTACGGACGCGCCCGCCTGGACGCACAGCTCGTGGTGCCCATCCCCCTCCATTGGCGCCGCATCCGGGAACGGGGCTTCAACCAGGCTGGCGTCCTGGCGGAGGCGCTCTCCCGGGAGCTGAAAATCCCCTACGGCGAGGTCCTCTGCCGACCCCTCAACACCGGACACCAGGCACGCCTGAAGGGCGAGAGCCGACGGCGCAATCTCCGGAATGCCTTCCGCCTCCGCTCGGGAAAGGACGTCCGCGGACTCCGGATCCTGGTGGTGGACGATGTCTTCACCACCGGCGCCACTCTCACCGCCGCCTGCCAGGCGCTCCTGGACGCCGGCGCCGCCGAAACCGCGGTGCTTGCCGCCGCAAGGGCGTAACGGCGCATGGAATACACTGTAAGTACTTAGCAATTAGTGGTTAGTGGCTGGTGGCAAGGCGCCGCAGGCGCATGGAATACACTGTAAGTACTTAGCAATTAGTGGCTAGTGGCTAGTTGCAAGGTGCCGCAGGCGCTCTTCCGCCGAGGCTTCGGCGGTAGGGTGCTTTTTGCCTTTACCCTTTTTTGCGGGCGCACTCTGGCGCCCGCTTGGCGCACGCGACGGGTCTTCCCGGCGCGGGGTTTCGGGGCACCCGAAACCCTGGCCTAACTTCCTCCTTCCTCCTTCCTCCTTCCTCCTTTTTTGCATTCATGCACAAGCCTTTTACCCTAATGGAAGTCATGGTTGCCTCGCTGATTTTGGCATTCAGCGTGGCGGCGACGGTATCCATTGTGGGGACGAGCCAGGCGAAGGTGTTGCGGGAGGAGCGTCGGTGGACTCGGGAGCATTATTTGAGCAATGCGCTGGAGTTCTTTTTGTCCACGGGTCCGGACTCGGCGCCCCCGGTGGAGCTGTTTCCGGAGGGTTGGACGGCGGAGTGCGAGTTGGCGAATGTGGAGGAGGGCTTGCACGAGGAGGCGCTGGAGTCCATTTCGGGTTGGCGCATGGGGGAGTTCCGTGTATGGCTTTACAACGACAAGGGCGACCTGGTGGGTCAGCAGTCGGTGCGGAAGCTGGTGAAGAATGAGGACGTGGACTACACGCCCACGGTGGGGGAGTGACGGCGATGGCGCTGCGCAGGCATTTCTTCACCTTCTTGGAATTGGGCATTGCGGTGACGATCCTCTTGTCGCTGGCGGTGGTGCTCTTCGCGTATTCCCGGAGCGTCTCCCAGAGCTGGTCGAAGATGATCCAGGAGAAGAACCGCTTCCAGGAGATCCTGACGCTGGACCGCACCCTGGACGCCATCCTGGCAAATGCGGTGCCCTTCACCTGGACCAGCGACGACGCCACGCAGGAGGACGGGACCTTCCCCTTTATCGTGGCGGAGCCAAATGCCCTCCGGATCGCCTATCTCCACGACCTCCACGACGCCGAGGAGGGCGCGCTTCGCTTCGGAGAGCTCTATCTCCAGGACGACAATCTCTATTTCCGGTATTCCGACCGTCCCTTCTACCAGTGGGAGGATCTCCAGGGGCGCGAACAGACCGCGCTGTTGGCCGAACAGGTCGACGGACTCTATTTCGCCTATCTGGATTGGAGCGACGACGAGGAGGCCGACTGGGAGGACCGCTGGATTTGGACCGATGCCTGGGAGACCGAGGACTCCGAGCGAAAGGATATCCCGCTTGCCATCCAGGTCACTGTGCATTGGACCGACGGCCGCCAGGAGTGCTGGATCCGCCGCACCATGGGGAATTCCTACCGCGAGCGCTTCGGAAAGTGGGATCCCCTCGAGGAAGACAAGCGAAATTAGCCACCTGCCGTGAATCGCAAAATTCTGTCATCTTCTATGAGCGAGGGCTCTGCTAGCGAGCGCGGCATGGCGCTGGTGATGGTCATGGGCGTCTTGGCGACGGTGATGCTGCTGGTCTCCCATTTGATGACGGTCTCCGAGCTGGTCTCCCGGGAGTCCTACGCGGTCTCCTCGAAGGGGCTCCTGCGCTACCGCGCGGAGTCCGCCGCCGAGACCGCATACTGGATGCACCTCACCGACCGGCGACTCTTCACCGACCGCACTCTGGGACAGACCGCCGACGACGACGAGCGCGTCTCCTGGGACTTCCCACCCTGGATGCTCGATGGACGGCCCCATCTGATGGACGAGGAACGCACCTGCGTGACGCTCGCCTCCGGCGAAAATGGCCTGATCAAGAAAAATCTCACGACACAGCTGAAGTCCGGGCGCAGCGCCGTGGACGACGCGGATTATCTGGTGGCCGTGGACGAATTCGCGGCGGCGCTCACGGACTACGAGGACGCCGACGACCTGCGGGGCCTCAATGGCTACGAGGAGGAGGACTACGCCGCCGACGGCTTCCCCACTCTCCCGCGCAATGGCTCCATGCAGTTCAAGGCGGAGCTCTACTGGCTGCCCGGATGGCAGGAGGTCATTACCCGCGAAATCGCCACGCTGCCGCCCTCCGGGATCTCCTATACCTACCGGAACTCCGGGCGCACCTCCATCTATTCCGCCACTCAGGAGGAGGTCGCCGACAAGCTCGATTTGGACATGGAGGACGCGGATGTGCTGGATGTCATGGACGCGCTGCGCCGCTGGAAAGAGGAGGGCATCCCCCTGGACGACTCCCTGGACGCCACGCTCCTGATCTCCCTGCGGTCCAATTTCTCCTTCGACGAAGCGGGCGTGGCGTTGCTGGAGGCACAGGCGTACGATGGTCAGCGGGAGCTCATGGCGGGATACCGTGTGGTTCGGGAGGCGAAGATCTCCTCGCGGACCTTCTTTGCCGACAAGCAGAAGGAGTGCCTCAGCATCTGGGAACGGAAATGGCGCTGACGCGGGAAGAATGCTTCTGGCACCAGCTGACCTCCCTGCATACGGGGATGGGACGCGTCGTGCTCTGGACCCTGGAGTCTCCAGAAGACCTCCTCGACGCCCTCCAGAAGATCCCCGCTGAGGCACCACGCATGCCCTTCGGACACGGCACGAATTGCCTGGGCGCCGATCAGGATGGCTGGAATCTCCTCCGCTGGAAGAGCCCCGGGGTCCTCCCAGAGCCCGAAGGAGCGAACAAGAATCTCCTCCGCGTCACCGCAGGGACGCCCCTCCCACGGCTGGCACACGATGCGGCCACCCGCGGACTGGGCGGACTGGCGCCTCTCTCCGGAATCCCCGGCACCCTCGGCGGCGCCCTCCGCATGAACGCCGGCGCAAATGGCCGGCAACTCTCGGATTTTCTTTTGGAATGGCGCGGGGTGGATCTGTCGAAGGGGACGACGCTCGCTTGGCATCGCGGCGATGGCGGTTTCGGATACCGCACTTCGCCCCTCCAGGACGGACAGATGGCGTCGGAGGTCCTTTTGGAGCTCACGCCTTCCGACCCCGAGACGGAACTGCGGCTCATCCAGGAGGAGGCACGCCGCCGCCGTGAAAAGAACCCGCAGGGGCCCTCCGCGGGAAGCATCTTCCGGAATCCCCCCGGGGACTCCGCGGGACGGCTCCTGGAGGCCGCGGGATGCAAGGGCCTCCGACAGGGGGCACTGGTCGTCAGCGAGCAGCACGCTAACTGGATCCTCAATCCCACCGCAACCCCCGCTCCTACCCAAGACGCCATCGCACTCATCGCGGAAATGCAACGCCGCGTGCCAGGATTGGTGCCGGAAGTCCTGCTCCTTCGCGGAAAGAACTAGCCCGCCATTGGGAAATAGGAGTTTCGGGGCAGGCTATAGCGCGCCGTTGCCGGGCGAAGATTATAGGCTGGGGTACGGGGGCGGCAGCCCCCGTCCTTTGGGTATCCGCCATATCGGTATGCTGGTTTATTGGGAACGCCGCCTTGCCGCCCGCGGCGCATACCCCCTCCCTCCCGCAAAAGACGCCACAATTCCTTGCGGTGCATCGCCGCTATACCATCCGCAGTGCGTTATCCAGGATGGTGGGATCCATGAGGAAGGGTATGATGCCGGTCTGGATGATCCCCTCGTCGTTGAGTTGTGGGGCGAGGTATCCGTTGGTGATGATCATCTTCGCGAAGAAATCGCCGCTCTTGCGCAGGGGAAGCAGCTCCTGGTTTTCTTTCTCCTGGGAGGGCATGCTGAAGGCCGATTGGATGTATAGCTTGTTGGGTGGACGGTTCACCACGAAGTCGATTTCGTGGTTCCGGAGCTCTCGCTTGCCTTGCGAATCCGTGGCGGTGATGGGGACTACTCCCACATCCACGGAGCATCCCCGTCGGATGAGCTCGTTGTAGATGGCGTTTTCCATGGCGTGGGAGGGCTCGAGCTGCCGGAAGTTCAGGCGGGCATTGCGCAGCCCCAGGTCCTCGGCGTAGTATTTCACCGGATAGTCGAAGTATCGCTTCCCTTTCACATCCCAGCGACGCGCCTGGGAAAAGAGGAAGGAGTCCTCAAGATATTCGAGGTATTTCTGAATCACGGCCGTGCTGGTCTGAATGCCCAGCGTGGATTTTAGGGTGGACGCCAATTTGCTCGGATTGCTCAGGGAGCCGATGGAGGAGGCCAAGAGATCCACAAGCCGCTGTAGCACGAGGTCGTCCCGCAGACGGTTGTGTTGGCGGATGTCGTTGAGATATGCCTCGTCAAAGAGACCCTTTAGATAGTCGGCGCGCACTTGGTCGTCGGGCTCCGCCACCGCCAGCGGCATGCCACCCCAGGTCAGATAACGCCCTAGGGCGGATAGCTTGTCTTCGAGATTTAGCGCCTCGCAATACTCCGCGAAAGAGAAGGGATGAACATGGATCTGGCAACCGCGATCGGCAAAATTGGTGCCGATATCGCTGGAGAGCGTCTTGGAATTGGAGCCGGTGACGTAGACGTCCACGTGATCCATTTGCCGCACGCCATTTAGAATGTCGTAGAAGCTGATGTAGGCGCCCTCGCGGTCCTCTGGGGCGATTCGCGAGAGATCCACATCCGGAGGAAGCACCCGACGTGCCAGCTGGATCTCGTCAATGAAAACGTAGTTCCAGGCACCATCCTGGAGGATGCGGGAACGGATGAACTCCCCTAACCGAAGGGGATCCCGGTATTCCCGGAACTCCTCTCGGTCCAGCGGAAGCTCAATGATGTGATCCGCAGAGACGCCATTCTCCCGAAGGTAGTCGCCAAAGAGCGTCGAGAGTAAATACGATTTTCCACAACGCCGAATGCCCGTGATCACCTTTACTAGACCATTGTGCATCCGGTGCTTCAATAAATCAACATAGTGGGGACGGGGGAGCTTCATAGTTGAATGTTGGTCAACAGTGTGTGGAAAGATTGAAGGATAAAATAACCCTTCGCAACATTCTTGCTATAGTTCTGAACTTAAAACTTATTTGATTGTGTCGAGTAAGATTGAAGTCCACTGGGCCGTCTGGGTGCCGAAGGCACCGCCTTCCTTTGCTAGTTGGGGGTACGGGGGCGGACAGCCCCGTCCTTGGGGTATTCTGCCGTGCTGACATCGCCGTAGTAAATAAGATTTGATTTAACCTGTAGAACGTGTTGTCTTATGAACCCTTACGGGATTTTTAGGAGGATTTTTTTGTGCCGAAGCACACTGCCATTTTATTTCCGAAGACATTGCGGATGTTGTAGCAGTTGGGGGCGAACATTCGTCTGGCGCGGTTGCGTCGGAATGTAACGGCGGAGCGTGCGGGGATCAGCGTGGTGACGTTGTCGCAGATTGAGCGTGGTGCGCCTACGGTTGCCCTGGGGAATTACGTGCAGGTGTTGGTGACACTGAATTTAGAGAAGGACATTTTGAAGGTGGCGGCGGATGATGAATTGGGCCGCAAGCTCCAGGACTTGGGGTTGGATCAGTCCCACAAGCGTGCCAGTCGGAAGAGGGAGTCATGAGTGACGGCCGGGATATCTTCGTGTCTTTCGCCGGAGCGGGGCATTCTGTTTTTCTGTTGGGGGTATTGGGCGTGCAGGAGACGCGTGGCAAGGAATTCTTTTCCTTTGCCTTCAACGAGGACTTCCTCGCAGCGCGCAGGGGATTCCTGCCGTTGGATCCGGAGTTGAATTTCTATTCCGGGGCACAGTATCCCTCCAATGGGCTATTCGGGCTCTTCTTGGATTCTTGTCCCGATCGTTGGGGGCGTCGGCTCAGGCAACGTCGTGCGGCGGAGTTGGTGCGACGGGGGCTTCGGGAGTCCGCGCGGCTTCGGGAATCCGACTATTTGCTGGGCGTTTGTGACGAGACCCGCATGGTGGCGCCGCTCTTTCGCCTCTCTTCCGATGATGCCTCACGGCATCCTTCGACGCATCCGCCAGGTGGTCGCTTCTTTCCGGACCTACGCCGACCAGGCCCGCATCCCCCGCGCGGAGCAGGAAGAGCTGTCGGACGCCTTCCGGGCTTGTACCGCAAAGGGCGGATTTTAGACAAGTATAGAAAAGCGGATTACATTTCCGCTCACGTCTTTTCTCCCGGCGCGTGTTCTGGGGTAGTCCTGTTGCGCATTTTTTGTGCATTTGTGAAGGCGGCTATCTTTTTCGGAGTGCGCATGAAGAAACTGAAAACAACACACTGACTCCTACGATGAGCGGCAAAAATTCTGGCTTTAGCAGCAAAATTGGTTATGTTTTGGCGGCTGCGGGTTCCGCAGTTGGTCTGGGAAACATCTGGCGTTTCCCCTATTTGACCGCGAAGTACGGTGGCGGCATCTTTCTGCTGACCTACCTGGTGCTGGTCCTGACCTTCGGATACGCGCTGCTGGTTGCCGAAAACAATATTGGCCGCATCACCGGAAAGGGCCCCGTGGGCGCCTATCGGCACTTCTGCTCCCAGGAAAAGACCGGCCTGAACCGCTTCATCGGCGTCGGCGGCTGGTTCAACGCCATCGTCCCCCTCATCATCGTCCCCTACTACTGCGTCATCGGCGGATGGGTCACCAAGTACCTGGTGGCCATGATCGCCAACCCCGTCCAGAATTTCAAGGCGGACAACATGGTGCAGGTGGGCGAGAAGGCGGTGAGCTACTCCGCGAACTACTTCACCAACTTCATCACCTCCACCTGGGAGCCCGTCTTCTACTTCCTGCTCTTCGCCGCCATCATGGGCGCCGTCATCGCCTTCGGCGTGGAGAAGGGCGTGGAGCGCTTCAACAAGATCTGCATGCCCGCGCTCTTCGTGCTGCTGCTGGGCATCTGCGCGTATGTCTTCTTCCTGCCCAACTCCGGCGCCGGCTTCCGCTACTACCTGATGCCCGATACCTCCAAGTTCAGCTTCATGACGGTGGTGGCCGCCATGGGACAGCTCTTCTTCTCCCTCTCCATCGCCATGGGAATCATGATCACCTACGGTTCCTACATGCGCAAGGAGGACGACCTGGCCGCCAACGTGAGCCACGTGGAGTTCTTCGACACCATGGCCGCCTTCCTGGCGGGACTCATGATCATCCCCGCCGTGGTCGCCTTCGGCGGACCCGAGGCCGCCGAGAGCGCGGGCCCCGGACTGGTCTTCATCACCATGCCACAGGTCTTCGCCAGCCTCTCCCCCATCGCCGGAAAATTCCTGGCCGCGCTCTTCTTCCTGCTGGTCCTCTTCGCCGCCTCCACCTCCGCGATCTCGCTCTTGGAGACCAACGTCCAGAGCATCGGACAGGAGCTCAAGCTCACCCGCAAGGCCTCCATCATCATCGGAATGTTCGAGATCCTCGGCGTGGGCATCATCACCATCCTGGGCTATAGCGTCCTGAGCTTCGTGAAGCCCCTCAGCTTCCTGCCCATCTGCAGGAACATGGATATCTTGGACTCCCTGGACTTCCTGAGCAACAACATCATGATGCCCATCGCCGCCATCTTCACCACCATGCTGGTGCTGGGTGTCATCGGACTGCAGAAGTTCAGCGCCTCCGTGGCCGAGGGACGCCCCTGGAAGCGGAAGTTCATCTTCGAATTCTGCATGCTGGTGATCATCATCCCCTGCTTGCTCCTGATCCTCCTCAACTCCATCTTCCCCTTCAGCAACTAGCCAGCGGAAGACAGCTCCAGACAACACCGGCCCCGGTCCCGAAACCACCCTCGGAACCGGGGTCGTTCCATACTCCGGGAGAATTGTAAACACCGTAATCCGCGTTACATTACGGGGTTGCGTTTCTTTCAGCACACCCCCATTTTGGAGACATTCCCTTGAACACCTTTCTGTCCCAAGCACTGATATTTGCCCAGGAGGCCGCCCCCGCCGCCGCCCCCGCGGCCAATGGCGCCGCACAGCCCGCCCCCGCCGGAAGCGGTTGGGGAAGCTTCCTGATCTTCATTCCCATCTTCGGACTCATGTACTTCCTCATGATCCGCCCCCAGCAGAAGAAGCAGAAGCAGCTGCAGGAGATGCTCCGGCAGCTGAAGGCGGGGGACAAGGTCATGATGAACAGCGGCGCCCTCGGCACCGTCACCGCCGTCGCCGAAAAGACCGTCCGCGTCTCTTTCGCTGACGGGCACCAGGTGGACTTCGTCCGTGCCGCCGTGGCGGAGATCCTGAAGGACTTCCCTGGCAAGGAGGAGAAGGAGGAGAAGAAGTAGCGCGTGTGGCGCATCCCTCCGGTTTCCGACCACTTTCTAAAGCAATATCATTCCCTTAACAGCATAATGAAAAAATCCCTGATTATCCGCTGGGTGATCATCCTGGCCATTGTCCTCGGCTGGGGACTCTCCATCTTCCCCATGAAGGACAAGGACTTCCTGACGGAATTCCAGCACCGTGCCGCCAAGAGCGTGGCGCTCCTGCAGAAGAAGGCCCAGAAGGCGGGCGAGCTGGAGAAGAAGCTGGAGGCCGTCGAGTCCAAGGACTACGCGAAGGTCTCCGAGGAGCTCCAGGACACCCTGGCCGCCACCGGCATCACCGCCGAGCAGGCGCTCGCCGAGTGGGAGGAGCTGAACCGCCGCATTCTGAACTTCCAGCAAAAGCTGGACTTCGACGGCAAGCCCTTGCCCGCCGACGAGCCCTCCTACTCCGGATACAAGCTGCTGGAGACCGCCGCACGCGGCGACTTCGCCCAGCACCGCGGCATCCGGCTGGCGAATTTCGTGGAGGTCCCCCACACCAAGGCCCCCAACAACAAGACCGTCCTGCGCTTCCTGCGCAATTCCACCGCCGGAAAGCTCCACCTGGGCCTCGACCTCCAGGGCGGAACCGAGTTCATCATCTCCTTCGACCAGAGCAAGCTGCCCTCCGAGACCCAGCCCGAGACCGTCCGCGACCAGATCCTCGAGATTCTCCGCAACCGCCTGGACAAGACCGGCGTCACCGAGCCCGAGCTGAAGGCCATCACCGCCACCGATATCTCCATCCGCATGCCCTCCGTGGACGAGGGTGACAAGACTGGCGTGCGCGCCACCATCCGTGACGCCGCGAAGCTCCAGTTCTTCCTGGTTGCCCAGAACAGCGACCAGCTGGTCCAGCAGTATGACGCGGATCCCAATTTCGTGACTCCCGCTGACGTGATCCGCAAGGAGATCGTCGAGGAGCGCAATGGCGAGGAGGTCTCCCGCACCGTCTTCCTGGAGCGCACCCCCGCACCCGTCCGCGGCGAGGACATCAAGTCCGCCTTCGCCACCATCGACGAATTCGGCCGCTGGCTGATCTCCATGTCCTTCAACGAGCGCGGCGCAGTGGCCTTCGGCGAAGTGACCGGCGCCAATGTGGGCCGCTGCCTGGCCATCGTGCTGGACGACACCTGCTATTCCGCTCCTGTCATCAATGGCGCCATCACGGGCGGCAGCGCCCAGATCACCGGCAACTTCTCCGTTGAGGAAGCCAAGCGTCTGGCAGGCGTGATCTCCTCCGGAAACCTCCCCGTCTCCATCGACATCTCCTCCGAGTTCGGAACCGAGCCCACCCTGGGCGCCGACTCCATCCACTCCGGACTGCTCGCCGGACTGGTGGGCACCATCGTGGTGCTCCTCTTCATGGTCTTCTACTACCGCTTCTGCGGACTGGTGGCCGATATCGCCCTGGTCGTCAACATCATCCTGGTGCTGGGCACCATGGCCATCCTCAAGGCCACCATTACCATGCCGGGTATCGCCGGTATGATCCTGACCGTGGGTATGGCAGTTGACGCAAACGTGCTGATCTTCGAGCACATGCGCGAAGAGATGAACAAGGGCGGCTCCGTCGCCAACTCCATCGCCGCGGGATACTCCGGCGCCTTCGGAGCCATCTTCGACTCCAACCTGACCACCCTGCTCACCTGCTGGATGCTCTACATCTACGGCTCCGGCACCGTCCAGGGATTCGCCGTCACGCTGGCCTTCGGTGTCATGGCGTCCATGTTCACCGCACTCTTCATGACCCGCGCAATCTTCGACCTCTTCACCCACAACAACTGGCTGAAGTCCATCTCCATGCGCGAAATCAAGTGCCTCCACGACACCAAGTTCGATTTCGTGAAGATCATGAAGCCCGCCGTGATCCTCTCCATCACCCTGGTGGCGATCTCCCTGGTGGGCTCCATCTGGCGCGGCGCCAAGGGCAACCTGATGGGCATCGACTTCGCCGGCGGCGTGCAGCTCACCTACGCCTGCGACGGCGTGGATCCCGAGGTCGCCGCGGTCCGTCAGTATCTGGAGAAGAAGGGCTACAGCAACACCAAGGTCGGCTACAAGCGCGGACAGTCCGGCAACACCGAGCTGGAAATCGTGGTCTCCAAGCTGAACGAGGGCGTGACCCCCGATGTCTTCAGCCAGGAGCTGGACGTGGCCTTCCCCGAGTGCAAGCTCACCCAGGCCTCCATCTACCAGGTCGGACCCTCCGTGGGCGCACGCTTCCGCAATGATGCGCTGCGCGCCGGACTCTTCTCCTTCGCGCTGGCGTGCCTCTACCTGGCATTCCGCTTCCAGTGGATGTACGGTGTGGCCGCTGTGGTCGCCGTCATCCATGACGTCATCGTCTCCGCCGGTGTCTTCTTCCTCATCTGCCAGGGACAGCTCTCCCTGACCACCGTCGCCGGTTTCCTGACCATCATCGGATACTCCCTCAATAACACCATCGTGATCTTCGACCGCGTCCGCAGCGACGCCGAGGACCACCCCGAGCTGACCTACACGCAGCTCATCAACCACGCCATCAACGCGACACTCTCCCGAACCACCCTGACCACCCTGACCACACTCTTCGCAGTCTTCGCCCTCATCATCTTCGGCGGCGGCGCGATCCTGGACTTCGCCCTGGTCATGCTCTTCGGTCTGTGCTGCGGCACCTTCTCCAGCCTCCTGCTCTCCACCGCCTTCATCAAGCGCTGGCACAAGAAGTCCGTCCAGGACAAGAACGAGCAGGCCGCACAGCTCCGGAAGGCATAACCGAAAACCCTGCGACGGCCCCATTGGCACGCGGTGCACCCTGCACCGTGTGCGATGCGGCCTCCGAAGCGACGCTCCGTTGGCAGAGATTCTTGCGCCAGCGGGGCGTTTCCCGTCTCATGAAGACCCTCGGCGGCATTGGCGAAATCCCCCGAGCGGGTTGAAGAACGACGGAAAATCACTACATTACACCGATTTCCAAATAGACAAACGGGGTGTGGCTCAGCCTGGTTAGAGCGTCACGTTCGGGACGTGAAAGTCGGAGGTTCGAATCCTCTCACCCCGACCACTTTTAAAGCCCGTCGGGATTCTCACCCGGCGGGTTTTTTTCGTCCCAGGACCTCCCCCTCTCTTTGATTCCTCTCTTTTTCCCCGAATCGTCCACGATTGCTATGAAGCTGGATATCCATCCTGAGTATGCGGAGTTGCTGAAGGAGCTCCATCTGGACACCCCACAGGCACTGCTGGATTTCACCAACGACCACTGCGTCAGCCGGCATACCCGCGGCGCTACCTTCATGATCACGCTCGACGACGGACGGCGCCTCTTTCTAAAGCAGGACTTCTATACCAAGCCCGCCGCAATCCTCCGGTACCTCCTCCGTTTCCATCTCCCGATGACGAACACCGAACGGGAGACCGCATTATTGAATAACGCCCGAAAGCACGGTTTCCGGACCCCCGAGATCCTGGCGTGCGTCCGACACAACGCTTGGCTGCCCCCGAACCGCGGCGCAATGCTGGAATTGGAAGTGAAGGGCATCCCCATGGATCGACTCCCCGAGGATCCCACGCTCTCCCGCGAACAGAAGCTCGACGCCCTCCGAAAGGCACACCAGACTCTGGACCGCATCCAGGAGACCCCACTGGATTGGCGCATCGACTGCAAGCCAGAACACTTCTTCCTCTGCCCCGACGGTGAAATCGCAATCATCGACGGCGAAAGACTCTATCCCGCACGACACCCCCTGACACAGGAATACCGCGAAAAACAACACCGACGCTTCGATTCCCTCCTCCCAGAAGAATATCGCGTCTGGACACCGCAGACGGGCGGGGCGGGCGCATGAATGCGCTCGTAAGTACCTAGTTATTAGTTGCTAGTGAATAGTTTATAAGGTGCCGCGGGCGCTGTTCCGCGGCGGGGGCCGCGGTGCTGGTGCTGACTTCGAAAGCGCGGTTAGCCTAAGGCGGCTCTTCCCTAGGCGGACGCCAACCAAAGGACGGAGGGGCTTGCGCCCCCCGTGCCCCTGCCTAATTTCTTCCGCCTGCCGGCGGTGCGTTTTTTGCGCGCCAATTCGGGCGCGCTTGGCGCACGCGACGGGTCTTCCCGACGCGAGGTTTCACCTCGCGAAACCCTGGCCTAACTTTTCGCAGACCCGCCGTAGCCTTGGCGAAGGAGGGCTCCTTCCTCCTTCCTCCTTCCTCCTTTTTGATGCCTTGGCTCCCTCCTCCTTCCTCCTTTTTGGGAAAGTTTGGGGTTCCTGGCGTTTTGGGGAGAGTTTAGGCGAGTAGGGGATTTTGGGGGAGGGGCATGGATGGGGGTATCATAGTGGGGGGATGGAGAAATTATTTTGGCAGATGCGGGTATTGTCCCCGGCGTTTTGGATGTCCCTGGGGATGTTGTGTGGGGCGTTGTGTGTCTCCTGGGGGAGTTGGGGGGCATTGGGTGCGGTGGTGTTGTCGGCGGGCTTTGGCGGTCTAAGCCGGTGGTGTGGCTGTGGGTGCCGGGGGGCTTGTTTGTGGGGGAGCGTGGTCATTGCGGGCTTCCTTTGGATGAGCTGGGAGGGGCGGCTTCCCTGGGGGGAGTCCCTGGAGAGATCGCTGCCTTCTTCGCGGAGCGCGGGGCGGTGCGTGGTGGTGTTGACGAAGACTCCTCCGGCGTCGGGGGCGTTGTCTCCCTGGGACACGGGTGGCGGCGTGGTATTGGGGGAAGTGTTGTCCTGGGAGTCGTCGCTAGGGGGCGGGCGGCTGGCGTTTTCGGGAGGGCGGTGTGTGTCGTTGCGCGCCAATTCCTGGGAGTCTCAGGAGCTATTGCGGCAATTGCCGGAGGGGACCCTGTTGGAGGGCGAGGGCGTCCTTTCGCCGCTGAAGAACGACGACCCCCTGGAGGCCCGCTATGCGGAGTCCCTCTCCGCCCGCGGCGCGGAGGCGCAGCTGCTGCTGTTTGCGTGGCGTGTGGCGGGGGAATCTGCGGGATTGCGCTTTCGGGGGAAGCGCCTTCTGGGGGCGTGTCGGCAATTCCTGGGGGGGATTTTGGTGGAGGGGACGCAGGAGACCTGGGAGGGACAATACTTGCTGGCGTTGGGGCTAGGCATGGGGGAGTGCCTCCCACGGGAGATCCGGCAGGCACAGGCCGTGGCGGGTACGGTCCATGCCTTCGCCATCTCCGGGATGCACGTGGGAATGATGATCCTGGCGACGGGGTTCCTGCTGCGGTGGATTGGCGGACCGCTGCTCTTGCGCCGGATCGCCATGGTCTCCCTCGCTACGGCGTATGTGCTGCTCACGGGGGCGGCGGACTCCGCTCAACGCGCGCTGGTCATGACTGCCGCCTACCACTACGCCGCCTTGCGGACGCGTCCCGCCGTGTGGCTGAATCTCCTGGGGGTGGCGGCAGTGCAGGCCTTCTTGCGAAATCCACTCTGCCTGCGAAACCGCGGAGTGCTCTACTCCTACTCCATTGTGGCGATTCTGCTATTGGGATCGCCACTGTTGCGGGAACTCCAGGAGATCCTCCAGGAGCGGGAACAGTGGCTTCCGCGACCGCTGCGGCATCGCCGCGCCTGCGCCTTCTGGGGGTGGTGCCTCAATGGCGTGGGCGTCTCTTGTCTGGCCTGGGCAACCAGTCTGTCCATCTCCCTGGAGTCCTCCCCGCGGCTGGGACTCCTCTCGCCATTGGTCAATCTCCCGCTGGGATTCCTGGTCTCGCTGGCACTCCTGCTCTGCCCCCTGAAAATCCTCCTGGTGCTCCTGATTCCCCAGGGCACGACCCTCTGGAATGCCACGCTGCGCACCGTCATCCGCGCTACCGCCGCGCTCTCCGTGACCGGCTCCGAGGCCTCCGGGCCCCTCTGCCAAAATGTGGCCGCAGCACCCCCTCTTCCACGACTCCTCTTCCTGCTGGCACTGATCCTCCTTCTGCTGAAGGCACAGGCAACCCTCCGCAGCCGCCGCCCAGCTGCCGTGAACCGGGGGGACGTCGTAGGCTAATTCGGCCGTCTGTGGCAGGCTACATTAAATCCATCCTAGGGCGGTGGCCGGGCCTTCACAATCCGCCGTTTGGCGTCCGCCGAAGATCTCCAAAGGACGGAGGACTACCTCGCCACCGGACTCCCTTCGTGCCGGGGCTTAAATACTAGCACGCTACGGCGCAGCCGAGCATGCCGAGAAGACTCCGGGCTCATCCTTTCTTCCGCCTGCCGCCGGTATTAACACGCCTATACGGGCGCGCTTGGCGTACGCAGTACGCGACGGGTCTTCCCGGCGCGGGGTTTCGGGGTCCCCCCGAAACCCTGGCCAAACTTCTCGCAGACCCGCCGTAGCCTTGGCGAAGGCGGGCTCCTTCCTCTTTCCTCCTTCCTCCTTTTTTGCATTCTCCATGCTTCGTCTTGTCGTCACAGGTGGTGCGGGTTTCATAGGCTCGGCGCTGGTCCGCCATTTGGTGGGCAGGGGGCTGGCACGCGTCTGCGTGCTGGACGCCCTCACATACGCGGGGCATCTCTCCAGCCTGCGGGAGGTGGAGGGGAACGAGCTGTATTCCTTTGCCAAGCTGGACGTCTGCGACCGCGAGGGCGTCTCGGCGCTCTTCCGGGAATTCCGTCCCGATGGCGTGATGCATTTGGCGGCAGAGAGCCATGTGGATCGAAGCATCGCGGATCCGCTTTGCTTCGTGCGCACGAATGTGTTGGGGACGGGGACGCTCCTGGAGTGCGCCACGGACTATTGGCGGGGGCTTTCGGAGGAGAAGCGCCGGTCTTTCCGGTTCCTGCAGGTCTCCACAGACGAAGTATATGGCTCCCTAAAAGCCGGTGATGCGCCTTTTAGGGAAGAGAGCCCCTACGCTCCGCGGTCGCCGTATTCCGCCAGCAAGGCGGCGGGCGACCACCTGGCGGAGGCCTGGGGAAATACCTACGGACTGCCAATCCTGCTCTCCCATTGCACCAATAACTACGGCGCATACCAATTTCCCGAAAAGCTGATTCCCCGCATGGTGCTGCAGGCATTGGCGCAGCGGCCATTGCCGGTCTATGGCACGGGGGAGAATATCCGTGACTGGCTGTCGGTGGAGGACCATGTGGAGGCACTGTGGCGCGTCTACAATGGCGGTGTGCCGGGCGGCGTCTACAACATCGGCGGCGAGTGCGAGCGCACCAACTTGGCGGTGGTGCGCGGCGTGTGCCGCGTGCTGGACGAATTGCGTCCGCGGTCCTCGGGGCGCCCCTACGAGGAGCTGATTTGCGCGGCGCCGGATCGTCCGGGACACGATCTGCGCTATGCCATGGACATCGGGAAAATCCGTCGGGAATTGGGCTGGTCGCCGCGGGTGTCGTTTGAGGAGGGCCTGCGGGGGACCGTCCGGTGGTATTTGGAGAACGGCTGGTGGTGGCGGCCCTTTGTGGAGGAGGCCGTCCGCCCTGTCCGATAGCGTCCGGTAGTGTGCCGTTGCGGCGAAAAGGCGTGGCGGGTCGCCGGAACTCCCCGGGACCTCCTTATATTATCCACGAAACGAAATCCTCCTGAAAACCCGATTTGCCATGCCCTCTACACAGCATACTTCGCCTCAGGATCTGGCCAAAAAGCTCCAGAGCGTGGGCGCCGCTTTCCGCCTCCCCGGACTCTTCTTCTCCTACGAGGAGGTGCGTACCGGCAACGTGAACAACACGTATAAGGTGAACTACATCGTGGACGACGGCGCGGGCATGGCGCGGATCAAGTCCTACGTGGTCCAGAAGCTGAACTCCTTCGCCTTCCGGAATCCCGTCCAGCTCATGGAGAATATCGACAAGGTGACGGAGTACATTCGTCGGAAGCGTCCGAAGGGCATGAACCTCCATTATCACCACACCGAGGTCACGGGCGAACGAAAGACCTACCTGATGGATCAAGATGATCTCTGGCGGGTGGTCAACTACGTGCCCTCCATCACTTTCGATACCTGCGACGACCCCCTCATCGTCCGCAACGCCGGCGTGGCCTTCGGCGATTTCCAGCGGGTGCTGGAGGATTTCCAGGCGGGCGAGCTCTTCGTCACCATCCCCGATTTCCATAACACCCGGAAGCGCTATGAACAGCTGAAGGAGGCCATCCGGCTGGATCCCCAGGGACGCTACGCATCCGCCAAGGCGGAGGCCGATGACCTGCTGTCGGTGGAGGAGGAGGCCTGCCAGCTTACCGACCTCCAGATGCGCGGCGAACTCCCCCTGCGCGTCACCCACAACGACACGAAGATCAACAATGTCCTCTTCGACGAGGCGACCCGCGACGCCCTGGTGGTCATTGACCTGGATACCGTTATGCCCGGATTGGTGGCACACGATTTCGGTGACGCCATTCGTTTCGCCGCGAATTTCACGGCCGAGGATAGCCGCGATTTGACGAAGACCGGCGTGGACCTCAATATCTTCTGGGCCTTCGCCGATGGATTCCTCTCCCAGACCGCCAGCGGACTGACCCCCGCAGAACTCAATACCCTCGGAATCTCCCCCCTGGCACTGGCTTGCGAGCTGGCGACACGATTCCTGACCGACTATCTCCTGGGAGACCCATATTTCAATATCCACTGCCCCGACCACAATCTCGTCCGCGCACGCTGCCAGATCGCACTGGCGAAGGATATGGGGCGCAAGAAGGACGCCATGCAGTCCATCGTGGACGGATGCGCAAGGAAATACCGCTAAGGGACTTGGCGACATTTCCAGAATCCATTGGCGGCTGGCAGGAAGCGACTCGGAGCGGCCGCCGCGCGGCTCTGTTGCGAAAACCAAAAAGGCCTCGGCAGAAATTGCCGGGGCCTTTTGGGCATTCAGGAAAGCGTCGGTAAAGGTGGGGCGTTACTCTGCAACGCCAGACGCCGTCTTGACCGCTTCTTCGGCACAGCGTGCCAGGAATGCGGCGTCGCTGTTGGAGATGATCTCGGGGACGAATTTGATGTCGGCGGCACTCTTGTCATAGAGGCTCATGAACCAGACGCAGGCCTGGAGGTATTCGCCGCGGCGGTTCAGGTGGATGGAGTCGCGCTCCATGTAGAGTTCGCCGGTCTCGGCCTTTTTCCACCAGTAGTATTGCCCCACCACATCGCCGGCCTGTCGGGGGAGATCCGGCCAATGGAAGGGCGTCTCCCAGGCCTCGGCGGGGACGGGCTGGAACTGGATTTCGGAGTCGCGGCGGGAAATCTGGACGGCCAGTCCGGTGGGGATGACCCGGAAGCCGTATTCCCGGGAGAGCGCCTGGTAGTTCTTGGTCAGGCGGTGATACATCTCGGTCTGGTCAATGTGCCAGGAGCCACCGGCGAGGAGCCGCGGGTCGTCGCTACGGTAAGACCAGGTCTGCTGAATCCGGATTTCGGCCTGCGGCTGCGCGGCGCGGATGGCGTCGATGAGCTCCTTGGCGGGAGCGAAGGTCTCGGGAACCCAACTCTCGTGACTGCCCTGCTGGATGGTGATCACATCCCACTTCCGGACGGATAGCATCTCGGGGACATTGGTGTTGGGACGACCCCCAAAGAGGACGTCGCCCTGGTTGGTCCAGTAGGGACGACTCTCGGGATTGAGCTGGCTCTTGTGCAATTCGTCAATGTGGCGGGAAAAGACGCAGCCGCCGATGCCGCACTGAGCCAAGAAAATCTTGCAGTCACCAGAGGCGCCAACGACGCTGGGCAAATACCTCAGCACACTCTCGCTGAAGCTGTTTCCAATCATCAGGACGCTGAGTTCCTTGGCAGGGACGGAAATGCACATGGCAAGACAGAGAAGAAGGAGGAGTTTTCGCATGGAAAGGAGGAAAAAACGGGCTCGAATCTCAAAACGCCGCATAATATGCTACGCCTCAGGCATACCGCCGGCATGACCCCAGCGCCGAGTGAGGCGAGACGCATACGCCATTACGCCTCAGACACGCCGAAGACACGATACCGCAGTTGAGTGAGACGAGACGCATACGCCCGCTAGGCTCCAAGCACACCGATGGCGCGGCAGTGTGATCCCGTCGTAGGATGAGGCGACGTGTCACACGTCGCAGACGATGTCCACCCACGCCCCCCCCGACATTCCCCGACATTCCCCGATATCCCCGATATCCCCGATATCCCCGATATCCCCGATA
>CAVDSU010000022.1:0-22476 GCA_963611685.1 bacterium
CGGTCGCTGCGCGGCTCTTCCGCCGCAACTGGCGGCGGTACCAGTACCGCGGCAATCGCCGCGGAAGGGCGCCTGCGGCACCTTGCAGGCTAGCCACTAGCCACTAACCTGCTAGGTACTAAAGAGGGTAGCCGGCTAGGGAAGAAGCGCTCCGGTGGAAGGCGCCGTCTCGGATGCGTCACCTGGCACTGCCGAAGTTCTTGGCGGAAGGGCGCCTGCGGCGCTTTGCAACTGCCTGCTACTTGGCAACTTGCTGCGCCGCGGCGTCTTCCGCCGCCTTTCGCAGTTCCTGTGCGGTTTTGGAATCGCCCTGTGCGTCTTTTGCGGCGGCTGCGATGAGGTAGCACTTCGGGGTGTATGCGGGGTCCTTTTCGAGGATGAATCCCTGTGCGGCTGCGGAGAATGCGCCGGGGTAGTCCTTGAGGTCCAGGAGTGCCTGTGCCTGTGTCCATCGAGCGCGGGGGAGGGTTTCCTTCAGGAGAGTCGCGTCCTTTCCTCCCAGGGCCTGTCGCGCGTAGGTGAGTGCCACATCGGGGTCATTCTCGCGGATTGCGAGTTCGGCCAGCAGTGCCAGTGCGTCGCTGGTGGGGGGCAGCCCCTGTTCCTGCAGCAGGCTTTCGGATTGCGCCAGGAGCTGTTTGCACTGTGTGGCATTGCCTTCCTGGAAGTGCACCTCCGCCAGCAGGACCAGCAGCTGTGTGCGCTCGGTTGCGGAGAGCGTGGCGTCTTCCAGGATTCGTTGATAGCATCGCGCGGCATTGACCAGATCGTGTGCCTCTCGGCGCTCCCGTGCGATATGCGCCAGGATGGGAGTGGAGAGGGCGAGTGGCGGCCGTGTGGCGAAGAACTCCTCCAGATAGGGCTGGGAGTGTTCGCCTTGTTTCAGATAGTATAGAAGCGTGAGGAGATCGGGGAGCACCTGTGCGCGGATCTCGGCAGTGGCATTGGGGTCCTGGAGGAGCGTCTGGTAGTCCTCCAGGGTGCCGGGGTAGTTCTTCTGTGCTCGGCGGAGGGCGGCGCGTTTCAGGAGCCACTGCGGGTGTCCGGCGGGAGTGGCCAGGGAGAGGAGCTCGGTGGCGGACTTTTCGGCGTCGGCGAGCAGTCCCTGGCTGGTCTGGAAATGCAGCTGCAGCTGCAGCAGCGGGAGGCGTTCCTCGGGGGACGGCGCATTCGACAGGAGCTGTGCGGCCAGCGGGATCGCGCGGGGGTCCTTCGGTGCGCGGGAGAGCGCGGCCAGGGCGGACTTCCGGAGGTCGGTGGCGTCCTTCATGCCCTCGGGGAGGGGCTCCGGGAGCCGCTGTGCCAGATCCAGATAGAGTGTGGCGGCCTCGGCGGGGCGGTCTTGCGCGGCGAGGAGCCGTGCCAGGACCACGCCGGTATTCTGGTAGAGCGTGGGGGAGGTCGCTGCCAGGAGCGGCAGCGCCTTCTGGTAGCTCTGGATGGCGTCACCGGGCTGTTCCTGCTTCAGCTGGGCGGCCGCCAGGCGCAAAAGGACCTCCGCCGTTTCGTCGGAATTCGGGAATTCCTCCAGGAATTGCCTTGCGGCCTGGAGGGTCTCCTGGGGGAGCTGGAGGTTTTCCAGGCAGAGGAGCCGCGTGGCGGCGGCCTTTTGGCGCAGCGCGCTGCTGGTCTGGGGATTCCCCAGGAGCTCCTGGAGGAGCGCGCGGGCGTCCGTCCACTTTTCCAGGGGGAGATTCGCCTGTGCGGCCAGCCACGTGAGCTCCTGGTCCTGTGCGGCGTCCTGCGGGTGTTCCTGACGGAATTGCCGGAAGGCCTCCAGGAAGCGCGGGAAGTCCTTTTGGGCGTAGAGGCAGGAGAGGAGATTCCGCTGGATCTCCTGTCGTCGGGCGTCCTGGGGGAATTCGGAGAGGAAAGCGCCGTAGGCCTGTGCGGCCTTCGCGTAGTCGCGCACGGGTGGCGCGAAGGAGAGGTATCCCGCCGTCAAAAGGAGATTCTTGCGGGTCTCGTCGGGGAGGCCCTTGAGCTGCAAGAGCGGTTCCAGAATCAGGAGCGCTGCGGCGTTGTCGCCCTGGTTCTGACGGAGCACCGCCATGTAATACTTTGCGTGGACCCGCGGGAGATGCTGCGCGTCGGCGGTCTTTCCGACCAGGGGCAGGAGCTCCTTTTTCGCCTCGTCAATGCGGTTCAGGCCCGCCAGGCACACCGCCAGGCGGTAGCGCGCCTCCTCGGTCTCACGGGTGCCCTCCGCCTGGGATAGGAGCTGACGATAGACCTCCACCGCCTGCTCCTCCTGGTGCAAGTCCTGCAGGCAGTTCCCCAAGATCTGCAACAGCTCCGCGCGATGGGGGGATTTCGGGAAGGCCTCCAGGTGGCTTCGGATATCGCGGGCGGCGTCCTGGGTGCGTTCCAGGGCGCAGAGGCTGCGGATGCGGGTGAGCTCCACGCGCTCCTGATACTCGTGCCTCGGGTAGCGCTGGAGGAATTCCTGGCACTGCTGGAGGCACTCCTGGTGGAGATTCCGCTCGGCGAGCCCCTGGATGAATGCCAGGGACTCCTGCGGGGAGAGCAAGCCGTTTTGGGGACGGGGCTCCTCCTGGGCAACGGCGGGAAATGCCAGGGTCACCAGGAGTGCCAGTGCGGCGAGGAGGGCTTTTGCGTATGGGCTCATGGGGCGTCTTCGCGGTGGGGATCCGGGATCACTTTTGGGGGTCCACGGTGGCCAGGGAGACGTTCCAGATGTCGGCCTCGCGGCAGAGATCCATGACCTGGAGGAGTGTCTGGACGCTGGTGTCCTTGTCCGCCCGGAGGATGATGGGCTGGTCGCGGAAGGCATCCGCGATCTGCTTCAGGAGTTCCAGGGCGGTCTCGGAGGAATAGGGCTGTCCGTTGATGTAGAGCTGCCCCGCCTTGTCCACATTGAGGATCAGCTCCCCAAGCTGTCGACGCTGTTCCTGGGCGGTGGAGGCGGTGGGCACGGCGATATTGACCTGCTTCTCCCACTGGGCGAACACGGTGGCCGCCATGAAGTGTATCAGGAGGAGGAAGACGATGTCGAGGAGGGGCGCCATGGGGAAGGAGGGCCCGCGCTCCTGGAGTTTCTTTCGGAAGTTCATGCCTTCTTGAACCTCCTGAGCACGCTCTTGCAGTCTTCTTCCAGCTGGGTGGCCAGGGTATTGAGGCGTCCGCGGAAGAGGGAGTATGCGGCCAGCGAGACGATGCCGATGATCAGTCCGCCGAAGGTGGTGAACATCGCCTGCGAGAGTCCGCTGGTGAGGGAGCTGACCTTATTGGCCATGGCCAGCTCGGTGTCCAGCGCCAGGAAGGAGACCATCATGCCCCAGACGGTTCCCAAAAGCCCCACCATGGGGGCAATGCTGGAGACGTCCAGGAGATACTGCACGCGGTTCCAGAGAAGCGAAAACTGCCGGGAGCCCTCCTCTTCCATGGCGCCGACAACCGCGTCCTCGCCGCCGTCCGCACGCGCCTGGAGGCACGCCAGGACCACCTTCGCGGCCATGGAGCCGTCTTTCTTGGAGAGCTCCTCCAGCGCGTCGTAGTCGCCGGACTCGGCGGCGTCCTGCGCCTGTCGGAGGAATTTCGCGGGCGCCAGGACGGTTCGTCGGAGGGAGAAGCAGTAGTAGAGGATGAGTCCCACGGCCACGAAGGAGAGTCCCACCAGGACGTACATGATGGGACCGCCCTTCACGATGAGGTCTTCGATGGTGATGGAGGCCTGTGGGGCGGCATCCTGTGCCGGGAGGAGCAGGGCGGAGGCCAACAGCGTGAAAGAGGCAAGGGTGGTTCTCATGGGAAAAATCGCGGTTCTTGCGGTTGCGGGGAAAAGCGTGTGGTTACTTGTCGGCGTCGTCATTCTCGGCCTCTTCGGCCTCCCGGGCGGCTTCCTCCAGGCGCTGCTTCACGTAGCCCTTCGGGGCGATGGCGCCCAGCGCGTAGGTGATGGTGAGCAGGATGGTGAGCTGGAGCAGCGCATGGGACCACCCCTTCTGGACCAGCGCGAAGCAGGAGACCAGGATGATTGCCAAGAGGAAGAAGACGCGCAGTCCGGTGGGCAGGGAGGGCCAGAGATCCCGTCCGAAGTGCCGGTAGGGGATATGGGAGACCATGAGGACGCAGGCGAGCAGCGCCAGTGCGGCGCAGACCCACTGTGTGGCGGTGCAGTCGGGGTAGATTCGGAGGAGGAGGGCTCCGGCGCCGGCCAGGAGGGCTCCGGCGGGGGAGGGCAGCCCCTGGAAGATTCCCTCGGGCATGCGGGTCTTGGGGTGCAGGAAGCGCTTGAGGCGGAAGAAGACGCTGACGACGTAGACCACGGCCAGGACGGGCGCGGCGACGGCCAGGCAGCGGCATTGCGCGGATTGCAGGCATCGGTAGAGGATGATTCCGCAGGCGATGCCGAAGCTGGTGCCGTCGGCGATGTCGTCGTAGAGCGCGCCACGGGGCGTGGAGCCGAATTTCTTGGCCATCTTCCCGTCGAAGAGATCGAAGAATTGTCCCAGGAAGATCAGGAGGAATGCCAGGAGGGTCCCGCGGGTGGAGTCGGTATTCCAGGCGATGCAGGCGGCGACGATTCCGCAGAGGAAATTGAGGAGGGTGAGGGAGTTCGCGTAGAAGTGGCTGGGAATGACCTTGCAGTAGAGGGAGAGGAACGCCATGATGACGCAGGCGCCCATGATGCAGTTGGTGGCCTCCTGGTTGAGCTGGGTCAGCGGCGGGAAGGTGGCCACCTTTTCGATGGCGCAGAAGTGGTAGAGCGCCAGGATGCCGATGAGGATCGTGATCAGCGCGGTCTTGACCTTCCCAAAGGAGTTTGCCGCCTTCTTCTTGCAGAAGAAGCGGGAACACTGTCCGATGATGTCGATGACGCAGTATGCGATGACCATGTCGAGGCGCGGACGGGGCTCGCTGGTCCCCAGCGCCAGGAAGAGCAGCACGGGGAAGGACATGAATTTGTCGGCCAGCGGATCGAGCCATTGCCCGGCGGGGGTCTTCAGGTCGCAGCCGCGGGCGATGGTGCCGTCGGTGAGGTCGGTGATCATCCAGAAGGAGAACCAGAGGATTGCGGTTGCCCAGAAGCCGAAGGCGGCCAGGAGGACGGCGACAAGCCCCTGCGGGAACCTCATGAGGGAGATCCCGTTTGGCTGGATGAAGGCGTGTTTCCGGATGAAGGAGCGTCCGCCGGGATTCTTGACGGCCCATAGGGTGACGCCCCGCTCCAGTGCCAGGAGCATCAGGACGACGGCGACGATAAGGATGGTCTGGATCATAGTGGGGAAAATGGTGTGTGGGAGAGACTGCTGCTACTCGGCCTTGCGCCGGATTTTGAGAGTGATGAGGCGGCGCGGGGAGGCGCGGAGAATCTCCGCCTGGAGGAACGGCGTCTCTGCCTTTTCCCCTGTCTTGGGGATCCGTCCGAGGGTGGCCATAATATAGCCAGCCAAAGTGTCATACCCTTCGTCTTCGGGAATCTCCAGGTCTAGGGCGTTGTTGACCTCCCAGATGGTGGTGCGCGCGTCTACGGTGAGGGCGCCGTCGGCGTCGGGGGTGGCCTGCTGGAGGGGCTGCGTGCGGTCGTATTCGTCCTCGATCTCGCCCACGATCTCCTCCAGGATGTCCTCGATGGTGATGATGCCGCCGGTGCCGCCGTATTCGTCCAGGACCACGGCCAGGTGGTTGTGCTTGCTGCGGAACTCCTTGAGGAGGTCGGCGATCTTCTTGGTCTCGGGAATGAAGAGCGGCGGGCGGGAGAAGGCGGAGACCGCCTGGGCATTGGCGACCTTCTCTTCGTCCAGGAGGTCCTTGGCGTACAGGATGCCCGTGATGGCGTCAATGGACTTCCGGTAGACCGGGATGCGGGAGTGACCGGTGCGGGCGATGAGCGCCTTCGCCTCGGCGACGGTGGCGTCCTGGCTGATGGCGTCGATGTCCACGCGGGGAGTCATGATTTCGTGGACGAGGGTGATGTCCAGGTTCATGACGCCGGTGAGCATCCGCTTTTCCTCCAGCTTCAGGTCGTCTTCGGGGGCGGCGGGATCGGATTGTTCGGCGTCGTCCTCTTCCACCAGCGAGCGGATGGCGTCTTCGGTGGTGACGGTGTTCTTGGTGTCGTCGGCGCCGGATTCGTCGCGCTTGTCTTCCAGTGCCTGGAAGGGCCATCCCAGGATTGCCAGGAGGCGCGCGGGGTGTACGGCCGCGGCGATGATGCGTGCGGTGGCGGGGAGGGGCAGTTGCTGCTGCAGGAGCAGCTGTACGACCTCCAGCAGGAGGAATGCGGCGGCGCAGAGGGTGCAGCGTCCCCAGAGGGGCCAGGTGGTGGCGCAGAACCATAGGGTGGCCAGGACGACGGCGGCGGTGGCGCAGAGGGTGGCCTCCCACTGGAGGGCGATGCGCAGGACCAGCTTCCGCTCCAGGACATCCTCCAGGCGCTCGGAGAGCTGGCGGTGATTCTCGCGGAGCTTCCGCAGCTGCGCGCGTCCGAAGAGGGAGAGGCAGTGGTTTGAGAGGAGGAAGAAGTGCGCGAGGATGGCCAGGAGGAGTGCCAGGAGGAAAAGGAGTGTGTTTGACATATGGGAGCCAGGGGCCGCGCCTTTCGCCGCGCAGGAGGTGTGTTGTTCTTGGCGGTGGCGGTGAGGGTGTGTCTCGCGGTCAGGTGGCGGTCAGGGGTTCGGGGTTTCTTTTTTGTGGGAAAGCGGGTCGGCTGGGGCGTTCCGCCGTCATGCCAGGAAGTCCAGGAGGGAGAATCCGGCGGCCTCTGCGGCATGGAGGAGGCGGTCTTCGCCGGCGCGCATGGCGGCGCGGTCTTCGGGGGTATGGTCGTCGAGCCCGGCGAGATGGAGCAGTCCGTGTACCGCATATCGGAAGAGTTCCCGCGACGGCGGTTCCTGGAATTGCGGCGCCTGTCGGCGTGCGACCTCGGGGCAGATGTAGATTTCGGCGAGGGTGGGGATTCCCAGGAGTTCCTGTGGGAGGAGGGGAATGGGCTCGTCGGGGGTGGGGCGCAGATCGTAGGTGATCACGTCGGTGGGGCCCTCGTGCTTCAGGTGCAGGTAGTTGAGCTTCACCATGCGGGGGACCGTGACCAGCACGAACTGGATTTCGCCGGGCGCCTGGTGGGGCAGTCCGGTTTCGGGAAGAATGGTCTGGAGCGCCTTCTGGTAGGAAGAGAGGTTCCGGACCTTCCGGAGGCTGGGCATCTTGAGGACAGAGAGGATCATCGGGTGCGGTATTCCGGCCGTGCGTGGAAGTGGAAGAGGATGGTCTCCCGGAAGCTCTTGGCCATGACGGCCAGCTCGCGGGTGGTCAGGTCCACGTTGTCCAGCTGGTGGTCGTTGTAGTTCTTTCGGAAGACGGAGGCAATGCGGTCGTCGATGGCCTTGACCAGGACTGCGGGGTCCTTCCCGCCAAAGTGCTGGGAGAGGATCTCCAGGTATCGCGCGGTGGTCTCGTTGGCGTCGTGGCCCTCGGCGGGCTGCTCCAGGAGCTCCTTGGCGACCTTGGAGAGATCGGGCTTGGTGGAGAGCAATGCGCGGACGGCGGCCTCGGAGCTGTCCGCCAAAGAGAGGATGGCCACTTCCCGGGAATTGTAGGGCTTCTGGGGGTAGCGGAAGCGCTCTTCGGCGGGCGCGGGCTCGTGGCGTTCGGCGGCCAGGTCGCAGGCCTTCTTGTAGAAGTGCTCCAGGAGCGTGTTCCCGTGGTGCTGTCGGATGGCGGGGAAGAGGAGTGGCGAGAGGTGGTATTTTGCGGCCAGCTGCACGCCGTGGAAGGTGTGCTCGAAGATGAGGCTGGCGCTCTCTTCGGGGGAGAGGCTGGTCTCCAGGGGGTTGTTGCCGCCCGTCATGTTCTCGGCAAAATACTGCGGCGCGAAGAGCTTCCCGACATCGTGGTAGAGCGCCATGACGTGCACCAGCTTGGCGTCGGCGCCGATGAGGGAGGCGGCGTTGGTGGCCATCTCCGCCACGTCCAGCGAGTGCTGGTAGGTGCCGGGGGCCTCGGCGCGCAAGCGCTGCAGCAGCGGCGTGTTCACGTCGGTGAGCTCCGCCAGGGTCATGGGGGTCGGCAGGCGGAAGAGGAGTTCCAGCATGGGCAGGAAGAGCATGCACGCCAGTCCGGTGAGGAAGCCCTGCGAGCCCCCGGAGAGGAGCGTCCAGCGCGCCAGGTGCGCCCAGTCGGTGGGCTCGGCGCCGGAGCGCGGCGCAAAGTAGTATGCCAGCAGCCCCGCCACCGCAATGAGTGCGCCCTGCATGAGGCCGTGTGTCAGGTAGCGGATTCGGAGGCTGATGTCCCGGAAGCAGGGGATTGCGCCCATGGAGACGATGAGGGCGAAGATGAAGAGCTGGTATGGGTTGTCGCCAATGGGCAGCCGGATCTGCAGGGGCAAGAGCGCCGCCTGGAGGATTGCGGTGCACACGGCGGTGCGGGTGTCCAGGAGGTTCACCAGGATGGCGGGGAAGAAGGAGAGCGGCAGGATCGCCAGCATCTGCCAGGAGTGGTCGGTGGGCAGCGAGGGCGAGCGGACAATGGCGAAGACCGCGGCGAATTCCAGTAGCAGCGAGAGCGAGACCAGCAGGAATTCCTTCCGCTTGGGGACGGGCCGCGCGGTGCGCCAGGGGCTGTTCAGGGCGATCTGGAAGAGCGTGAGGAAGAGCCCCAGCACCAGCAGGAAGAGCAGGAATTCCGGATTTTGGAGTCGTTCGTGGAGGGTATGGCCCTGTGTCAGGGGGAGGCGGAAGGCGGCGCCGGCGAGCCACACGACCAGGAAGAGGAAGGCTCCCAGGGTGTTTTCCCGGTCGAAGAAGCGCCCGCTCCAGGAGAGTGCCTTCCGGGAACGGTTGAGGCTCTCCTGGCAGGAGGCCTTCAGGCCCTCGCGAAATTGCTCCATGCGGGTGTCTTCCTCGTCCCGGGTGAGGGGCGTGGGAGGCGGAAGGGAGTCCGCCTTGTTCTGCCTGGGGGAATTGTGGTTCGCCATGGGGTTGGGGGGTGGAGGGGAGAATGCGGAGACCGCCCGGAAAAATGCCGTCGGCTGCGGGAAAATTGCCCGCGCGCGTCAGCGGGCGGTCTCCGGGGCGCTTGTGGGGGAAGCGCCGGGGGTTATGCCATGGCCAGGAAGGCCATGTAGCCCTTGTATGCCATGTAGACGTCGATCTTGCCGGCGATCTCCCAGGGCGCGTGCATGCAGAGCAGCCCCACGCCGCAGTCGACCACCTCGATGCCGAAGCGCGCCATATAGAGGGCGATGGTGCCGCCGCCGCCCACGTCGGGCATGCCCAGCTCGCACATCTGCCAGAGGACGCCGTTGTCGTTGAAGACCTTGCGGACCTGAGCCATGTATTCGGCGCTGGCGTCGGAAGCGCCGCCCTTGCCGCCGTGGCCGTCGTATTTGTTGACCTGCAGGCCGCAGTTGAGGCGGCCCATGTTGCCGTTGGAGTTGACGCCCTTGTAGTCGGGGTCGGCCAGCGTGCCCACGTCGGCGGAGAGCATCTTGGTGTGCTCCAGCGCGCGGCGGACGGTCAGGTCGCTGTAGGTCTTGTCGCAGGCCGCCACCAATTCCGCCACGGAGTTCGGCAGGAAGGTGGAGTCCATCCCGGTGCGTCCGTAGGAGCCGATCTCCTCCTTGTCCACGATGAGCGCGCCCAGGGTGCGCTTGGGGACTCCCGGGAAGTCGAGGACTGCGCGGGCGGCGGCGTAGGAGCAGACGCGGTCGTCCTGTCCGTAGCCCAGGATCATGGAGCGGTCCAGGCCCAGCTCGCGGGCGCGGCCGGCGGGGACCACCTCCAGCTCGGCGCTGGCGAAGTCCTCTTCCTCAATGCCGTAGAGCTCCTTGAGCAGGCGCAGGATATTCAGCTTCGCCTTGCAGGGGACCGCCTTGTCGTCGTGCGCCTTGTCCACGGGGCGGGAGCCGAAGACCACATTGAGGCGCTCGCCGCGGACGCCCTCGCGCATCGTCTGCTTGGACTGGTCCACGTCCAGGTGGGGAAGGATGTCGGTGATGCAGAAGACGGGGTCGTCGGGACCATCGCCGATGGCCACATCCACCTTGGTGCCGTCGCGGCGGATGATGACGCCGTAGAGTGCCAGGGGGAGGGTGAGCCACTGGTAGTGCTTGATGCCGCCGTAGTAGTGCGTGTCGAGGAGGACCAGCTCTTCGTCCTGGTAGAGGGGGTAGGGCTTCAGGTCCAGGCGGGGGCAGTCGGCGTGCCCGCCCACCAGGTTCAGGCCATTCTCCAGGGGCTCGGAGCCAATGCGCGCCAGAAGGAGGGTCTTTCCGTCCATGGAACGGTAGACGCCGTCACCGGGCTTGAGGACCGCCTTCTTGTCGCGTCCCAGCGCATCCAGGTCGCGGAAACCGCGCTTCTTGGCCAAATCCAGGAGCTGGTCGTGGACCCGCCGCTCGGTCTTGGTGGTGGAGATGAAGTCGATGTAGTCGGCGCAGTATCCCTCCAGGATCTGCTCTTCGCCATCGGCTAGCTTGTCCCAGCCGGGCTCACGCTTCCACAGGTTGGTCTTGGGGGACTTTTCCTTCTTTTCCTTCTTTTCGGTCATGGTGGTGTGGATTCCTTCCTTGGGTTCTTGATTTGGGGACGAAGGGGTGTGCGCCTATTTCTGGACGCGGACGACGCGCTTGGCCTTTCCTTCGGAGCGGGGGAGAGTGCCGGGGGCGAAGACATCGCCCTGGGGGGAGAAGCCCAGCTTCTCCTTCAGGTGCTTGGCGACGGTGAAGCCGGTGACGCCCTCCTGTGCCTCCACGTTGATGCGGATGTCGGTGATGCCGTCGTGCTCCTCCAGGATGATCTGGTATTCGGGGAGCACGCCGGGGATTTCCAGGAGCGCCTGCTCCACCTGGCGCGGGAAGAAGTTCACGCCCTTGATGATGAGCATGTCGTCCAGGCGTCCGGTGATGCGGTCCAGCCGCAGGCTGGTTCGTCCGCAGGCGCAGGGCTTGCGGGAGATGATGCGGGAGATGTCGCGGGTGCGGAAGCGGAAGACGGGGAGCGCCTCGCGGGTGAGTGCGGTGAAGACCACGTCGCCGTATTCGCCGTCGGGGAGGGGCTTCCCGGTCTCGGGATCGACGATTTCGGTGATGTACTGGTCTTCCCAGACGTGGATTCCGCAGTGCGCCTGGCAGTCCATGCCGGTGGTTCCCACGCCGCCGGTCTCGGTCATGCCATAGATGTCGAAGGCCTGGATCTCGGCGCGCTTCTCGATCTTCCGGCGCATTTCATCGGAGAAGGTCTCGGAGCCGAAGATGCCGATCTTGAGGTCGGGGAAATCCAGGTTCATCTTGTCGGCCACCTCGATGATGCGCGCCATGTAGGAGACCACGCAGCCGATGCCCTTCGCCTTGAAGTCGTGGAGCAGCTGGATCTGCCGCGGGGTGTTGCCGCTGGAGGTGGGGACGGCGAAGAGGTTCGCCGTGCGTGCGCCGTGGTAGAATCCGAAGCCGCCGTTGAAGAGTCCGAAGGTGGGGGTGATCTGGATGCCGTCGCCGGGATAGAGCCCCGCCATGCGGTAGCAGCGCGCCATGCATTCGCCCCACTGTTCCAGGTCGGCCTGGGTGTAGGGCATGACCACGGGGATGCCGGTGGAGCCGCTGGACATGTGGAATTCCCGGAGTTCCTCGCGGGGGGAGAGGCACATTCCGAGGGGGTAGTTCTGGCGGAAGTCGTCCTTGGTCATGAAGGGCAGCTTCGGGAGGTCCTCCACGCCGTGGATGTCGTCGGGATGGACCCCGTGGGCATCTAGCTTCTTGCGGAAGTATTCGCTCTTCTCGTAGGCGCGGTGGACCTGGGAGACCAGCCTGCGGTTCTGCAGGTCGGTCAATTCGTCCCGGGACATGGTCTCGTATTTCGGATTCCAGTATTCGCTGGTCTTGTGGTGGCAGTGGTCGCACATGGGAGTCGGACTTCCTCGCCGGGAGGACAGGGAGGGCAGGGAGGGAGGCTTTTGGGGGAACGATTGCTTTTAGAGTCGGCAGGTGCAGATGGCGGAGACGATGATGCCGCTGGCGCCGGCCTCCTCCAGGCGGTCAATGACGCCGTTGAGCTCGCTGCGCTTCACCATGGATTTGACGGCGAACCATCCCTCTTTGGAGAGGGGAGTGACGGTGGGGGACTCCACGCCGGGGGTGACGGCGCAGGCGGCGTCCAGGGCCTCCTGGGGCACATTGTAGTCCACCACCACGTACGCGCGGGCGGTGAGGATTCCCTGGATGCGCTTCAACAGCGCCTTGATCTGGGGATTTTCGGCGGCGCCGGGGTGTCCGATGACCAGTGCCTCGGAGCGCATGACGGGCTCGTCGATGGGGTGGAGGCCGGCCTGCCGCATGGTGGTGCCGCTCTCGACGACGTCGGCGATGGCGTCAGCCACGCCCAGGCGCACGGAGATCTCCACCGCGCCATCCAGCTTCACGACGGAGCACTTGAGGCCCAGGCTGGCGGTGTGGTCCTTGACGATGTTCGGGTAGCTGGTCGCAATGCGCAGTCCGTCGAGCTGCTGGATTTGGGTGATGGGGCTGCCGTTGGGGACCGCGTAGCAGAAGCGGGATTTTCCGAAGCCCAGGGGGAGGAGCTCCTTTGCCTGGGAACGGGAGTCGGCCAGCAGATCCCGCCCGGTGATGCCGGCATCCACGATGCCGCCAGAGACATAGACCGCAATGTCGCGGGGGCGCAGGAAGAGGAATTCCACGTCGTTGGCGGCGTCGACGACGGAGAGCTCCTTGTTCTCGCGGCGGGCCTTGTATCCGGCCTCCTTGATGAGGGAGACGGCGTCTTCGGAGAGAGCGCCCTTGTTGGGCAGTGCAATTCTGATCATGGTCGGAAAGGGGGTTCGGGGGTGAAGGGTTCTTTTTTTTAAAGCTTCTTGTAGATGTCCTCCAGGGTGATCTTCTTGCGGAGCATGAGGACCATCAGATGGTAGAGGAGCTGGCTGATCTCCAAGGAGACATTGTCGGGATTCTCGTATTCGGCGGCCATCCAGACCTCCGCTGCCTCCTCCACGATCTTCTTGCCAATGGCATGGACGCCCTTGTTGTATTCGGCGACGGTCCGGCTGTCCGGATCGCCCTGCTTGATCTTCTCCTCCAATTCCGCCAACAGGGACTCCAGGGTCTTGCGAGTGGCCTCCGCCTTGCCCAGGAATTCGCCCGGGATCTTCTCGCGCTGGATCTGCCGGGCGCCGGTGGCGTCGGGAGCGGAGAGGTATTCGTGGAAGGAGAGTTCGTCCAGGAGGTTGGTGGCGCGCTCGGAAGAGACTCCCAGGGCCTCGGCGACGATTTGCTCGGTGGCCTGGTCGGCGGCCAAGACGGCGCGCAGGGCGTCGTTGGCGGTGGGTTCGGTGAAGTGCAGCTGTGGCATTTCCTTGTCGTGGGTTGCCTCCTGGAGCGCCTTCTGGCTTTCCTGGAGTCGCTGTAGGAAGAGCATGGGTGCGGGATCGTTGCGGCGGGTCGCGCGTTCCTGTGCGGCCTGGCAGATGGCGCCGCGGAATTCGGGGGTGATGCTGGCGCTCTGGAAGCGCAGGCGGTCTTCTCCGGAGCACAGGAGGAAATCGCCGTCTTCCATGAGGAAGGTGGTGTCGGGGATGTTCCCTTCTTCGTCCAGGGGCTCCTCGTCTTGCGCGTCATTTTCCTCTTCGGGCAGGGGGGACGCGGGCTTTTCCTGGGGCAGGAATCCCCAGATTCTGGTGGGGAAGCAGTTGAGGACGGGATCCTGGGGGAGGGTGGAGGTGGTGGTGGCCAGATGGATTCCGGTGGCGGCGGAGTCGGCCAGCCCCTGGAGGAGTTCCAGGGTCTTCTGCTGGTGCCGCGGGTCCATGAGGGTACCGATTTCGTCGAAGAGGAGGAGGTAGTGCGGGAGCCTCTCCTGGCCTTCGGCGGGGGCGTATTCCTCCAGACGATGGCATCCGGCGGCGGCCAGGAGGCGCCGGCGGCGGTTGGTCTCCTGCAACGACCACTCCAGCAACGCCACGCCGGCGTCGGCGGTCTTCTGGATGGGCAATGCCAGGTGCGGGACCTTGGCGAAGTCCCGGAAGGTCTCGCCATTCCGGTCAAAGAGGAGCACGCGGGTGTCGGCGGGATCCTGGATCAGCATCAGCGACAGCAGGAATTGCTGTAGGAGGGTGGATTTTCCGGCGCCGTCATAGCCGGCAACCAGGATGTTCCCGGATGTGGCGAGATCCAGGATCCGGAGGCCCTCCACGCTTTCGCCGAGCAAGAGCGGCAGGAGAGCGCCGTCGTGTGCCTGCCAGGCGGGATCGGCGAAGAGCTGCTCGGGGGCGGGCGCCTTCTGGGTGGAGAAGGGGACCTCCACGCCGGCACAGTCGCGTCCCGGAATCGGCAACAGCATCCGGAGGGGGCGGGGACGCCGGAGGCTGCGCTTGCACTCCTCGGCCAAGGCGCCCAGCTGCGCGAGGTATGCGCCGGGAGCCAGGGTGATCTCGAAGCGCGCCAGCCTGTGGGAGGTGTTCACGGCGGTGATTTGTCCGGATACGCCGTGCTCTTCCATGATCCGCTGGAGAGTCTGTGCCGCCTGGTTTCGCTCTTCCCGCAGGCGGGCGATCTCTTCGTCGTTCCCGGCGGGGGCGGCGGGGAGGGGAATGGGCTGGTAGGAGGGGGAGGGCATGGGCGTGGGCCTAGGGGAGTGGGAGGGGATCCGGAGAGAGTGACGGAGTGGGCAAAAGCGCCGGCAAATCCAGTTGGATCTGTGATTGGAGGCTCTTCTGCTGCAAGCGCTTGTAGAGATATCCGCCGGCGACTAGAAGGAGCAGCAGCGCGATGAGCGCCGAGATGAGTACCGCGGAGGGCCGCCGCGTGGGGGAGGAGTTGTTCTCCTCCAGGCAATCCGAGAGGCTCCGGGTGCTCTGGAAGCCAATCCGGTTCTCCAGGAGCTGCAGTTGCTTCCCGAAGAGCTCCAGGAGATGCTCCACATTCTCCGGCGTCTGGCCGTATGCCAGGCAGAGACGCTCGATGTTCGCCATGCAGTAGTGCGGATGCACGCCGGCACCCTCGATGTCGTCATTCTCCAAGGCGCGAATCACGTTCATCGTGACATGCGCCTTCTCCGAGGCGGATTCCATCGACATCTCGGCGTCCATGCGGTAGCGCAACAACAGGTCGCCGAAGGTGGGCTCCTTCGTCTCCAGCGTCAGCACGGGGCCCTGAGGCAGGATCACCGGCGACACCGGCGACACCGGCGCGTCATCCTGGGGGGGCGCTGCGTCCAGGCGGGGGAGTTCTTCCTGGTCAGAAGCGGGGGTCACGATTCGCCTCCAAAGGCGTTGGTAGACTCGCCGGAAGCAGCGCCGTCGTCGGAATCATTCGGCGCAGCGGGATTGGCGGCGCGGCGGGTGGCGAAGGCGCTGGCGGCGGGGGCGGCGTCGGCGGGGTCGTCGTCGGCTGCCGCGGGCGGATTCCCGAAGGCATTGTCGTCTTGGGGCGCGTTCGCCTGCGGCTGGGAGGAGGGCTGTGCGGCGAGCTCCGGCTCTTCGTCTTCGTCGGGAGGGAAGTTGTCCCAGTAGATCTCGCGCATTCCGGAGATGGGCTGTGGGCCCAGGTATCCCATGTCCGCCAATTCCTCCACCAGGGTGGCGGACTTGTTGTATCCAATGCGCAGGGCGCGCTGGAGGTAGGAGATGGTGGGCCGCTGGCTCTTCCGGATGACCTTGAGCGCCGCGCGAATGAGGTCGTCCTCGCTGTCGCCGGTGTTGACGGGGCCATTGTCGGCAACGCCGCCGGCGCCATTGCCGCCGCGGTGTCCGCCTCCGAGGGAGGAGAGCGTGGTCTCCGCGGCCTCCGCGTCCTCGCGGAGCTTTTCGCGGCGGGCTTCCATCGCCAGCATGAGGCTCTCGTTGTAGACGGGCGCCCCCTGTGCGGCCCAGGCGTCGGTGACGCGGGCGATCTCGCTGTTTTCCACCCATCCGCATTGGATGCGCTCGGGCTCGGCGGCGCCCGTGGAGAAGAGCATGTCGCCCTTTCCCAGGAGGTTCTCGGCGCCGATGGTGCCCAGGATGATGCGGGAGTTCGTGGAATCGGTGGCGCGCAGGGCGATGCGGAAGGGGAAGTTGCTCTTGATGACGCCGGTGATGACGTCGGTGGAGGGCCGCTGGGTGGCCACGATCATGTGGATGCCCGCGGCACGGGCCTTGCCGCCCAGGCGCCCCAGCAGTACATCCACGTCTTTCTTGACCTGGAGGGTGATGTCGGCCAACTCGTCAATGATGATGACCAGGTAGGGCAGGCGCGCGGGCACGGGATCGCCGTCCACATCCAGGATCTCCTCGGCTTCGGGAGGACGGCTGTTGAATTCGTCCAGCTTTCGGACGCCGGCGGCCTTCATCTGGCGGTAGCGCTTGTCCATCTCCAGGCACGCCCACTGGAGGACGGTGGCCACTTGCGCCACGTCGTTGATGATGGGGGAGGCCAGGTGCGGAAGGTGCTCGTAGGGCGCGAATTCCAGGAGCTTCGGGTCCACCATGATGAGCCGCAGCTCGTCGGGGGTGAAGCGCAGCAGCATGGACTGTATGAGCAGGTTCATGCAGCCGGACTTGCCGCTGCCGGTGGTGCCGGCGATCAGGAGGTGCGGCGCCTCGGAGAGGTCCGCCACGCAGACATTCCCGGTGATGTTCTTGCCCAGGATCAGCGGAAGGTGCCCGCGGGTGTTCTGCCAGGCAGGGGAGGTGAAGAGCTCGCCGGCGCAGACGGTCGCCGCTTTCTGGTTGGGCACCTCGATGCCCGCGCGGTCCTTGCCCGGAATGGGCAACAGCATCCGGATGTTCTGGCGGGAACGCAACGCCATCTGCAGGTTGCTCTTCAGGCTCCCCAAGTGCTTCAGCTGCACGCCCGTGCCAATCTCCACTTCATAGAGGGTCACCTGGGGACCCGCAATGGCGTTGGTGACCGTGGCGTCAATCTTGAATTGGTCCAGCGTGGTCTGGAGGATCTCCTTGTTGGTCTCGATCTCCTTGGCAGTGGCGAGCTGCTGGTCCGAGAGGTCCTTCATCAGAAAACAAGCCCGGGGATCCGGAATCCGGTAGCCACTCGAAGAGCCCATGCTAGAGAAAACTGGCCTCGGCGCGGGCGCCGGCGCCGGACGGGGCGCGGGCGCGGGCGGGACGCTTGTCGGGACGACGGGCACGCTCTTGGGCATCGCGGCATTGGCGGAGCGGACCGCGGGGGTCTCCAGCGGGAGCTCGCCCTGGACGCGGCGGGTGATGGCGGGCTGGGGCGCCGGACGACCCTGGGACTGCTGTCCCAAAATGGCCTCCTCGGCCTGACGGCCCGCCTGGATGGACTCCTGTCCGCGCCGTGCGCGGAAGATGGTGTTGGCGGGATTCTGGGGGGCGTCGTTGACGAAGGTGATGGAGGAGGGCTGCTGCTGCTCGGGCTCGGGCGCCTGCGCTGCGCGGCGCGCGGATTCTTCCTGCTGACGCAGGCGCTCCTCTTCCTTGCGGGCGGACTCCTGCGCGGCCAGTTCCCGGCGCTTCTGGAGCCAGCTGCAGAAGCGCTCCCAGAGCCAGTCGGTGGCGATGCGCCAGTCGTAGTTCCAGATGACGCCCAGGCTTCCGGCAAAGAGCACAAGCGCCAGCAGGAGGCATCCGGTGGTGGACAAGGCGCGGCTGATCCAGCCGGTGCCGGGCATGCAGAGGAGCTGTCCGATGACGCCGCCGGGCAGTTCGGCCAGATTCAGGCTCCGGGCGAGTCCCTCGAAGGCGTGGGGGAAGGCGCCCAGCGCCACGGAGATGCTCAGTCCATTGAGGGGGATTGCCAGGAAGTAGTCCCAGCGGCTGGGCAGGAGTCCTTTCCGGTAGAGAATGCGCCGGAAGGAGCACAGGAGGCAGAGGAGCAGGAGGGGATAGACGGCCAGTCCCAAGGCAGTCAGGAGGAACCAGCTCACATTGGTTCCCCAGTGTCCCAGCAGGTTGCGGGGGTATGCGGAGCCCACCAGTCCGCCGGCGAAGTGGTCCACGTCTTCGGGGTGGAAGGAGAACAGCGCGATGGCCAGGAAGAGGAGTGCCAGCAGGGGGAGGAGTCTGTGGAACCGGAATGCGGTGGAGGCCTGCGGGCGTGTCCGGTCGGAGGAGGCGTCGGGATAGGGAGTGTTATAGGGGTCGGGCATGAGGTAGGCTCAACCTAGCTGGTATAGGAGTACAGAGAGGAATACGAGGATGGCGGCGGCCATCCGCTTGGCGAAGAGGGTCCCTGTGAGCTTGTTCTCCAAGGCGGTGCAGCCCAACGCGATGCAGAGGGGCGTGAGCAGCAGCGTGAAGATCCCGCGGGTGTTTTGGAGCAGGACGCCATGGAGGGTGCCCAGGCGCGCGAAGCAGAAGTTCAGCGTCACGATGCAGGCCAGCCAGAAGACGGAGAAGGGTATGCTGTGGACCAGGGCGGTCTTCCCGAAGGTCTTCGGGGAGGCAGCGAAGCTGAGGAGCGCCAGGATTCCCACGGTGAGATACGTGAGGATGGTGCAGTGCAGCGCCGCCAGGCTCTGGGATTCGTGGAGGTCTTCCGCCAGGCGGTTGGTCAGCGCCGTGAGGCAGAGGTCCGAGAGGCAGTAGAAGAGGCATCCCGCCAAGACCAGCACCACGCTGGCCACCGGGAAGTGCCTCCCCGCGTTGTTCAGCAGGAAGGCGGCCACCACCGCCAGGAGGATGGCGCCGGCCTTGGTCCAGGAGAAGCTGTCGCCCAAAAAGCAGACGGTGAGGAATGCCAGCATGGGCAGCTTCAGTCCCAGCAGGGGCACCACGCGGGAGGGCTCCACCAGCCTCTGGGCGCCGAAGACGGAGGTCTGCCCCAGGAAGAAGAACGCCGCGGCCCCCAGCATGATCGGCAGACGCCCGGCGACGCCGTTCTGGAAGAGCGCGGCGCCGCCGCAGGGGAAGAGGAGCGCCAGCGAGATGAGCCCCATGACCAGCCCGGCGTGCATCATGAGGCCGGGGCTGGTGAGGCCCTTCGTGCGCTTCAGCGCCCAGGAGGACGCCAGGAAGCTGCTGGCGGAGAGGATGGCCGTGAGGAAGCCGGCGGCCAGTCCGGCGGGATCCACGGAGCCCATCTATCGGCCCAGGAGCTCGTTCAGGGTGAGCTGCTCAATGCCGGCGGCGGCGAAGGCCTTCTCGGCCTCCTCGGGACGCGGGAAGCGGAAGACCATCACGGGATCCTGGATGGCTCGCTGGGAGACGGCATACATGTATTCCACATTCAGGGCGCTGTCGTGGATGACCTGCAGCACCTTCGCCAGCCCCCCCGGCACGCCGGCAACCGGCACCACGGAGACGGGATTGACGGTGCATACGGTGCCGCGCGCCTTCAATGCGGCAGCCGCCTTCTCCACGTCGTCCACCAGGAGACGCAGAATGCCGAAGTCCGCGGTGTCCGCCACGGAGATGGCCAGAATGTCGATGCCGGCCTCGCCTAGCACGCGGGTCACTTCCGCCAGACGGCCGACGCGGTTCTCCAGAAAGATGGAAAGCTGTTGGATCTCTTTCTTCATGATGGGCTCCTCCTTCGGATGAAAAATTGCAGAATTCGCAGTTCGGCAATCGGCGTTACTTGTTGCGCTTGTCGACCACATGGCGGGTCTTGCCGTCGCAGCGGGCGATGGCGCCGGGCTCCACCAGGGTGATCTTGGCGCTGATGCCGATCATTCCCTTGATCTTGTTGGCGATGGTCTTGCGGAGGCCCTCCAGCACGGAGACCTGGTCGCCGAAGAGCTCGGGAGTCACCTCCACACGCACCTCCAATTCGTCCATGGCGCCCTCGCGGGTGACCACCAGCTCGTAGTGGGGCACCACGCCGCGGATGGAGAGCAGGAGCGCCTCCACCTGGGAGGGGAAGAGGTTCACGCCGCGGATGATGAGCATGTCGTCGCTGCGGCGGCGGATGGGATCCATGTGGACCAGGGTGCGTCCGCAGGCGCACTTTTCGTAGGTGAGGCGGGTGACGTCGTGGGTGCGGTAGCGCAAAAGCGGCATGGCCCACTTGTCCAGGGTGGTGAGCACCAGCTCGCCCTCTTCGCCGGGAGGCAGGGACTCCCCGGTGGCCGGATCCACGATTTCGGGGTAGTAGTGGTCCTCGAAGATGTGCATGCCATTGCGGGCGTCGCAGCTTCCGGCGACGCCGGGGCCCATGATCTCGGAGAGGCCGAAGATGTCGTGCGCATGGATGCCGGAGCCCTCCTCGATGTGCTTGCGCATTTCGTCGGTCCAGGGCTCGGCGCCGAAGAATCCGTGCCGCAGGGTGCTCTTGTGGAGATCCAGCCCCAGGCGCTGCGCCACCTCCATCAGATGGATGAAGTAGGAGGGCGTGCAGCAGATGACGCTGATCTTCAGGTCCTGGATGAGCATGCAGAGCTTCTCGGTGTTGCCGCCGCCCTGCGGAATGACGGTGGCGCCTACCTTCTCCATGCCCTGGTGCGCGCCCATGCCGCCCGTGAAGAGGCTGTAGCCGTATCCAATGACCGCGATGTCCTTGTCGGTGACGCCGCCCATGAGGAAGCAGCGCGCGGTGGTCTCGGACCAGGTCTCCAGGTCCTCACGGGTGTAGCTGACCACGATGGGCTTGCCGGTGGTGCCGCTGGAGGCGTGGAGGCGGACGATCTCCTCCTGGGGGACGGCGTTGAGGCCGTAGGGGTAGTTGTCGCGCAGGTCGGTCTTCTGGGTGAAGGGCAGCTTCACGATGTCCTTCAGGGTCCGGATGTCCTGGGGCTTCACGCCCAGGGCGTCCATCGCCTTGGTGTAGAAGGGGCTGTTCTTGTAGGCGTGCGCGACGATGGCCTGGAGGCGCTTGAGCTGGATGGCTTCCAGTTGAGAGCGGTCGAGGAAGTCGTTCTGGGAGAGCTGGGACGGGGTCATGGGTCGAAGGGCGGAGGCAACAGGCCTCCTGGCTGTATGCAGGGGAGGGGAAAAAGAGGGAAAACGGGGGGACGGGGGATTTACTGGGGCGCACGCCGCCGTACGCGTGTGTGCCTCGCGTGCGTACGCGTCAGTTGCATAAATGGAAAACCTCGTAATATAACTGCGCAACCTGCGGTTTCCCTGTAGCAGGCAGGCTGGGACGCCCGGGCGGCGGGCGGGGTGCGTCTAGCGCTTTTGGAAGAGGAATGCGAGGGTGTTTCGCCAGTCCTCGTCGGTGACGTCGTGGATGCCGTAGCGCTCGTAGTATCCCTGGCAGGGGGAGCAGAGGAGCTGTCCCAATGCGGGATACTGCTGGGAGGGGAGGCCGGGCTTGCCCAGCAGCTCATAGACCTCCTGGGCGGACTTCACGCAGAGGAACTGCCCCTTCGGATCGGCCCACTGGTCCTCTTTGGCGGAGGTGACCAGCACGGGTCGCGGCGCAATCAGCGAGAGGAAGGTATTCTGGTCGAAGGGCAGCGTCTCGGGATGCGGGGCGTATTTCGTGCATTCCTCGGTGGTCCACCAGGAGAAGACGTGGTCCAGGATCTCCAGGGTCTCGCCGTAGCGCCGGCGGGAGGGCGCCGCGCCCGCGCACCCAGAGCAATTGCTCACGGCGCCGGCCCAGTGCGGGTCGTTGATTGCCGTCCAGAGGGCGGTCTTGCCCAAGCGGGAGTGCCCGTGCGCCCAAATCCGCGAGGAGTCCACTTGACTACAGGCGGCGGCCAATTCCCGCATCCGGGAGTATCCGTATGCCCAGGCGCTGATGGCGGTGTATTGGCGTGCCTGCGGGGTGAGCTCCTCCGGGGAATGGAAGAGCCGGTAGACGCTGTCCTTCCGACCCAGGATGTGGTCCGGATAGAAGTCGTAGTAGCAGCAGGTGAAGACGGCTACGCCGGCGTCGCAGAGAAGCCGGAAGTCCCAGCGGTTCTGCTGGCAGCCCCGCTCATTTGCCTGCATGTCCTCCCAGGGGGACAGGGGGACCTCCGGGTCCACCACGCACGCATGGTTGCCCTTGAAGTTCATGGCGACGATGGCCGGCACCGGCTCCTCGCGCTTCGGAATGTGGCAGAGCACCACCGCCTGGTGAATTCTGCCGGCATTCTCCAGGGTCAGGCGTACCACCCGACGCACACAGCTGCCCTCGAAGACCTCCTTCTCCCAAAGGACCTCCGACTGCATCGGCACCACAGGCGGCAACTCCCCGAAGAGAATCCGCTGGAAATTCTTCAGGTGCTTCTCCCGGAGCGCTTCCCACTGCGAGGCCGCGCAAATCGATGCCCCCGTCGCGGGATCCACCAACGGCGACGGCAACGGCAAGTCCCCCGCTAGCACCTCGTCGTAGTTCGGATGCGCACACAAATACGACTGGTCTTTCCACATCGCATCCTTGTACGCCGAAAGGTCCGATTCACCATGGATGCACGCATAGTGCTTTGCCTTTGCCCACGGGAGAAATTCGCCATTGAAGGGATTGAGGGTCATAAAAAAATGTGCAATGCGCAATGAATGGTACCGCCGGTAGGCGGAAGAACCTAGCAGGGGGTACGGGGGGCGGCAGCCCCTCCGTCCTTTGGGTATCCCGCAGGGCAGGAAACGCTCTAGGCGCTAGGCACGCGCCGCACC
>CAVDSU010000023.1:0-21858 GCA_963611685.1 bacterium
TAGGCGGAAGAGGCTAGGCGGGGGTGCGGGGGGCGCAGCCCCTCCGTCCTTTGGATATTCTCCCGCGTTTCAATTGCCTTGTCCTTCTGGGGAAAACTCTTTCTTTTGCGTGCCAGGCGCGTTAGTCGCGTGCCATGTCCAGGAGGAGCAGTGCGGTCAGGAGGATTCCGAAGGAGAGTCCCAGTGCTCCCAGGATGGAGAGGTCATTCCAGATGGGGGGGATCTTGAGTCCCAGCAGCAGCGTGGAATTCAGGAGGATTCCGGCAGTGAGGATCGCGGTGCTTTTTTGGCGTTGGCGGCGGTTGTAGACGCGGAGGAACTCCTCCATTTGGGGGAATTCCTGTCGGAAGGTGAGTCGTCCTTCCTGGAGTTGCGTAGTGATTGCGCGCAGGTGTGCGGGTGCGCGGGAGGCCAGTTCCAGGAGTTCCAGGAGGTCTTCCAGCCGCTGGTGGATGGACTTCTTGGGGGAGAACTGGTGGAGCGCCACATTCATGAGTGCGGGCCGGAGCTGTTTTTCCAGATCGTAGTCGGGATTGAGCTTCCGGAGGAATCCGTCGGCGGTGCCCAACGCGCGGACCATGAGGTAGATATGGGGCTTCATGGCGATCTTCAGCCGTCGGCAGACGCCGAAGAGCTGCTGGATTGCGGCGGGGACATCCAGTTGGCTGAGTGGACCATAGAAGTGCTGGTCCAGGAATTCGCTCATGGCGCATTCCAGGTCGTCGGCATTGGGTTCCTCGTCGTAGTCGCAGAGTCGCAGCAGGAGCTGTGCGGCGTGCTGTTCGTTGTGTTCCAGAATGCAGAGGATCAGCCGGCAGAAGAGCTTCCGTTCCTCCCAGGTGAGTCGTCCGCAGGCGCCGAAATCCAGGTAGCAGATTTTGTTTCCGGGCAGTGCGTAGAGATTTCCGGGATGGGGATCCGCGTGGAAGAATCCGAAGTGGAAGATCTGCTTGAGCATCAGATCCGCCACGGTCTCGGCGAGGGCATCGGGGGAGAGCCCGGCCTCCCGGAGGAGCTGCGGCTGATTCAGCTTCAGTCCCTCGATGAAATCCATCGTGAGGACATGGTCGGTGCAATAGTTTTCGTGGACCCGCGGAATCACCACGCGGGGATCCTTCTGGAATTGCAGGGCGAAGCGGCGCATGTTTCCGCGTTCGCTATGGAAGCTCGCCTCGGCCTCCAGGGATTGCCGGAACTGCTTCACCACCCGTGGGAGCATCAGGAACCGGAAGGAGGGATTTCCCTGGTGGAACTGCTCCGCCAGGAATTCCAGCACATTCAGGTCCGCCTTGATATTTCGGAGGGCGCCGGGGCGCAGGAGCTTCACGAAGACCGTGGTGCCGTCCTTGAGGACCGCGCGGTATCCCTGCGAGAGCGAGGCCGCCGCCACGGGGGTGTCGTCGAATTCTCGGAAGAGCTCCTCCAGGGGCGCGCCGAGCTCCTTCTCCAGGGTCTGACGGGCCTGTTCCCGCGGAAACGAGGAGACGTTGTCTTGGAGGAGAGAGAGCTCCGCCGCGCAGTCGGCGCCCACCAGATCCGGGCGGGTGGAGAGCATCTGCCCCAGCTTCACGTAGACGGGCCCCAGCTCCTCGAGCACCTTCCGCAACCGCGCATAGAGCACAGCGGCGTCCTGTGGCGCATCGTCGTTATTGCGGAAGCGTCGGCGCACCAGATGGCGGGTCCTTTGGAAGAAGACGCCCAGGCCGTTCCGGAAGATCACCTCCAGGATGCGGCGCAGTCTGGCCATGTTGGTGTAGGTGCGGTATGTGGTGAACAGTGGCGAGAGGAGTCCCATGTTCCGTGGGGTGTGGGTGGGGGAGTTCTAGCAGACGCGATGCACTTCGGAGAGATCGGTGATTCCCAGGAGGACCTTCGCCAGGGCATCCTGACGGAAGGGCGCCCAGCCCTCCCGAAGCGCCTCTTCGCGCAACTGGGAATCGGCGCTGGCGGCGGAGATCAGGTCCCGGAGGGGCTCGCCGACCTGCAGGATTTCGTAGACGCCCACGCGGCCCAGATAGCCCGTGCCGCGGCAGTGGAGGCATCCGCCGGGGGCGGCCTTCCGTGGTGCGGCGTAGGGGATTCCCAGGGCCCTTGCGGCCTGCTCCAGCTCCTTGCGGTCCTGCGGCAAGACGGCGTCGTCAGGGATGGCGCATTGTGGGCAGAGTCGCCGCACCAGTCGCTGTGCCAGCACAAGCCGCAGGCAGGTGGCCACCAGATCGGGCTGTGCGCCCATGTTGATGAGGCGGTTTGCCGCACCGATGGCGTCGTTGGTATGGAGAGTCGAGAGGACCAGGTGTCCCGTCATGGCCGCCTGCACCGCCATTTCTGCGGTTTCGCGGTCGCGGATTTCGCCCACCAGGATCACATCCGGGTCGTGTCGCAGGATGGAGCGCAGGGCGCCATCGAAGGTCAGGCCGATTTCGGCGTGGGTCTGGATTTGGGTGATGCCCGGGATATCGTATTCCACGGGGTCTTCGACGGTGATGATTTTTAGGTCCGGGCGCCCCTTCATGAGGTGCGTCAGGATGCTGTAGAGGGTGGTGGTCTTTCCGGAGCCGGTGGGGCCGGTGACCAGCATGAGTCCCGAGGTCCGGTGGAGCTGCTCCTGGAGGAGCGACAGATGCCGCTGGGAGAATCCCAGGGAGCCCATGTCCTTCAGGAGGGTCTCGCCATTGAGGATTCTCATGCAGAGGGTCTCGCCGTGGCGGGTGGGCAGCAGGGAGACGCGCAGGTCCCAGAGGGAGCCCTTTCGCGCCAGGCGGAGCCGCCCGTCGTGGGGGAGGCGCTTCTCGGCCAGGTCCAGGCGCGCCAGCACCTTGATGCGGGAGATGATGGCGTCGGACAGGGACTCCATGCCCTTCGGCGTGGGCACATCCTGCAACAATCCGTCCACGCGGAAGCGCAAGCGCAGTCCGTCGGCGAAGGGCTCCAGGTGGATGTCGGTGGCGCGGGCGTCCAGGGCGGCCTCCAGGATATCATTGACCAGCCCGCTGACGGAGTCGTTTTCGGGGGGATTCTGGAGGGCGGCGCGGTTTTCTTCGGCGGCCTCGGAGGTCTTTTCCGGCTCCTGGGAAGCGCCCCAGGGCGACTCCTTGCGCTGGTTCTGGATGCGGCGGATCTTTTCGGCGCCCAGGCCGTAGATCCGCTGGCGCTGCCTTGCCAGTCGCGTGGGGGTGACCAGGAGGGGCTGGCAGGGGATTCCCAGCAGCAGGTGCAGCTGTTCCAGCTGTCCCTGTGCCGGCGGATGCGCGAAGGCCATCTGGAGCATTCCGTCGCGCAGGGACAGCGGCATTGCCTGGAAGCGCGAGGAGAGTTGCTCGGGGACCTTCTCCAGGGCGTCGGCAGAGATCTCCGATAGCTCCTCTTCCGTGGCCAGCGGGATTCCGGAGAGGTCCGCTAGTGCGTGATAGAGGGTCTCTTCGGAGCAGAATTCCAGGGACAGGATGGCCTCTTCGGGGGACTGCCCGGTGCGGCGGCAGCGGTTCTCCGCGGCCTGCGCCTGGGAAGCGGAGATCGCCTTCTCCGAAAGCAGTTTTTCCAGAAGGGGAGCCATGGGAGGGAAGGAGTCGTTTGCGTGGAGGGCTATTTGCGTTCCAGGGTGAAGACGCGGGTTTTCCCGTAGTCAATGGTCCCGGCGTCCCCGCCCTCCGGCGTGGAGAGCTTCAGCGCTTTTTCGGAAATCGAGCGGATTGTCACGCCGCAGTCCAGGGCGGCGCCATTCTGGAGCCAGAGGGTCTTTCCGCCCTTCTCCGAATCGGAGATTTCCAGCTGGACGTAGGTTTTTCCGGTGAGCGCCTTTCGGAGGGCGCGGTAGGTGACTGCCACCCGGCGTTGCGGCGTGGGCTGTGGCGCGGGGTCCTCGAGGAGCGCGGTGCTCTCCGGCGCGGTCGTCTGGGCGGTCGTTTGGACGGTGGGCTTGGGGAGGGGGAAGCGCGCCAGGAAGGGGTTCCCGACGCCCTCCACGGGGATGCTCTCCAGGAAGAAGGGCGTCTCCTGCCGCCAGGGAATCCACTCCGCGGGAGGCGGGAGTTCCCGCGCCTGGAGGGGGCGCTCCTTTTCCTCGGGGAGGATCACCTGCCAGGTCAGGAAGCATCCGCCAAAGAGAATCAGCGCCAAGAAGAAGAGCTTCCGCTCTCCGCGGTGCGCCAGTAGGGAAAATAGTCCGCGGGAGGTCATTTGGAGGCCTCCGGAATTGCGGGACCCGCGGGTGCGGGTCGTGGTTCGAGGGAGCCCTCGGCGGTGGCGCTACCGCCCTGGGGATCCAGGAAGGCGCAGCACTGCACGGTGAAAAGATAGCGGTTCACCGCATTTTCGGAGTCCGCCAGCAGGACCTCCGGGGGGGCGCTGTGGATGGAGAGGCGCTTCATGGGGAGGGCGCCCCGCTCGTCTTGGAGGGAGCCCAGGAAGGCCAGGAAGGCCTCCAGGGTGCCGGAGAAGGTGGCCTCCACGGGGAATTCCATGAGGTAGATCTGTCCGTCCTGGGTATCCTGGAGGGTGTATGCCACTGGCGTGGAGGCGGTGGCGTGTGCGCCATCGGTCCTTTCCGCCAGGGACAGTCCGCTGGCGTGGGCGCGCAGGAGCATCTCCTGGAGGGTCCAGAGCCGCGCGATGGTCTGCCACACGGGCTGGTCGGCGGGGATCTCCCGTTCCGCGGCGAGGAGGGAGGCATCCAGGTCGTTGTCGGTTTCGCCGGCGAATTGTGTGGCGATGCGTTCGTGGAGCTCCTTGTAGTCCAGGCGGGTGGCGCCATAGATGAATGCCATGCTGTCGGAGTAGTTTGCCTTCACGTGGCGGTCCAGCAGCGCGGTGTAGTGCGCGGCGGTCTTTTGGGAGAGCTCCCGCAATCCGGCGAAGCCGGTGCCGGGCGCGCCCAGGAGGGCCTCCTCGGCCTCCTGGAGGCGTTCCCGAAGCAGCTCCGCGTCCCGCGGGAGCTCCAGGGACTGGAAGTGCGCTTCCTTGCGCGCCACGCGGGCCTTGCTCTCCGCCAGCGCCAGGCGCCGGGGATGCAGTAGCACGCCGTAGGCCATCAGGAGCAGCGCCAGCGCGGCCAGGAAGGCCATCAGCAGCGTCCTGTGGGGGGCGGGCCAGTCTTTGCGGGTGGGGCGGAACATGGGATCGGTCGGGAGGGGAGGGCGTTCAGGGCAGTTCGATGCTTTGGAGCGTTCCCATGGAGGGATGGATCTGCACGGGGCTCTCGCGGAAGGGCAGCTGCAGGAGGAAGAGCGCGTAGTCCTTCTTCAGGACATTGCGGTAGGTCTCCAGGAAGGTGCTCCAGGGAGTGAAATACTGCGCGACGAAGTCCTGGGAGAGGAAATCGGTGTAGTCGTCTACGTTGGTGAAGAGGTCGGTGCGGTTTAGCTCGCCCTGGAATTCCTTGACGGCCTGGAAGCGCGCTTGTGTGGAAGCAGGGAGGATTCCGCCGGCGTACATTCGGGTGAGCAGCGGCATTGCGGTGACGGGCGTGGCCTGGGAGGGCAGGGCAGGCGTCGCCTCGGGGGGATCCTCCGTCTTGGAGACGCCATTGAGGGCTTTTTCAAGGCCCAGGACCGGGAAGGCGCTCCGGAGGGAAGGGGCATTCTCGCCGCGTCGGTTGCCGTGGGCAGCGGCGGCGGAAGAAGAGGAGGCCTTGGCGGCGTTGTTTTCGGCGAAGGAGAATTCGTCTGCCAGGTAGATGCACCAGGTGCCGTCTCGCGGGATGGGCGAGGCCTGTTCCCAGGCGCGGATGGTCTCCGCGAATCGGTGTGTGCGCAGGGAGGCCTCCGCCAGGGGGAGGAGTCGCTTCTGGAGCTCCTGCGCCTCTAGGCGGGCGACGTGGAGACGCGGCGCCATCTCCAGGCATTGGTCCAGGAGATTCTCCTGGCGGGACAGCCGCTCCTCTTCGATTTGGATGGTGGAGAGCTTGCTCAGGAAACACCACGCCAGGAATGCCACGGTGAGGATGGCGGCCAGCGCCAGGAAGGGGAATTCGCGGAGGCGTTCCCGCTGCCAGGCGATGCGCTCGGGCAGGAGTGCGATGGGGAGGGCCGCCCGTCCCGCGGCCTGCAAGGCGGCGCCCAGCGTCGGGACGGCGGAGGGGCATTTTCCCTGGATGCAGGGAAGATCGTCCCGAAGCGATGGCGCAAAGCGCTGCCGCGGCACTCCGAGCACCTCCGCGGGGATTCCCAGGGCGGCGGAGAGGGCATTGAGGAACTCCTCTTGGAGGGCGGCGCTCCCGGAAATCCAGAGTCGCTCCGGGACCGCCAGACGGGCTTCGCCACTCTGGGTCAGACGCCAATTGCGCAACGCATTCTGCAATTGCGACGCGAATTGCGCGGGATCCTCGGAGGGCGCGTCCAAGACGCCCAAATGCTGCAGGACGCCTAGGCGGAGAATCAGCAGCGTGGCGGCGCCTTCGCCGCCATCCCAGTTCAGGACGAGCTGGAGTCCCTCGGTCTGGAGCGCCTTCGGTTCCAGGAAGGCGAGGGCATTGTAGAGTGCCACGCCTTCGGGGGTCAGGGCGTCCAGGCGGAGTTTTGCCCTCTGGCAGAGGGTCGACCAGGGCGCCAGCGCGTCCTCCCGCGCCACGACCACGAGATGCGGATTCTCCTGTCCCGGCATGGGGGGCAGGGGGCGGAAGTCGTAGAGGACGCCGGAATGGGCCTCGCCGGCCATCTGGCCCGTCTGGTAGGCCACGACCTCGGAGAGCTTCTCCTGATTGTGGATCGGCGGGAGATCCGAGGAGACCGCGGTGGATAGCCGCTGGGGGAAGAGGCAGACGCAGCCATCGGGGGCGCCCCCACGATGCGACAGCCACTCTTCCGCGGCCTCCCGACTCTCACGCTCCCCACGAATGCCCTCCTGACGCCAGGAGACACGACGGAATTCCTCTACTCGCCAATAGTCACGACGACTCCCGGATAGCGCCAATAACGCGGCGCCCTGCTCACTCTGGAGCAGCCCTAGGTGGATTTTCCGGGAGAGGGACATGGAAAAAAGGAGGAATTAGGAATGAGGAGTTTCGGCCACTCTGCAGTGGGCCTTGCCGCATGCGCACATGCGGCAAAGTGCCGGCGGCGCCAATCCTGCGCCGTAGTTGAAAATTAGGAATTGTGCGCTGAATGCGCTAATGCGTGTGGAAGCAGAGTGACCCTGCCGATTATCGGCGGAATTCCCGCGGAGCGTCCGCTCTAAATTGCTCCCTGCTAACCGCTAATTGCTCACTGCACCGGCGCTTGAAGCGTCCGCGCAGCGTCCGCAGCGCTATTCGCTAATGGGTTTCAGGGGGACGAGGTCTTCGGGGGTGACGACGGGTTCGGGGGTATAGACCACGGACTCTCCGCGTTCGTTGATGATGGTGGCGGTCACGAAGATCAGGAGATTCGTGGGGGTCTTTCGCGTCTCGGTATGCCGGAAGAGTGCGCCGATGAAGGGCAGGTCGCCCAGGAAGGGCACCTGCTTGATGCTGCTGATGGTGCTGTTCTCCACCATTCCGCCCAGGATCACGGTCTCGCCGCTGTTGATGGAGACGCTAGTGGAGACGCCTTGTTCGTGGGTGCGGGGGAGCTTCACGCTGGTGACGTAGTCGGTGGAGGTCTTTCCGTCGCTGCTGGTATCGCTGGCGGTGGACGTGTAGTCCTCCCATTGCACCAGGTTGATGATTTCGGGCTTGAGGGCCAGCAGGATGGTCTTCATGTCGTTGCCGATATTCGCCTTCACGTCCACGGTGATTCCCAGCTGGAGGGTGGCGGGCTTGCCGCGGGGCACCAGGACCTGGTTGGTGCCTTCGTCACCCTGGTCAATGGCCTGAACCGTGTATTCCTCGAAGTAGTAGACCTTGTCGCCCTTGCGGATTCGCGCGGTGCGGTTATTGAGGGTAGTGACGCGGGGAGCGGAGACCACCACGGAGCTGGATTTGCTCTGGATGGCGGAGAGGAGCAGATCGTAGGAGCGGTTTCCCAGGATTCCGCTGATGGTCATGGAGGCCACGCCCTCGGGGTTCTCGCTCCTGAGGGCGCCCAGCTCGGAGAAGAAGTTGGAGACATTCGCATTCTCCTGGTTGGAGGGCGTGATGTCGCTGCCGGGCTTGCCGCCATTGGCCTTGGTGAATTCCACGCCCACATCCCGAAGGTCGCTTTCGCTGATGGTGATGAAGCGCGCCTCGATGACGGCCTGCAGGGGCGGCTTGTCCAATTCGTGGATGAGCCGTTCCAGCTGTCGGAGTCGCTCGCGGGTATCGGTGACGATGAGGAGATTCCGGTTGGGGTAGTGCGAGTAGCTGCCGCCGGTGACGCATCCCTCGTAGAACTTCTTCAGGGCGTCAGCCAGGTCGGTGTCCTCTTCGGGGGAGGAGGCGAAGGCGGTCTGTCCGGAGACGCCCAGGCCCTCGGGGACCTTCGGCACGATGCCGTGACGGAGGTGGATCACGCGGGTCTCCAGGTGGTATCCGCTGCTGGCGGGCGCGGGATTGACCCAGATCAGGTGGTCGGAGACGCTGAAGGAGACGCCTAGGTTCTTGGAGATATAGGCGAAGACCTCGTAGAGGGGCACGTCGCGGAAATTGCAGGAGAAGGTCTTGTTCTGGACGGCCTCGTCGCTGAAGATGATGTTCAGCGAGTCGGCGATATTGAGCTCGTCCAGCTCCTGGAGCTGCTGCGCCAGCGAGGAGAGGGGCATGTTGCTGACCTTCAGCGAAATCTTCTGGTTCAGCATCTCCTCCAGCTTCCCCATGGGAATGAATTCGGGCTCCAGGTCCGGCGTGATGTTCACCGCGGAGCCGTAGGTCTCCGGGACCAGCTGCAGATCCGCCGCCTCATTGAGCGCGAGCTGGTTGTTGATGGCCAAGGCGGTCTCGTTGACGCCCATGCTGCGCGCCAGCGAATTCAGTCGCCGCAAGTCGCGGATCTCGTCGGCGTGCTCGGTCAGGGCATCCAGGGTGGCCAGCATCTGGTCCGCCAAATCGAATTTCCGGGCGCTGATCAGATCGCGCACCAGCGCAAAACGCCGCCGCACCTGGGCTTCCAGGGCCCGCTGGCGTGCCTCCTGCTCCAGACGCGGGCGCTCCGGGCGATTGCGGGACTCCAGGACGCCCTCCAGCTCCGCATCGGGGCTCAGGCGCTGGCAGGCGCCCGCCAGCAGTGCCATCAGCAGTGCGCAGAGCATCGGCAGGAGTGAGGCCTGGATTTTTGCGTAGCGCGCGTGTCGTCTCATGGGAGTGGTCCGGCGTTCGGGGTGAGGGGTTGGTGGTGGCGGAAAATTTTTTAATGGCGGGGTGCGTTAAGGCATCCGCCTTGTAGCCTGAGACGCCCCGTGTCCCGTGGGGTTCGGGAGGCGGGGCGGCGTGGTGGTGGGGAAAATTCTAGTGTTTCCGGTTCTTCTTTCGGGCGGCCTTTTCCTGCTTGCGCTTGGCCTCCTTCTTTGCCTTCTCTCGGGCGCGGGAGATGGCGTCCTGGTGGGAGATCCCGTTCTGCGCGTATCCGGCGGAGGGCCCGCCGAAGTTCGAGGATCCCTGGAGCATCCCGGCCATGTTGGCCAAGGCGCCGCCGCCGCCCATGAGCGCGCCCATCATGGAGGCCGCGCCGCCGCGGCTCATCTGCGACATCATCTCGCGCATCTTCATGAAGAGCCGGATCTGTTCGGTGACCTCCTGGGGAGTGGAGGCGGAGCCCTTCGCGATGCGGCTCCTGCGGCTGGCATTGATGGTCTCGGGGAGGCGTCGCTCCTCGGGTGTCATGGAGTGGATGATTCCCCGCGTGTGCCGGAAGGTCTTTTCATCCAGCATTTCGGGGGGGAGGTTGTTCATGCCGGGCAGGAACTTCAAGAGCGACATGAAGCCGCCCATCTTCTGGATGCGCTCCAGCTGCTTCAGGAAGTCCTCGAAATCGAAGGTGGCGTTGCGGACCTTCTCTTCCAGCTTCCGCGCCTCGTTCTCCTCAAATTCGGTCTGCGCACGCTCCACAAGGGTCAGGATGTCGCCCATGCCCAGGATGCGGGAGGCCATGCGGTCGGGGTGGAAGCTCTCCAGGTCCACCGTCTGCTCGCCGGTGGCCACGAACTTGATGGGCTTTCCGGTGGTCTGGCGCATGGAGAGCGCCGCGCCGCCGCGGGCATCGCCGTCCAGCTTGGTCAGAATGATGCCGGTGATGTCCAGCGCCTGGTCGAAATGCCGCGCCACGGAGACCGCCTCCTGTCCCAGCGCGCCATCCGCAACCAGGAGGATTTCGCGGGGATGGACGGCCTCCTTCACACGCACCAGCTCCTGCACCAGCGGCTCGTCGATCTGCAGGCGGCCTGCGGTATCCAGCAGGACCACGGGGCACTGCTTCGACTTGGCGGCCTCCACGGCGGCCCTTGCGGTGGCCACCACGTCGTGGCTGGCGCGGTCGGTGAAGACGGGGAGGGAGAGGGACTGTCCCAGGACCTCCAGCTGGTCGATGGCGGCGGGTCGCGTCAGGTCGCAGGCGGCCAGCAGCGCGCGCTTCTTGTATTTTTTCTGGAGGAGATTCGCCAGCTTTGCGGTGGTGGTGGTCTTTCCGTTTCCGTTGAGTCCGCAGAGCATGATGACCACGGGTGCGCCATCGGGAGCGGGCGTCAGGTCCAGCGGGGACTCCTCGGTGCCCATGAGCTCGGTGAGCTTGTCGTAGACGACCTTGATGGCCTGCTGGCCGGGGGTGACGCTTTTCAACACGTCGGCTCCCAGGCACTCCTGGGTGGTCTGCTTCACGAAGGCGTCTGCCACCTCGTAGTTCACGTCCGCAGAGAGCAGCGCGGTGCGCACCTCCTCCATGGCCTCGGAGATGTTCTTCTCCGAGAGCTGTGCGTTTCCGGTGAGCTTTCGGAAGGCGGAATGGAGTTTGTCGGTTAGGGATTCGAACATGTTTGCGTCGGAATGATGGTTTTGCTTGAAAGGAGTGTTGCCGCTTTCGGGGAGGAGGCGCTAGAGCCGTTCGGCTTGCGCCCCGTCATCGGCACAAAGGATCATTGCCTGGGTCTGCTTTCCACTGCGGCGGAGATACTCTTCCTCCAGCGCCTTGCCGTAGGCCGACGCCTTGTCGGCCTCCACGAGATGCACCGTGATGCCGCCGAAGCCGCCGCCAGAGAGCCGTGCGCCCAGGAAACCGGGGAGGCCCTGGCCGATCTCCACCAGGGCATCCAGTTCGGGACAGCTGTTCTCGAAGTTCTTCCTGCTGGAAAGGTGGGACTGGCTCATGAGACGGCCGAAGCCCGCCAAGTCGCCCTTCTCCAGGAAGGCACTGCCCTCGGCGACCCGCTGGATTTCGCCCACCACATGCAGGGCGCGGCGGTAGACCACATCCGAGAGACGGCCGCGGCCGGCTTCCAGGAGCGGCAGAGTCAAATCCCGCAGGGCGGGCACGCCCAGGAGCCGTGCGGCGTCCTCGCAGGCCTGCCGCCGCTCGTTGTATTCGGTGGTCAGGTTGTGCTTCACATTGGAGTTTGCCACCACGAATGCAGTGCCGGCAGGCACAGGCACGCGGGAGACCTGCAGGCTCCGGAAATCGGAGAGGATCAGGTGCCCCTTCTGCCCCATGAGAGAGCTGATCTGGTCCATGAGGCCGGTGTTTGCCCCCACGTAGTTGTTCTCGCTGCCCTGGCCGATCTTTGCCATGGCGAGCCACTCCAGATGGGTGCCGCAGAGGGCGTCCAGCGCCTTGACCACCGCCATCTCCAAGGCGGCGGAGCTGCTCATGCCCGCAGAGAGCGGCACATCGCCGGAGACCAGCATGTCGAAGGCGGGCACCGCGTAGCCCAGGGCATTGAATTCGCAGACGATGCCCTTGATGTAGTTGGCCCAGTCCCGCTCCCGCTTGCGATCCAGGGCGTCCAGGCGGAATTCCCGCGCAGAGCAGCCCTGGACGTCGTAGAGGCGGCAGGCCATGCCGTCCTGCGCCTCGGGATTCCGCGCGCAGGCGATGAAGGCATGCCGGTCAATGGCCACGGAGAGGACCGTCCCCTGATTGTAGTCGGTGTGGTTTCCCAGGATCTCCAGCCGTCCGGGCGCGCGCGCGAGGATTTCGGCGGGGTATCCGAAGCGTTTTTCGAAGTGCTGCGCCAGATTTGCCAAGACGGGGTCTTTCTGGAGGGATTCCATGGGGGATTCGAGGTGGGTGACGGGTGGGGGGGAAGAAATCTTTTTAATATACATACTGCCCCGCAGGACGGTGGACCGCCCAGGGGCGAAATGAGGAAGGCGGGCGCGCCGGGAATCACTCTCCGTCACGCCCGCCAACTGCGGAAGGGCGCCGGCTCGCCCTTAGAGGCGCCGACGCCCTGTGGATTCGGGGATGGAGGTCTAGGCCTCCTTCCAGTGGAGGAACTTCTTGGCGGCCTCGCGCATTCTCTGGAAGACGGCGTAGAGGGCGGGAGTCATGACCAGTCCCAGGGTGGAGGCCAGCAGCATTCCGGTGAAGGTGGTGATGCCGATTGCCTGACGGCTGCCGGCGCCCGCGCCGGAGGCGACCACCAGCGGGAAGACGCCGAAGACGAAGCTCCAGGCGGTCATCAGCACGGCGCGGAAACGCAGGTTCGCACCGTTGATGGCGGACTGGTAGACGTCGATGCCGCGTTCCCGCTCGCTCTTGGAGAACTCCACCATCAGAATGGCGTTCTTGCCGGTGAGGCCGATGAGCATCACCAGTCCCAGCTGCGCGTAGATGGAGAGGGACTCTCCCCAGATCCAGAGTCCCACGAAGGCGCCCAGCAGCGCGGTGAAGACGGTGAGCATGACGGGGACGGGGATGGTCCAGGACTCGTATTGTCCCACCAGGAAGAGGTAGGCGAAGATCATGGCGACTGCCATCAGGGGCAGCAGGTTGCCCTGATTCTGCTGCTCCTGGTAGCTCATGTCGGTCCACTCGATGGAGTATCCCTGGGGAAGCTCCATGCCCTTGATGAGGTTCATCAGCTCGCCGGAGGAGACCCCCTGGACGGACTGCGCCTGGATGGCGGCGCTGGAGAGCTTGTTGAAGCGCTCCACGCGGCGGGGTCCGTAGGTGTATTTCAGAGTGCCCACGGAGGAGAGGGGCACCATTTCGCCCCAGGCATTGGTGATCAGGGAGTCCTGGATCTGGTTCAGGTTCACGCGGTCCTGGGGGCGCGCCTGGACTTTCACGTAGAAGGTCTCGCCTTCCAGGTTGAAGTCGTTGATGTAGAAGGACGCCAGGTTGTACTGCAGCGCCTGGAAGATCTGTCCGGCGGAGAGTCCCAGGGTCTGCGCCTTTTCGCGGTCGATGTTCAGCTCGAGCTGGACGGTGTCGGCGGAGAAGGTGGTCATGGCGTAGGCGGCCTGGGGCAGCGCGGAGAGCTTTCCGGCGAATTCCTGGGCGTCGGCGGCCAGCTGCGTGGAGTCGGCGGTGCCGTCGTTGCAGAGGTTGAAGGTGACGCCGCCGGTGGCGCCCATGCCGTTGATGGCGGGAGGCGTGAAGACGATGCACTGGATGGCGGGGATGCCGTTGGCGGCCGCCTGCACCTTCTCCTGCATGGCGAAGATGCTCTTGTCAGGAGTGGTGCGCTCGTCCCAGTCGTCCAGCTCAATGATGCAGAAGGCGCAGGACTCGCCCTGTCCGGAGAGCAGCGAGAAGCCGCCGATGCACATGACGTCCTTCACGCCGTCCACGGCGGAGATCCTCTGGCGGAACTCCTCCAGGGCCTCGCGGGTGCGGTTCAGGGTGGCGCCGCGCGCCAGCTCCACGTTGCACAGCAGTGCGCCCTTGTCCTCGGTGGGCAGGAAGCTGGAGGGGACCTTCTTGGAGAAGTGCCAGATGCCGAAGATGAAGGCGGCAAGCAGCAGCAGGGTCAGGACGCCCTGGTGCACCATGAAGCGTACGAATGCCAGGTAGAAGGCTCGGCACTTGTCCATGAACCAGTTGAAGGGCGCGAAGATCTTCGCGGGCTTCTCGGCGGGCGGGCGCAGGATGAGGGAGCACATGACGGGGGAGAGGGTCATGGCGACCACGGTGGAGAGGCACAGGGAGATGCACATGGTGGCGGCGAACTGCAGGTAGATCCGGCCCACCATTCCGCCGTAGAAGGCCAGAGGCACATAGCAGGCCACGGTGACCAGCGTGGTGGCGATGATGGCGCCCGTGATCTGCGTCATGCACTTCAGGGCCGCGTCCTTCGAGGAGAGGTGCTCCTTCGCCATCAGGGTCTGGCAGTTCTCGACCACGACGATGGCGTCGTCAACCAGGGAGCCGATGACCAGCACCAGTCCGAACATGGTCAGGGTGTTGATGGAGAGTCCCAGCATGACCATGAAGGGGAAGGTGCCCAGCAGGGAGACGGGGATGGCCACGGAGGGGACCAGGGTGGCGCGCCAGTCCTGCAGGAAGAGGTAGGTGATCAGGATCACCATGGCCAGCGCCATGAAGAGGGTCTCCGCAATCTCGCGCATGGAGATCTTGATGAAGCGGGTGGGGTCGTAGGAGAGCACCGACTTGACGCCCGCGGGCAGCCGCGCGTCCATCTGCGAGACCGCCTCCTTCACCGCATTCACCGTCGCAAGCGCGTTGGCGTCGTTGTTCCGGTAGACCGCTAGGGTGACGGTCTCGTCGCCGTTCCAGGTGGCCTCGGCGGAGTAGCTCTTGGCGCCCAGCTCCACGGTGGCGACGTCCTTCAGCCGCAGAAGACCGCCGTTGTCGTCGCGGCGCACGATGATGTCGCCGAATTCCTCGGCGGTCTTCAGGCGGCCCTTCACGTTCAATTTGTATTCCATGTAGGAGCTGGCGCCCTCGCTGCCGATGGTTCCCGCGGCCGCCTGGACGTTCTGGTTGCTCACGGCGGCGTTCACTTCGTCCATGGAGATGCCCACCGCCGCCATGCGGACGGGGTCCATCCAGATGCGCATGGCGTATTCGGAGGCGCCCATGGCCTCCACGCTGGAGACGCCGTCCACGCGGGAGATCATGTCGAGGATCTTTGTGGAGACGTAGTTGTTGAGCTGTGCGGTGCTCCAGACGGAGCCGTCGGTGGTGTAGGAGAAGACGCAGAGGATGTCGCTGGTGCGCTTGAAGGCGTTCACGCCGATGGCGCGCACTTCGGAGGGCAGGGAGGTCTCGGCGGTCTTCACGGCGTTCTGCACGTTCACCATGGCGATGTCGTCGTTGGTGCCGCTCTTGAAGGTGATGGTGCAGGCGTATTCGCCGTTGTTGGTGCAGCTGGAGGAGAAGTATGTCAGGTCCTCCACGCCGTTGAGCTGGGCTTCCATGGGCATGGCCACGGTGTCCTGCACCTCCTGGGCGGAGGCGCCGGGGTAGCTGGTGATGACCATGATGGTGGGAGGCGCCACCTCGGGATACTCGGCGATGGGGAGCATCCGCAGGCAGATGATGCCGGAGAACATCAGCACGATGCTGATGACGAAGGCCAGACGCGGCCGTTCGATGAAGATCTTGGAAAACATGGCGGTTTTCTCCTTCGGGAAGGGCGGCTAGCGTTCCACGGGCTGCACGGCGGTGCCGTCGCGCATGACCTTGTGGGTGCCCTCGACAATCACCTTCTCGCCCTCGGAGAGGCCGGAGGCGATCCACTGGAAGTCGCCATCGGAGTCGTCACGCTCCACATTGCGGCGGTGCGCCACATTCTGGTCGTCCACGACCCACACGTAGGAGGAGGTGTTGTCGGCCATGACGGCAGAGGGGGGCACGGCGCACTTGGGCTCTCCGCCGCGGCGGTTGAGCACCACGCTGACGGAGGAATCGGCAACCAGTCGGCCGTCGGGGTTGGGGACCTTCGCGGTGAGCACCACGGTGTCGGTGGTGCGGTTCGCCTTGTTGTCCAGGAATTCGAAGGTCAGCTTCTGGACGTAGTCGGTGCCGTCGGCCAGCTGGATGGTCAGCTCGCCATTTTCGCGGAAGGTCTCCTCGGTGCCGAAGAGCCGCAGGAAGTCGCGGTTGGACATGGAGAAGGTGAGCCGCAGGGGGTCGGTCTGCACCACGGTGGCCAGGACGCCGGAGGAGGGAGTCAGGTAGTTGCCCTTCGTGTAGGCGGTCTTGCCGATCTTGCCCGCGATGGGGGAGTAGATCTTGGTGTTCTTCAGGTCGTCCTGGGCCGTGATCAGCGCAGCCTTCGCGCTGGCCAGGGAGGCGGCGTCAGTCTCGTAGCTCATGCGGGCGGATTCCATGGCGTCCAGGGTGGAGACCTCCTTCTCGTAGAGGCCCAGGACACGCTCGTAGTTCGCCTTGGTGTATTTCAGGGAGGCCTCGCAACGCGCAATGGAGGCCTCGCAATTCTTCACGGAGGCGTCGTAGCGCACATCCTCGAGCTGGTAGAGCAACTGGCCCTCCTTCACCTGGGAACCCTCTTCAAAGCCCAGGGAAAGCAACTCGCCGGAGACACGGGCCACCAACTCCACTTGCGCGGGAGAGGAAAGACGGCCGGGATACCGGTGCTCAGAGTGCGGAATCGACTTCTCCACCGTCGCCAGCGCAACGGCGGGCGCCTGGCCATGGGCTGCCTGACCATAGGCGGGGCGGATGGCGACGCCTAGGGAAAGCAGGGCGAAGAGAAAGAGGAAGGAAAGGTTGCGACGGATCATGAATGGCAAGCTCCCTTGGGGGATATTGGGTGAGGGCGGGATATCAGATGCGCCCGAGCATCGTAAGAGGCAACGCCCCAAAAAGAAAAAGGGAACGTCCTCTCAAGGAGAAAAACGAACGGTCGTTTAAATCTTTACTATAACCCGGCGAGATGGGATTTATTGTCATGTATTGGCAAGAAATGGCAAGGATTTTTTGCGCCGTCGTTGTCGAAAAGGGCCTTTTTGTCGGGTTTTGGAATTTTGCAAATGGTCCCTTTTGCAGGACGTCTCGTCAAACGGCTGTTTGACGGAAAATATTTTTTGTCGCGGGAGGAATTTTCTTTTTTTGGGGGGGTAGTGGTCGTTGGCGTTGTGGGTGGGGGGTGTCTGCGCGCATGGGCGAAGGCATTAAATTTTGCTTCGTGTGTTTTTGCGTGTTGTGATTCCTCCCTCCACCGCTTTCTTTTCTCTCCCGCGCATGCCCTCTTCTCTCCGACGCATTTTTGGTCAAGCCGCCCTGTTGCTCTGTCTGTGTGTGGGGATTCCTGCTTTTGCGGGCGATTTCTGGACGCCCTTCGTGGCGATTCCGGAGGCGGCTTCCTGGGAGGAGGGCGCCTATGTGGGGGAGTTTCTCACCATTGATGGACGCAGCCGCCCGGAGTCCGCCTGCCACGTCTGGCTGTGGACTCGGGAGGGGGCCTTCCGGATGCACCTGGAGGTCTCGGAGCCGCGGATGGCGAGCCTCCGCATGGAGAAGACCGCCCGCGACTCGGAGGTGTGGTCTGACGACAATTTCGACATTCATTTGCGCCGGGGCGGCCAGGTCTACCACGTGATCTTCAATGCCCTGGGCACGCTTCTGGATGAGAAGAACGAGGATCCCGCCTGGAACGGCGGCTGGACGGTCTCCACTGCCCGGGAACTCTACCGCTGGACGGCGGATCTCTCGATTCCTTTCGCGGAGCTGGGCGGCGTGCCCGCCGCCGGCGAGGAGTGGGGGCTTCAGATGGGCGCCAGCCGCAGCACCAACCGCGAGACCGAAGCGTGGGTGCCCGATCCTGAGAACCTCCGTTACAAGAACGCCTGGGGCACAGTGCGCTTCGAGACGCTCCCGCGTCCCGTAAAGAGGGTGGCGGGCTCCGAGAACGACGCCAGTCCCGCATATGTTTGGTCCGACGGCGTGGCGCGGGAGGGCGTCCGCTGCGAGACGCTCCCCGCAGGCACGGAATATCTCTGCCACCGCTTCGATTTCCGGGACGACCAGGGCGCGTTGCTCTATTCCTGCAACTGGGTCCTGCGTGCCAGCCAGGTGTGGCGGATTTTGGAGGAGTCCGTGGAGGCCCTGGAAAAGTGCCCGGACATCTCCGTCGAGGAGAAGACCCTGGCGCACCAGGCGCGGCAGATGGCGAAATTGACCTGCGATGACACGCCGGAGCTCTATTCGCTGCTGGAGGAGGAGGCATGTGCTCTGCGCAACCGGATCCTCTATCGCCTCCGCCTCCGGCAGATGGCCGCCGCCGGCTTCCCGAAGGACTCCCTAGCCTACGGGATACAGGCCGCCCTGGTGCGACAGCTTCCTCCGGACTCCTACCGGGGCACGATCGGCGGCGCCCTGGAGCTGGATGCCGCCCGTGGCGAGCAGGAGGCGGGGCAGGTGACCCTCTTTGCCGGGGAATCCCCCCTCATGCTCGCGGAGGCAAAACTGGAGGCGCCCCTGGCGTCGGACTCCGGCGACAGCATCCCCGCCGAGGCGGTCACTCTGCGGCGCGAGGGATATGTGACCACCTGCCTCCCGGAATACCGCACGGACTACGTGGGCTCCTATCCGGATCCCCTGATGCCCCTCTCGCCCTTCGATGTGGCTGCCTTCGGGCAGGAGACGCTCTGGGTCTCCGTGAAGGTGCCCCGCGGCGCCGCCCCCGGACTCTACCAGGGCGTGCTCGTCCTGCAGGCAAAGAATGCGCTCCCCACCAGAGTCCCCGTTGCCCTTCGCGTGCGGCCCTTCGCCATCCCCGAGAAGTCCAGCCTCGTCAGCGCCTTCGGCGTCTGGCAGAGCCCGCAGTACGGCCTGGATTTCCAGAAGGCCTGCGAAATGATCCTGGAGCATCGGTTGACGCCCTACGCGGTGGCCAATCCCCCCGATGACTCCCTGTATCCGAAGCTCCTGCGCAAGCCATACATCCCCTTGCAGGCAGGCGATGTGCTGGAACTGCTTTTGAACTCCCAGGAGCCCGGCACGCTGGCAGTCACCGTGGAATCCGCCTCCGGCGTCACCGCAAGGCGGGAATTCCCCGTGACCCCCGGAGAAAACCGCTTCCTGTGGGAGGAATACCTGCCGGAAACCCCCGAAGATGGACTCTACCGCGTTGCGGCCACGCTTCGCAATGCGCCGGAGGCGCGGCTCTCCATGCTTCGCCGCCGCGGCCTCAATGACTCGACGGTCTTTGGATTGACGCCCTTCACATACTCCGCCGTGGAAATGGACGGCGATACCGTGGAACAGTGGCCCTCCTGGGAATTTCTCGCGCTGGATCCGCCCGCGGTGCCTCCCCAGGTGGACTGGACGGAGTTCGACGAGGGCTTCCAGTGGGGGCTCGCTCACGGGATCACCAGCCATGTCGCACGCATCGAAGAACCCCGCGGACTCTGGGCACGGATCTTCCGCGACCACCTCCGCGAAAAGGGCTGGGAAAAATACTTCTATACCTACCTGGCGGACGAGCCGACGCCCGCACACTACCCCGAGGTCAATCGACGGCTTTCTCAGGCGAAGGACATGAAGGACGGCGTGTCTCTGAAGAACATGATGACCGCGCGCTCCTTCCCCGAGGAGCTCCTCTTCGTGGACATCTGGTGCCCCGAGATCCATACCTACGATCCCATTGCCGCCGCCCAGGAACAGTCCCGCGGCCGCAATGTGTGGTGGTATGTGGCATACGGTTCCCGGCGACCCTTCCCCAATGTCTGGATCGACTCGCCGCTCACGGAGGGACGCGTCTGGCTCTGGATGACTTGGAAGCACAAGCTGGACGGCATTCTCTACTGGTCCGTGAACTGGTGGGGCTGGGCGAATCCCTGGTTCGGCGGCGGGAATTTCAACAACTTGTCCAATGGCGATGGCAATCTGGTCTATCCCGATCCCTCCGGAACGCCGCTCTCCTCCATTCGCCTGGAGACTCTCCAGGATGGCCTGGAGGACTACGAGCTCTTCTGCCTCCTGGAGGCCGCCCGCGACGAGATCGGCGACCGGAATCCCGCGCTTGCGGAACGCATCCATGCCCTCTTGGAGGTGAATCCCGCGGTGGTCGTCTCCTGGAAGGAGTATTCCCGGGATCCGCAGGTCCTGCTGGCTGAGCGGGTCCGACTCATGGATTGCCTGGAGGAGGCCGTCGCCTTCCTGGGACACGATCCCGTAATCACCCGGCATCCCGTCCGGCGCCCCGGACTCTCGCCCAAGGAACTCGCCGGCGGCCTGGCGCGCTTCCGACAGCAGGAGGAGTCCCGCGGACACAAAAATGCCGAGAAGTTCCGCAGCCTCCAGGGAAAATGGAAGAATTCCCCGCAGATTCTCTTGGAGTAACCCCAAAGCTCCCTCGCCCGGAAATTCCCGAAACTACTATGGATACACACGACGACCTGCGCTCCTGGCGCCCCGCCATCGCCAATTTCTCCTTCCTTGTCCTCACATTGGCGATGCTGGTGGCGGTGGTCTTTCTGCTGCGGGGATTCCTCCATGCCATCATCCTGGGAGGACTCCTGGCAATCCTCCTTATGCCCGTGAACCGATGGCTCCTGCGATTCCTCCTGTGGCTCTCAAAACGCACCGACGCCGTCTGGCGACGCCTGCTGCATCGTCCACCGGCACCGGAGGGCGCGGAGCCCACGCCCCAGGCGGGTCTCCGCGCACGGAGCCTGGCTGCGCTCCTCTCTGTGGTGCTGGTCTTTTTCCTGGTGGCGGTGCCCCTGGGATTCTTCGTGGTGCAGGTGGCGGAGCAGGGGATGCAGGCCATCCCCGCCGCTCAAAAGTGGATCCACGAGGACCTGGAATACAACGCGCGGACCTTCCTGACAGAGCATCCGCGCATCCAGCAGGTCCTGGAACGCCTCTCCACGAACTCCGCGACCCTTCTGCCGAAAGAGGAGACCTTGCCTTCGACTGAGGCGGAGGCGGAGGCGGAAGTGTCCGCAGAGTCCACGGTGTCGGGGAATCCCGAGGGAACGGAGGGCGTTTCGCCGGCAGCGCCGTCTTCCGGAATCCTGGAGCTCTCTCCCATGCTGGTGAAGGCGGGGACCGTGATTCTCCAGTGGCTCAAGGACTGCGTGCTGGCAATCCTCTCCCGCACCTGGCTCACGGTCTTCAATTTCTTCATCATGCTCTTCGTGATGTATCATGTCTTCCTGGATGGACGGGAGCTCATGGCATACCTGAAGAGCATCTCCCCGCTCGGGGAGGAGGAGACACGGCATGTCTCTTCCCGTATCCGCGAGGTCTTCCAGGCCATCTTCGTGAGCGTCCTGGGCACCGCCGTCATCCAGGGAGTCCTCTCCATGGCCTTCTTCAAGATGGTGGGAGTCCCCGCACTCTTCTGGGGAGCCCTCCTGGGAGTCTGCTCCATCGTCCCCTTCGTGGGAACCGGACTGGTCTGGGTCCCCATGGCGCTCTTCCTGCTGCTCACCGGACACCCCGGAAAGGCATTCTTTATTCTCCTGGCGTGCGGCGGCATCGTGGCGAATGTGGATAGCATCATCCGCCCACTGCTGATGAAAAAGGGCGGAAATACCGGGATGTCATACATGGTACTCTTCTTCGCAATCCTCGGAGGACTCCAGACCTTCGGACTGGTCGGAATTATCTACGGACCACTTATCATGGGAGTCTGCGGAGTATGCCTGCTCCTCTTCAGTACGCGCATGAAAAGACAAAATGCCCCCGAGGCGGCAAAACACTAGCCCCTAGCTGCTGAATAGGAAAATAGGGCGGCTTTGCCGGCTTCTGCCGGGAAAAATACGCATCTAGGGAGGGGGGCAGAATATCCAAAGGACGGAGGGGCTCTGCCCCCCGCACCCCCCGGGTAATTAGGTAGCAGGGAGCAGGTAGTGGGTAGTGGGTAGTGGGTAGTGGGTAGTGGGTAGTGGGTGAAAGCGGCGCCTGCGGCGGCGCCGCAGGCGCCTTGTAGGCTAGCAGCTAGCCACGAAGCGGCCAAGAGCTAAAGCGGGGGTGCGGGGGCGGCAGCCCTCCGTAGCGGGGGTGCGGGGGCGGCAGCCCTCCGTCCTTTGGAGATCTTCCTGCAAAACTTGCGCTAGGCAAGTACGCACCGTTGGAAGGCACGCGCCGCCCTGCGGCGCCT
>CAVDSU010000024.1:0-21830 GCA_963611685.1 bacterium
CTGGGGCTAACAGCGCTTTCGAAGCGGTATCGTACAGCCGAAACTTCGGCGGAAAAGCGCCGCAGGCACCGCATAGGCTAGCGGCTAGCTACTAACTAGGCAGGGGAACGGGGGCGGCAGCCTCCCGTCCTTTGGGTATCTGGCTAGGGAAGAAGCACCTGGGGCTAACAGCGCTTTCGAAGCGGTATCGTACAGCCGAAACTTCGGCGGAAAAGCGCCGCAGGCACCGCATAGGCTAGCGGCTAGCTACTAACTAGGCAGGGGAACGGGGGCGGCAGCCTCCCGTCCTTTGGGTATCTGGCTAGGGAAGAAGCACCTGGGGCTAACAGCGCTTTCGAAGCGGTATCGTACAGCCGAAACTTCGGCGGAAAGGCGCCTGCGGCACTTCATAGTGCTAGCCGCTAGCCACGGATTGCCAAGTGCCAATGGCGTTTTATCGGCGGTTCAGGGAGGGGTTGTAGAAACTGCCCTGTGAGCGTCCCTGGGAGCGTCCGTTTCGGTCGTAGTGCCGGGTATTTCCGTTGTTGTTGGTTTCGGAGCGTCCATCGGAGCGTCCGGAGGCGTCGTAGTATCGCGTGGTGCCGTGTCTGTCGGTTTCGGAGCGTCCGGTGGAGCGTCCGGAGGCATCGTAGTACCGTGTGGTGCCGCTGCTATTGGTCTCGGCGCGTCCCTGGGAGCATCCGGAGGCGTCGTAGTATCGTGTGGTGCCGCTGCTGCTGGTTTCGGCGCGTCCGGTGTATCGTCCGGAGGCGTCGTAGTTGCGGGAGTTTCCGTTGCTGTCGATTTCGGAGCGTCCGGTGTATCGTCCGGAGGAATCGTAGTGTCGGACGGTTTCTGCTTTCACGGGCGCGAGGAGGAGGCAGAGGAGCAGTGCGAAGAGGATTCTCTGGATCATGGGGTTCGTGTCCTAGGGGCAAGCGGTGGAGTTTCCTGGGTTTCGGCGTTTTCTGGGGCGGAAGTGGTGTTTAGGAAGTGTTTTTCAGGGGATTGCCTGGTCGAGGATTGCGAGGGCCTCCTGGATTTCGGCGTCGGTGACCTTGAGGCAGGGCAGCAGTCGCAGGACGCCCTTTCCGGCGGTGAGGGTCAACAGGCCCTTTTCCCGGCAGGCGGCGACGACGGCGGGGAGCGCCTCGTCCAGCTGAACGCCCAGGAGCAGTCCCATGCCGCGGACATCCTTGATGGCGGGGTGTTTTTCGCGGAGGGCCTCCAGTCCGTCGCGGAGGGCCTTGCCCTGTTTTTGGACATTCTCCAGGATGCCCTCGTTCTCGAAGGCCTCCATGACCGCCAGTCCGGCGGCGGTGGAGAGGGGATTTCCGCCGAAGGTGGAGCCGTGGGTGAGTCCGGGCTTATGGAGAGCGGCCAGTTCCTGGGAGAGTTGGAAGCACGCCAGGGGGATTCCGTTTCCGATGGCCTTTGCGGTGGAGAAGGCATCGGGTCGCACGCCGTATTGCTGGAAGCAGAAGAGGCTCCCGGTGCGGCCCATGCCGGTCTGGACTTCGTCCAGCAGCAGGAGCAGTCCCTTTTCGTCGCAGAGTGCGCGCAGTCCCTGGAGGAATTCCGGGGTGGCGGGGAAGACTCCGCCCTCGGCCTGGACGGGTTCCAGGAAGATTGCGCAGGTCTTGGGGGAGACGGCGGCCTTCACTGCCTCCAGGTCATTGTAGGCGACGGTGGTGAATCCGGGCATATCGGGGGACATTCCGTTGCGGAAGACGGGCTGTCCGGTTGCGGCGAGAGTCGCCAGGGTGCGTCCGTGGAAGGAGGTATGGAAGACGATGATTTCGTTTTTGCCGCCGTGGGCATTTCCCCAGAGGCGTGCGGTCTTGATCATGCCCTCGTTGGCCTCGGCGCCGGAGTTGGCAAAGAAGACCTTTCCTTGGATGCCGCCATCCGAGAGCCTCTTGGCCAGGCGCGGGGCGTTGGCGTTGCAGAAGACATTGGAGCAGTGCATCAGAGTCGTCGCCTGGCGGGCGATGGCCTGGGAGACGCCGGGGTGGCAGTGTCCCAGGCTGCAGACGCTGATGCCGGTGGTGAAATCCAGGTATTGCTTCCCTTCCAGGTCCCAAAGGCGGGAGCCCTCGCCGCGCACCATGACGGGGGAGGAGAAGTTGTAGGTGGGGACCATGTAGTCGCGGTAGAGTCCGCGGATTTCGTCGAGGGAGGGGAGCGGTTCCATGGGAACGGTTTGTGCTTTTCGAGGGATGCGTGCGTGCGTGCGCGCGCGAGCGTCGCGTACGCGGGAGAGGCGTGTGTGGGGGGACTTTAGGGGGAATTCTGCGTCCGGTCTGGTGGGGATCAGGGGCGCAGGTTTTCCCGGTCGAAGAAATTGCAGGCCATTCCGGCGTCCACCACCAGGGTCTGTGCGTTGATGCCGCTGGAGCGGGGGCTCAGCAGGAAGACGGCGGCGTCGGCGGCCTCCTGGGTCTCCAGGGCGCGGTGTCGGAGGGTGGACTTTTCGGCAAAGAGGTATGCGTCTATGTATCCGGGAATTCCGGCGGAGGCGCTGGTCTTCAGGGGGCCGGCCCCCACCGCATTGACCCGGATGTTCGGGGAGACGGTGGCCGTGAGGGATTTTGCCAGGAAGACCACCGTCGAATCCAGTGCCGCCTTCACGGGTCCCATGTAGCCGTAGCTCTCCGCCGCCATGCGGGTGGAGGAGATGGACATGGTGACCACCGAGGCATTGGGGGCCAGGAGGGCTTCCAGGGATTGGCAGAGCTTCACGAGCGAGAAGCAGCTGATGTCCATGGCCTGGAGGAAGTCCTGCTTGTCGATGCGGTGGAAGGGCTGGATGCCCTTGGAGTAGTTGGCATACGCCACGCAATGGAGAATGCCGTCTAGTTGTGGCGTCTGGGAGTGCACCCAGTGCGCCATGCTCTCCAGCTCGGCGTCATTTTCCAGATTGCAGGGGAAGGCGGGCGTGTCGTCGCCGATCAGCGTGCGGTTCTTTTCCAGGAGCGCCGTGTCGCGGAAGAGATACAGGACGCGTGCGCCGGCCTCCGTCAGGCGTCGTGCGGCGTGCCAGGCGATGCTCCGGCGGTTCGCCACGCCGGCCACCAGGATGGCCTTCCCCTGCAGATCCAGAAAGTCCATGGCTTAGATCCGGTGGGGATTCTGGACCATCTCCAGGGCGACCCGGATTTGGTTGGAGACCTCGGTGACTCCGGGGACCGCCTTGGCTGCCTCGGCGGCCTGCAGGGCGGCGGCGGGTGTGGTGGTGGCTCCCAGGAGGGTGACTCGTCCGGTGGCGTCGGCCTGTACATCCAGGAATGCCAGGGAGAGCCGCTGTTCCACCAGAAGCGCGGCGGCCACCTTCTGGGCCAGCAGGCGGTTCTGGATTTGCTGGGCGGCGGCCTTTTCGCGCTCGGGGGTGACGCGCGCGGCCAGCTGGAATTTCACCAAGTCGATCAGCTGCTCGGTCTTGAGGGTGGCGGTGTTGATGGTCAAGTCGTAGAGGGCGGTATCCGCCCATTCCTCGTTGAAGTGGAAGTGGCAGAATCCCGCGCGGTCGGCGTCGCACTTGTGGAGCACGCGGTTTGCGATCTCGTGGTCGTATCCGAATTCCTCCTTGAGATTCTGCAGGCGGTGTTCTTCGGGGGCCACCAGGCGGAGTCGGAGGCAGTTCGGGAGGTCTCCCAAGAGCAGGTGGGAGCAGCGTCCCAGGATAATGACATTTCCCTGGGAGGCGGCCTGGAGGAGGACGGTCTTGAGGTAGAGCAGATAGACGTCCTGGTCGGGGGAGAAGGAGGAGAAGAATCCGGGCTTCCGCTCGTCGTAGCGCTGGAAGAGCTTCGATTGCATTCCGGCGTCTTGGAGGCGCTTCTCCAGCTCCTCCTTCCCTAGGATGGTGGCGTTCAGCTCCTGGGCGAGCTGCTCGGCTGCTGCCGTGGTCCAGGCGCCGTGTTCGCGTGCGATGGTCAGAATGGACATATAGGGGCCTCCTTTGGGTGACGGGTGGATTGGTCCGGAGGGACGGGCGCCTTCCGGGGCTTCTGAAAAATGCGGGAGGGGGTCTGGCTTGGGCTCTGTACTTTACTTTACGGAGACTACTGGAGTTTTTCCAGCGCAAATTGCAGGGCTCTTTCGGCGGGCCACCATTCTTTGCCCTTTGGGGTGAGGAATCCGCAGTGTCCGCCGTCGTGGGGGATTTCCAGATAGAAGAACTGGCTGTCGTGGGCGGCCTGTTTCGGGTAGCACCTGGGGGTGAGGAGCGGATCGTTTCGGGGATTCAGCAGGAGAGTGGGGCGGTCGATTTGGGAGAGGTATGGGATGGCGCTGGAGGTATTGTAGTAGTCCTCGGCATCCTGGAATCCCTGTGTGGGGGCGGTGAAGGCGTTGTCGAATTCCCGGAAGGAGTGCGCCTTCATGGTATTGGTGAAATCGAATCCGGGATAGAGATTGGCGACGGAGAGGATGCGCTGCTTCATCTTCTTGAGGAAGTGCTGTTCGTAGATTCCGAAGAGCGCCTTGTGGGTGGCGTCAATGGAGGCGGAGCTGTCGATGGGGGCGCAGACGGCGACGCCGCCCTTTACCTCGGGAGGCAGGATCTTCCGTTCGCGGCCCAGGTAGAGCATGACTAGGTTTCCGCCCATGGAGAAGCCGGAGAGGTAGATGCGGCGGTATCCCTTCGCGATGGCGTGGAGGACCACGCGGTGCAGGTCGTCGGTGGAGTTGTTGCAGGTGATGCGGCTGGTCTGGTTCTCCACCTGACCGGTGCCGCGGTAGTTCCAGGCCAGGCAGGGGATGCCCTTCTGGCGGAAGGCGTGGACCATGCTGAGGCAGTAGTGCCGGTGTGTGCTGCCACACAGGCCGTGGCAGATGATCAGCAGCTGGTCGGGAGGCGTGTCAACGGGCGCCCAGTCCAAATAGAGGAAGTCCCCGTCGTCCAAGGAGAGCTTCTCCCGCTGGTAGTTGGCCTCGGGGGCCTTGGAGAAGAAGCTGGGGTAGATGGTCTGGAAGTGCCGTCCCAGATGGACGGGTGTGCGGTAAGAGCAGTGTTCGAGGAAAGGCATGGTCGGGGCGCCGCGGGGGGCGTCGGAGGAATCCGTCGTGTGTCGGCGCGGGAGGGAGTTAGGCTAGCCGCGGGGGTGGGGATGGGGTATGCCTCGGCGGGTGTGTGGGTGTGGCGCTACTTTGCCAGAAGGAGTGTAGTGGCGTCGGGATGGAGGAGCCTGCGGTAGGCCTCCTGGTACTGCGGATAGAGCCTCAGGGGGGTGACTCCGGGCGCCAGCTGGCATTCGTAGGTGAAGGTGAGTTTTCTGGGGGCGTTGGCGGCGGGCTCGCGGCCCTCGCTCTGCCAGAGGATGCTTCCGGTGCCGTCGGGCGCCTTCCAGGCGAAGCGCGCGGGCTTCAGCACCACGGTGCGATACTGTGCGGGCAGCTCCACGTCGAGGACGATGGCGCTCTGCTGGAAGCGGGAGCGGTAGAGGGGGTGGAATTCGCGGGGATCCCGTGCGGATGCCAGGGGGGACGCCAGGTTGACGGGGAGTTTCAGGTAGCAGAAGCCGTCTTCCATGACGGCGCATTTTGCCAGTTTCACGGTATAGGAGACGGTTCCCGGGTAGTGTTGGAAGTCGGTGGTCAGGTCGGGAGTGACGGGCGTGGCGTCCTGTGCGATGTCGCTGACCAGCTGGACGTAGTGCCGGCGGCGTTCCTCGGGGGTGAGCCACTGGTAGTATCGCTTGAGGGTGCCGAAGCGGCTGCCCTGGATGGTCTCCTCCACGGTGAGGTCTGCGGAGCCGTCGTCGGCCACCTTCAGGGTCCAGTGGCAGCGCGAGCGGTCCTGGTAGTCCCGGGGAAGGCTCATGGTGCGGAGGCTTCCGCCGTTCAGCGCCAGGAGGACTCCGTGGTCGTAGCGGCTGGTGCCGAACTGGGAATACTGGCTCTGGTCATTGAACCAGATCTCCTCTTTGCCGAGGGTGACGGAGACCAGCCATTGGGAGAAGAGCGCGGCATTGGGGAATTCCCGGTAGAAGAGCTGGAGCTCCTTGTATTGCGGGGCATCGCTGGCCAAGTAGAGCCGGGGTTCGAAGCCGGCGGCCTTCAGGAGCGCGCGGTAGAGGATGGCGCGGTCGGCGCTGTTGCCGTATCCGTCGCGGGCGGTGATTTCGGGAGTGGAGAGGCAGGCGAGGGGCAGTGCGTAGTGTGCGGGGCCGCTCTGGCGGATATTCTTCTCCATCCAGAGGCGGATTTCCACCAGGCGGTCTTCGGGAGGGAGCTCCCGGAGGGGCGCCACCATGGCCTGGATGGCCTCGCCGCCGTCGCCCAGGGCGTCCACCATGCGGGAGAGCGCCTTCGCGTAGTCGCCCCAGTCGCCGGCATCCACGACCACGGTGGGAAGATAGGCGTATTCGGGGGGGCGGGAGCTCTCCTGGTGGATGGCGGGGAGATTCTGTGCCACCAGACTATAGCGGACCATGTCGCCGGGCAGGGAGTATTTCCGCTGGTCGACCTTCACGGGATCCTTGGTGTCCTGGGGGAGGTCCAGCCAGCCGTTGGGCAGGTACTTGGGCTTTACGGAGAGATTCTTCGGCGCCAGGATGTCCAGGCTCCAGAGGCGGATGGGGTCGTCGTCGCGGAGGGTCTCGGAGTAGCGGAAGAAGGGGCGGTTCTTCAGGGTGCGGCGAATCTGGACCTCCACTTCGCTGCCGACCTCCACGCCAGGCAGGCTCAGCACCAGGATCTTTCCGGCGGGATAGCGGGGCGCGGAGGCGGCCCAGCTGGCGTCCATGAGATTCTGGTTCTCCTTCGGGGCATCCTGGGCCTTGCCATTGGTGGTCACGCGCGCCAGAAGGACCTCGACGTCCTCCCAGGCGGGATTGAAGGGGATGGAGAGGTCGGCGGACTGGATGCCGGCGTAGGTGAGGACCTTGTATTTTGTGGAGGTCTCCACGGTCCAGCTGGAGGGAGAGAGCACCTGCACCACGGTCTTGCGTTCCAGGATGTCGAGGTCCGCTTGCTCCTGCTGTCCGGCGGCGCCCTGGGCGGTCTCGGGGGCGGCTTCCCGGAAACGGAGGATCGCCATCTTGCGGTCTTCGGCGTCACGGACTGCCAGGGCGCGCTTCATCCGGCCATATTGCTCGGGGGAGAAGCGGACGGCCTTGTTGGCGTAGAAGCCCTGGTAGTGGAGGCGTCCGGGGAGGGTGTCCAGGGTGCGCTTGAGGCAGAAGGAGTCGTCGTCGAGATCGGTGTATTGGGGGGCGCAGAGGATTTCGACGCCATCGGGGAGGTCCACCAGGAGTTCTTCGGCGACGGAGGCGGCGCAGGAGGTCTCCAGGGGGAAGCGACGCTTGTCCAGGGTTGCCTGGTGGAAGGGCAATAGGTTGAGGCCGATGACCTTCGAGAAGCGTGGCAGCGACAGCATCGCGGTGGCGCCGGGGGACAGGTCGGGCGCGCCGTCCTTGGCGGAGCGTCCGGCGATGAGCGACTGCGGCGCCTTGCAGGAGAAGCGCGCTTCCAGGACGCGGGAGAGATCCATGAGGTCCTCGGGGAGGATTTCCAGGGATTCCAGGGTGGCGCCGGGGAGGACTTTCGAGATTTGCGTCTGGAAGAAGAGCCGTCGCTGTTCGGGCGGGCAATCCAGGAAGAAGTTCCGGTATGCCTGGTCGGCGATGCCCTGGAAGAGGATCTTCGCGCGGACGGCGAGATCGCCCTCGGGGGAGAGCTTCGCCACCGTCTGGATGGCGGTCTGGTTTCGGTCGCAGGGGGTGACGGCCGCGCGTCGGAGGGGATCCCCCGCGGGGGTGGCCACCAGGTAGCTGGTGTCGGAGAGATAGGCGGGGAAGGGGTCTTTGGCGTTGGAGGCGGTGGGATCCAGGAGGGTCCATGTTTCGTCGCCGGGGAGCCTCACGGCGGTGATGGCGTGGTTGAAGAAGGGCTGCGGGACCTCTTCGTCCTTGGGATATCCCACGTGGATGAGCGCGGGGTGGGATTCGAAGCCGGCCACCTGGAGCATGGAGACCAACAGCGCGGCCATGTCGCGGCAGACGCCGGCGCGCTGCGCGTAGGTGAAGGCGACGTCGTGGGGCTCGTATCCGGGGGCGCTGTCCTCCAGGGTCAGGCCCATGTAGCGGACCTTCTGGGAGACGAAGTTGTAGAGGGCCAGGACCTTCTCTTTCGGGTCGTCAATTCCCCGCAGGAGGGCCTCCACGCCGTCGCGGATGTTCTGGTCGGGGACAAGCCGGGGCTGGCAGAGGGCGTTGTACCACTGGGAGACCTGCGCCCAGGATTCGAAGGTGCTCATGAGGAGCCGCTGGCGTCCGGCGACTCCGGAGGGCATTCCGGGCTCGGGGAAATACTGCGGGACGGGCTCGGCGGTCTCCCAGGCGTAGAGGATGCCGCCGGAGTGCTCGGTCTGCTGGAAGACGGGGGGCTTCCCCTGGGCGTCTTTCACGATCATGGACTTCAGGGGGAGGGACGCGGGGGCCTGTACTTGGATGCGTGTGTGGAGGATGGGCTGGTCCTGTTCCAGCAGGAAGCTCTGGCTGAAGGAGTCGGGCACGCGGGGCTTCTGGACTTCGTCCACGTAGACCGCGCGCAGCACATCGCCGGGCTTCAGGCCGGCCACGGTGACCTTGATGACGCGGTGGTCGGGATCATAGATATTGCTGCCCATCTGGCTGTTTTCGGTCATCTCCTGGGTGCAGGCGGCCAAGTCCAGGGGGATGGTCTCGCTGCCTCGGAGGATTTGGACCAGGGAGATCTTTGCGCGGCTGTATTTCGCGTCGTAGTAGCTCTGGAGCTCGCGGCTGGACTCCACGCCGGCCAAGGTCATGATCTTTTTGGCGTTGTCGCAGACCTGCACGTAGGAGCCATCGGGCTGGTATTCCAGTCGCGCCTCTTCGTCCAAGAGGATGGTGTCCGCATTGGGATACTTCTGGGGCGTGGCGTTTTCGGCGGCCTGTCGGATGGCGGTCTCGTTGAGGAATCCGAGATCGGAGTCGGTCCAGGTGAGCGCCTGCAGCAGGAGCGCGGGGATGAGCGCGGCGAGGAGGAGGAGCTGTCTCATGGTGGGGTCGCGGGGGTGGTGTGTTCTCAGTGTCGGGCGAGTCGCGCGAGGGCGAAGAGTCCTCCGACCTGGTAGAGGAGATTCGGCAGCCAGATGAGGTATTCCGGGTGGAGTTCCGGGTGCTTGACGAGGCTGTCGCAGAGGAGGATGACGCCGTAGTAGACGAGTGCCAGCGCCAGGCAGATGACCAATCCGCTGGCGGCCTCGCTGCGGCGGTTCCGGATGCCGAAGGGGATTCCCATGAGGAGGAATGCCAGGGGGGAGAATGCCAGTGCCAGCCGGTAGTGGAAGTCGTACCAATACTTGGAGACGTCCTTCCCCTGGGAGCGCTGCCAGATCAGGTCGGCCAGAAGCATCTTCACGGGCATCATCTTGATCTTGCGGCCCAGGGTCTTGCGGTCCTGGAGGGTGCCGTATTCCAATTGGAGGGTGAGGGTCTCGCCGGTGAGGAAGTCCGGCGCCTGGCGTGTGGCGTCGCGCTGCTTCTCCAGGGTCTCCGGGGAGACGGCGCGCTTGGCGATGGAGAAGTGGTAGAGGGTCAGGTGGAGGGTGCGCTCCTCGGGCTCGGCCTCAATGCGGCAGGCGCGCGCGGTGATCTCCTGGAGGGCGTCGCCATTTTTGTCCAGCTGGTAGATATGCACATCCTGCAGCAGGCCGCTTTCGGGATCCCGTGAGCCCACGCGGATGGAGGTCTGGCCAGAGAGATTCGTGATGGCGCCGGGCTCCAAGAGCGCCAGGGGGCTGGTGGTGACCGCCTGCCAACGGATGCGTTCGCCGTCATAGCGCAGGCGTGGCGCGAGGTCCATGGCGAGCCATACGCCCGCGGCACACAGGATCAGCGTGAGCACCAGCGCCGGGGCCGTGATCTGCCAAAGGCCAATCCCCGAGGCCTTCAGGGCGACAATCTCGCTGTCCGCACTCATGCGGCTGAAGACCAATACGGTGGAGACCAGGACGGAGAAGGGCAAGGCGTAGCGCAGGACCTCTGGCAGGTAGCACAGGAAGATCCGCCCCAATACTGACGGCGAAACTCCGCTCGCCAGCATGGCGAAGAGGCGGAAGAGGTGCACGGACATCATGACGAAGGTCAGGATGCCCAGTGCGAGCAGCAGCGTCCCCAGCAGGTTCTTGGCGATGTATTGGTTGAAAATGCGCATAGCTGGCGCAGGAATGCGCCCCGTGCGGCGCGATCCATGGCGCCGGAAACAAGGGGGGATGAGGAGGCGTTATGCCGGTGTGTTGGTCGATCCCGCGTCGGGGGAGGGAGGGAGGGGTCCCCGGCGCGCGTGTTGTTGTGCGGGTCGGGTGGGAGCCGCAGTTCGCGATTGGGAAAAGGTCGGATTTTCTCCGCCTAGAAGGAGTAGTCGATGGAGAAGTGGAAGCGTCCGCTTCTGCCGTCGAGGTGGTCGCCCTTGGTGATGATGGGGTAGCCGTAGTCGAAGCGGATGGGCACCTGCCGGAATTGGACGCCCAGTCCCAGGGAGGCATTGAGGTCTCCGAGATCGGCGTCGAAGTCTTCCCACCAGACATTGCCCACGTCGCAGAAGACCTTGAAGAACATGAAGTCCTTGACGGGCTGGATGAGCTCCATGGTGCCCACCAGCATGGTGGAGCCGCCGATGGAGTTCTCGTTGCGGTTGACGGGGCTCACGTCGTGGCGCTTGAAGCCGCGGAGAGTGCCGTATCCGCCGGCGAAGTACCGGTCGAAGATCTTGATGTCGTCGCCGCCCAGGTGCTGTGCGGTGTGTGCGTCTGCGGAGAGTCGGAGGAAGAGGTCCTTGTAGACGGGGAAGTATCCCTCGGCGCCGGCGTGGAACTTGAGGTAGTCGGCGTAGGAGCCCAGGGCGCGGGTGACGTATTCCGCGTCGAGGGAGTAGTGTGTTCCGCGGTTGGGGAAGATGTAGTGGTTCCGGGTATCGCGGGAGAGGGAGAGGACGAGACGGTTGGCGAAGTCACCGCCTTCGTCGCGGCGCATGGAGTAGTTGCGGCCCTTGGGGAACTTCACGTTGTCGGGGTAGTTGCCGTCGTTTTCGTCGAACTCCTCCTCGTCGTCGAGGTCGGAGATCCGGATGTGCTCGACGCGGAGTCCCAGGGAGACACGCCAGTATTCGGTGTGGTCGGGGAGGAAGGGCACCTTGAAGGAGACGGGGAGTCCCAGGGTGATGGCGTATCCGATGTGCCGCTCGTCGTATTCGTCTTCGTAGCGGGTATGGAGGAAGAGCTCGTTGGTGAGGCTGAAGGGTCCGTCGAAGAGGGAGGGCTCGGTGAGGGAGAGCGAGAAGTTCTGGGTGTCGGACCCCACGGCCAGGTAGGCGCGCATGCGCTGTCCGTCACCCTTTGGCTTTTCCAGTCCCAGGAGCTTGTCGAGGCTGAAGTTGGCTTCTGAGAGTTCCAGGAATCCCAGGACGGAGTCTTCGCTGGAGAAGGCGGCGCCCACGGAGATGGAGCCGGTCGGCTTTTCCTTCACCTCGATGGAGAGGTCGCGGCGGGCGGGATTCGCGGTGGTCTTGGGGAGGATCTCCACGCTCTCGAAGTATCCCAGGTTCTCCAGGCGGTTCTTGGTCTGGCGGATCTTCCGGCTATCGGCCAGGTCGTCCTCGAAGATGGCCAGTTCGCGGCGGATGACGTGGTCGCGGGTGTAGGTGTTTCCGGAGATGGTGATGTCGCCGATGCGGCTGGACTCGCCTTCGCGGATGCGGTAGGATACATCGACCACGTGGGTGTCGGCGTTCTTCTGCAGCTGGGGCACGAAGCGCAGATCCAGGTATCCGCGGCCTTCATAGAGGCCCTTCATGGCCTCCAGGTCGGCGTCGGCCTGGGTGGAGGAGTAGGCCTGTCCGGGCTGCATCTTGGCCTGCTCCAGGAGCTTTTCGGCGGTGAAGAGGGTCTGCCCCTCGAAGGTGCGCGTGCCCAGGGTGTAGGGCTGTCCTTCCTGGATGTGGTAGACCAGTCGGACCCACTTGCCGTCATCCAGGGACTGCTGCTCCACGGAGGTCACCTGGGCGTCGAGATAGCCCTTGGTGGCGTAGAGGGACAGGATTTTGTCGATGTCCAGATTCTGGAGGGCGGGGTTGTAGTAGTTCCCCATGCGGAAGATGTAGCGCCACCACTGGCGCTTGGTGAGAACCTGGTCCCGCAGCTCGCTCTGGGTGAAGGCGGTGTTTCCCTCGAAGTAGACGCCCTTGAGCTTCTGGCGGGCGGCGCCCTCCACAATCTGGAAGACCACGCGGGCGGAACCGGGGACGGCGGGATCGCTCTCCAGGCGCGTGGTCACCTCCACGCCGTGGTAGCCCGCCTTCTCGTATTTGTCCAGAATCCGCTTGCGGTCCGCAGCCAGGCTGACGTCGTCCACCAGCTCGCCGATCTTGGTGGTGCACTTCTTGGCCAGCGCCTTGGCGCGGAAGGCGTTGGCGCCCTCGATGTCAATGGCGGAGACACGCTGGCGGAAGGTGAGGAGGTAGGTGACCAGGACGGAGCCGTCCTCGCGCTGGCCGACCTTCGTCTGGACGTCGTCCACGCCACGGACCTTCAGCAGGGCGCTCACATCCTGGGAGAGGCGCGGCAGCGAGAAGTCCTCGCCGACCTTCGTGCCAATGGTGGCATACACCACCTGCTCCAGGGCCTCCTGGTTCGAACCGCCCGTCAGGTCCACGACCTCAATGCGGGTGACCATCTCGGCCGACAGGACAAATGCCGACGCCATCACGACGGACAATAGGGAGAAGAACAGCTTTTTCATGGGCAACAGGAAAAGAGAGCGGGGCAAACCCGCCCGTTTGCGTTGGAGGAGAGAGAGTTGTGACAAAAATCCGGATCCCTTCAGGACACAATGCCCCCACGGGAGAAATTACCTGCGTACTTTACCCTCAATTCCCCAGCCTGGAGCAACCCCGCGCCGGAATGTTACCGGCTCGTGCGCCAGGCGGCGCCGCAGGCGCTCTGCCGCCGCCAGGAAACTGCGGCGGTACCATGCGGGGGGCATGGATTACACATTGCGCCAAATGGGGCTGCCGTTACCCTAATGGATTCGGGGGGCACGGGGGGGGGCACAGCCCCTCCGTCCTTTGGGTAGCTCGCGGCGCCGTCTAGAATTCGCGGGGAAAGCAAAAAAGCCGTGCCATTGTTGTGGCACGGCTTTGCGGGGAACGCGGAATCGCTGTCGGGGGAGGGGTGGTGGGGCGGCGCAGGCGTCGAAATTCGCTGCCTGCGCTTGCTCCCCATTCCTTTTCGCGGGGGCCTAGGGATTCGTCTGGGAGAAGACTGCCTCCTTGAGATGCAGCTCGGAGATCTCCTCCATGAGATCGGAGACCTGGTCCTTGAGGGCGGCGCCGAGCTCTCCGAGCATTTCGCGGGGAGGCATGGCGCGCAGTTTTTCCCGGAGGGCGAGGAGGCTCTTCTCCTTTTCCTCCAGGAGGGCGCGGATCTTTTGGAGCTCGTCAGCGATTTGTGCGGGGGTGAGTCCCTGCAGCAGCTCCCGGATCTTCTGTCGCTCCTGCTGTTCCTGCGTGCCCTGTCGGGCGGTGTCCATCATGTTGGAGAGGCTGTTCAGGAAGTCTTCCATGGGATTCGGGAGTGCGTTCGTGGTTCTTTGGGGTGGGGAATTACTTCACCAGGTGGAAGGCCTTCACCAGATCCTGGATCTGCTTGGCGGTGATGGGCTTCATGCCGCCGAGTCCCTTGCAGGAGATGGTGGCCTTGGCGGAGTATTCGGCGACCTCCAGGCGGTCGAAGGCCTGGATGAGGGTGGAGCCGGTGGTGACCAGGCAGTCGTTCTCGATGATGATGACGGGGTATCTGGGAGAGAGGGTCTTGACGACCTGGTCGGTGTTGCGGAAGTGTTCGCCGAAGGGGAAGGAGGGCACTTCCCGCAGCAGGATGTAGCTCTCGGGGATCACGCGGGGGTCGAACTTCGCCTCGGTGACGGCGTAGGACATGACGCAGGGCGGATTGGCCAGGATCACGCTGTTGATCTCGGGCTGCGCGTCGAAGATCCGCTTGATGAACCAGGTGGCGCGGGAGACCTGCTTGCCGGCCTCGCGGCGATGGCCGTTGACCAGCACCAGGTCCTCGGGCATGGTGCTGCCGCGGTCCATTCCGCGCTGGGTCACCAGGAAGGTATCCTTGTCGATGCGGCAGGCGAAGGTTCCCTCGGTGCTGGTGAAGAGCTGCTGGCGGTAGGCGCGCTGGATGAGCTGCGCCATCTGGTAGCGCATCTCCATCTCCTGGCTGGTGCGGCTGGTGGGCACGAACTCCTCGAAGTCCTGGTTGCGGTCGATGGCGTGGAATTCCAGCTCGGTCTCGGTGAGGTACCGGGGGGTGCCCACCTGGATGGCGCCGGCGATGAGTCGGGCGCAGAAGTCCAGGGTCTCGAAGCGCTGGAAGGCCTGCAGGAGGCTATTTCCGGCGCAGCAGGTGCCGTGGTTCTCCAGCAGGATGGTGCTGTGGCCGGCGGCGAAGGCGTTGGAGACGCTGACGCCCAGGGCCTCGCTGCCGGGGACTTCGTAGGGAGCGTATCCCACCGTGCCGCAGATGTTCTTGGCGTTGGGGAAGACGCAGGTGTTGGGGATCTGTCCGGCCACGGAGAAGCTCACCAGTGTTGGGGGATGGGCGTGGACGATGGCGCGCACATCGGGGCGCAGCTTGTAGATGTCCTTGTGGAAGGGGAATTCGCTGGAGGGCCTGTGGGGGCCGATCATGGTGCCGTCGGGCTTGACGCACATGACGTCCTCGCGGCGGAGGCTGCCCTTGTCAATGCCGGCAGGGCTGATCCAGATGTTTCCCTCTGAATCCAGGATGGAGAGATTTCCGCCGCTGGTGGTGGTCAGACCGTAGCGATAGATGCGGCCCATCATCTCCACGATTTGATCGCGGGGATGTTCGAAGTTCATGGTCTTCATGGTGCTTTTCTTGGGGGTGGGACATCCCCGGCGCGGCGGCCTCGGGGCCGTCTGCCGGGATCATTGGAGGCAAAACAAAAAAAAGAAGGCGTAACGAAGGCGTGTGTTCTTCAGCGTGCGCGCAGCGCCATTCCCTTGCGGAAGGCGGCCAGGTTGAGCTCCAGGTACTTTTCGGGAACGCACTTCTGGATGGCCATCTCCCAGACCTTCCGGGCGATGTGCCCCGCCATGCCGGCCAGGGCGCCCATCAGGACCAGGTTTGCGGCCTTGGGGCTGCCGAGCTGCTCGGCGATGGCGGTGGCGTCCAGGTAGGTCAGGTTGGGGAAGAGCCCCTGGAGCGCCTTTTCGGTCTCGGGGTAGACCGCATTCCCGCTGGAGACGGTGACGGGCACCATCCGTTGGGAGGAGACCGCGGCCACGCCATTGGGCTTCAGGTACCGGTGGCAGCGGATGGCTTCCACGGGCTCCATGGCCAGGAGGCTGTCGGCGCCGCCCAATTCCACCATGGGGCTTCGCACATGGGAGCCGAAGCGGATGGAGGCCACCACGGAACCGCCGCGCTGGGCCATTCCGTGGACCTCGTTGGTCTTTACGTCATATCCGGAGAGGATGGCGGCACAAGCGGTGATTTCGCTGGCCAGGAGGATTCCCTGGCCGCCCACGCCGCAGAGGAGAACGCTGAAGGTCTGGTCGAACATGGTTGGCTACTCCTGCTTTGCTGCGATCTGCTGGATGGCGCCGAAGTGGCAGACCTCCTGGCACGCGCCGCATCCGGCGCAGGTGAGGTGGTTGATGGAGATGGCGCCGTCGCGTTTTTCCAGGGCGGGGCATCCCAGCTTTAGGCAGGCGCCGCACTTCTTGCACTTTTCGGGATCGATGGCGAAGGCGGGCCCCAGGGCTTTTCGGGTGCGGAGGGGGCAGGGCGCCCGGGAGATGACCAGCGAGGGCTCGGTGGCCTCCAGCTCTTCCTTGAGGACCTGGATGGTCTCCTGGAGGCGGTAGGGGTTCACCGTGCGGATGCGCTGGATGCCGCAGGCCTTTCCAAAATCGGCGATGGAGGCCTCGCGGGTGGTCTCGCCCATGAGGGTGCGTCCGGTGCCGGGGTGGTCCTGGTGGCCGGTCATGGCGGTGGTGCGGTTGTCAACCACCACCACCAGGGAGGTGCCCTTGTTGTAGACCATGTCCAGAAGGCCGGTGATGCCGCTGTGGAAGAAGGTGGAGTCGCCCACGACGCCCACGACCTTCTTCTTTTGGCCGGACTTCTCCAGGCCGTGCGCCATGGAGATGCCTCCGCCCATGCAGAGGATCACGTCGGTGCGGGAGAGGGGCGGGAAGACCGCCAGGGAGTAGCAGCCGATGTCGCCGGTGACCAGCACGTCGTATTTCGTGAGGGCGTAGAAGAGCCCGCGGTGGGGGCATCCCGGGCAGAAGACCGGCGGGCGCGCGGGGAGCTTTTCCAGGGGATAGCGTGTGACGGGGGGGAGGTATGGCGTGCCGTCGATGTGGAAGCGGATCTCGCGGAGAACCTCCACGGAGAGCTCGCCGCAGACGGGGACCACGTCGTGTCCGCGGCAGGGAATCCCCAGGGCCTTCACGTGCTCCTCCAGGAAGTCGTCGAGCTCCTCGACCACCAGGACGTCGCGGACTTTCGTGGCGAAGGACTTGATGAGATTGTCGGGGAAGGGGTAGGCGAATCCCAGCTTCAGGACCCAGGCGTCGGGGAAGACCTCCCGGACATACTGGTAGGCGATGCCGCTGCAGATGATTCCCAGGGAGGAGGTGCCCTCCTCGATGCGGTTCATGGGAGAGGACACCGCCACGGAGGAGAGGACCTCCACCTTCTCCTGGAGCTTCTTGCGCATGCCGCGGCCCCAGACGGGAAGCGGGCAGTGCCGGGAGGGATCCTGGATGAATTCGTGGGGAAGGGGTCCCTCGGCGCGGGGACCCTCCTCCACCTTGCTGCGGGAGTGGCTCACACGGGTGGTGGTGCGCAGGATCACCGGCAGCCGGAAGCGCTCGGAGAGCTCGAAGGCCTCCTTCATGAAATCCTTTGCCTCCTGGGAGTCCGAGGGCTCCAGCACCGGGAGGTGCGCCAGGCGCGCATACTGCCGCGTGTCCTGCTCGGTCTGGCTGGAGTGCATGCCCGGATCGTCCGCCACCACCACTACCATGCCACCCTCAACGCCAATGTAGGCAAGCGTCATCAGCGGGTCCGCAGCCACGTTCAGACCCACGCACTTCATGGTCACAATCACACGGCTGCCGCCTAAGCTGGCGCCCGCCGCCGCCTCCATGGCGACCTTTTCGTTGGGCGACCATTCGCAGTAGACCTGCGGCTCCGAATACTTCACCAGGTTCTCGAGAATCTCCGTGGAGGGAGTCCCCGGGTAGCCGAAGGCGGCAGTGCAGCCGCTCTCCCAGGCACCGCGGGCAATGGCTTCGTTGCCGGACAATAGCAACATCTTTCTCTCCTGAATAGTGGAAAATGGAAGGAAAATACGGTCGGCGAAATCGGGGGATCCGTGACGGCGCCTAATATAATGCGGTCAGGAAATTCTCGTCAGGTTGGAAAAGCGGTCAGAGGTGGCTAGTTCATGACAAAACATGACATTTGCGACATTTTTCTTTGGTGGAGTTGTCGTGTTGTCTTCCAGGGTATTGTCTGGTTGGTGTGTGGTGTGCGGGGAGGGTGTGGCGGGTTACATTAACGGCGTTTCTCCCTTTTTTGCGGTGGGGGCGTTTGTCTTTTGCGTCCTGCCGTCTCGTCACCATCCCCTCTTTCTGCAGCCATGTCCGAGAACTTCTTCCTAGACAATCCGGATCTCCAGTTTCACCTGAACCATACGGATCTCTCCGAGGTCTACCGCCTCCGGGAGGACGACTTCACCCAGTGCCAGGAATTCCCCGAGGCCCCCGCGTCCCTGGAGGCCGCCCAGTCGCTCTCCCGGGCCCGTCTGGAGGAGGTCGGCGAGCTTTCCGGCGAGGTCTTCGCCCCCCGTGCCACCCAGGTGGACCGCGACAATGTGCATTTGGCGGGCGGGAAGGTGGACTATCCCCACGGCACCCAGGAGAACCTCCAGGCGATCCGGGAGCACCATTTGGACGGCGTGACTCTTCCCCGGCGCTACAAGGGCCTGAACATGCCCACCACCATCTACACCATGATGACCGAGATGGTCTCCCGCGCCGACGCCTCCCTCCAGAACCTCTTCGGGCTGCAGTCCATCGCCGAGACCCTCAACCACTTCGGCAGCGACGAGCAGCGCGAGCGCATGCTCCCGCGCTTTGCCACCGGCGATGTGGACGGCGCCATGGCGCTCACCGAGCCCGAGGCCGGCAGCGACCTCCAGAGCGTCACCACGAAGGCCACCCAGGATCCCGCCACGGGAAAGTGGTATTTGGATGGCAAGAAGCGCTTCATCACCAATGGCCGCGCCAAGGCGCTTTTGGTGTTGGCGCGCAGCGAGGAGGGCACCACCGATGGCCGCGGACTCTCCATGTTCCTGGTGGAGGCCTGCCCGCAGCTGAAGATCAGCGGCATCGAGGACAAGCTGGGACTCCACGGCTCCCCCACCTGCGAACTCACCTTCGAGCATGTGCCCGCCGAGCTGGTGGGCAGCCGGAAGCTGGGGCTCATCCGCTACGTCATGAGCCTCATGAACGGCGCCCGCCTGGCCATCGCCTCCCAGGCCGTCGGCATCGGCGAGGCCGCCTACCGCTGCGCCCGCGACTACGCCGCCAAGCGCCACCAGTTCGGAAAGAGCATCGACCAGATTGGCGCGGTGAATGCCATGCTGGTGAAGATGCGCACCGCGGTGCTGGCGGGCCGAACGCTCCTCTACGAGACCAGCAAGGCGGTGGACTTGCGCGACGCCCTGGACGAGAAGGTCCGCAAGGGCGGCGCCTCCGACGAGGAGCGCGCCCGCGCCAAGGAATACAGCCGCATTGCGGATGCCCTGACTCCCATGGCGAAGGCCTTCAATACCGAGATGGCGAACCGCGTCGCCTACGACGGCATCCAGGTCCACGGCGGAAAGGGCTATATGCGCGACCACCTGGCCGAGCGCTACTATCGCGACGCCCGCATCACCAACATCTACGAGGGCACCACACAGCTCCAGATCGTGGCCGCCATCGCCGGCGTCAAGAAGCGCACCCTGAAGAACCGCATGGACGAGCTGTGCGCCGCGCCTTTCCAGGGCGAGGCCGCCGAGCTGCGCGACCAGGTCGCCGAGCTGCGTCCCCTGGTGGACCAGGCGATCGCGATCATGGATTCCCATCACGACGACACCCGGTTCTTCGACCAGATGGCCTACAGCGTGGTGCGCATGGAGACCATCCTCTTCCTGGGACTGCTCCTGCTGGAAGAGACTCTCCAGGCGCCCGAACGCCTGACCCTGGCGCGCGAATTCCTGGCGGAATACCTCCCCGAATTCCAGATGAACTGGCTCACCGTCAAGGCGGAGAAGCTCCCCGACCCCGCCGTCCTGGGCCTCTAGGAACGCCCCGCCCCATGCGCTTCCGGCAGGAAAATGCCGGGAAAAACTCAAAAAAAGCGCGTGGGGCGCTTGCAATGCGTGGAGGCGGGCTTATCTTAACCGCCGTGCCTTCCAAAGAAGACACGATGTCCGTTGCCCAATGGTGTAATGGTAGCACAACTGATTCTGGTTCAGTTTGTCTAGGTTCAAATCCTGGTTGGGCAGCCACTCCCCCTTTCTGCTATATCTGATAAGTTATCTGCCCGTGCGGGCCGGCCGCTGATGAGAAACCGCCGCAACCGTTCCCGAGCGTAAATCGCCGCCCCAGCGCAAAGCTGCAGGGCGGTTTTTTGTTTTTCGAGGGAAATCCATGTTCGAAGGCATCAAGAATCTGTGGGTTAATGACATTGGAATCGACCTGGGCACCATGAACACCCTGGTGTGGGTGGCGGGGCAGGGCGTTGTGCTGGACGAGCCCTCGTATGTGGCGATCAATGCGGACACCAACAAGGTGCGTGCGGTGGGTTCCGAGGCCAAGCGCATGATGTCCATGACGGCCGAGCGCCTGAAGGTCATTCGTCCCGTCCGGGATGGCGTCATTGCCAACGCGGAGGTCTCCGACGAGATGCTTCGCAGCTTCATTCGCCGGGCGTCGGGGCGCTACAAGATCATGAAGCCCCGGGTGCTGGTTGCGGTGCCCTCCGGCATCACGGAAGTGGGCATTCGCACAGTGAAGGAGAGCGCCCTTGCCGCAGGCGCCCGCGCGGTGCGGCTTGTGGAGGAGCCCTTCGCTTCCGCCCTGGGCGCCGGCCTCCCCGTGGAGGAGCCCACCAGCAACATGATTGTCGACATCGGCGGCGGCACCACCGAGGTGGCGGTGATCTCCTTGGGATCCATCGTCTCCGGCATCAGTGTGCCCAATGGCGGCGACGCCATGGACGACGCGATCATCGCCTACATGCAGCGCGAGCACAAGTTGCTCATCGGACCCTGGATGGCCGAGCAGATCAAGATCCAGATCGGCAGCGCATATCCCCTCCCGGAGGTCCTCACCATGGAGGTCAAGGGACTGGATATGGGGGCGTCCGGCGACCGTCTCCCCCGCGCGGTGGTCATCAACTCCGACGAAATCCGCGGCGCCCTCTCGGGGCCCGTCTCCCTCATCCTCCGCGCCATTCGAAAGACCATCGATGCCTGCGGACCCGAAATCGCCCGCGGACTCATTGAGAATGGCCTCACCATGTCCGGCGGCGGAAGCCTGCTGAGGGGACTCCCCCAGCTGGTCAGCGAAAATACCCGCCTCTCCACGACCCTGGCGAAGGATCCCCTGCGCTGCGTGGTCAATGGCACGGGACTGCTTCTCCAAAATCCCCGGGCGCTCTTCGGACAGCCTCAGAATTCCCTTATCGGAAAGGGCACCCGGGAATAAAACAGGGGAAATCCCCACCGAATCATTATCCGATCCCACGACACGCGGGGACGCCTTATGCCGGCTCCCCGCGCAATCTGTATTCGCTGCCCAGTCGCAAAATGGACGCCCACAAGACCACCCGTCATGCCTCCCCCCTGTACGCGTGCGCGTTGCGCGCGTGCGCCTCGGCCCTGTGCCTCCTTGGGATGCTCGCGGCGAGTGTGGTTGCGCGCGCACAGGAGCCCGAGCGGATTCTCCAGGGCACCGTGGTCCGCGTCTCAGACGGCGATACCATGGATGTCCGCGTAGGGGACGGCTCGCTGGTCCGCGTGCGTCTTTACGGCGTGGATGCCCCGGAGCTCTCCCAGACCTTCGGCGGCGAGTCCCGCCGCTATGCGGCCGCGGCTGTCCTGAAGCGCAAGGTGCAGGTTCACCAGAAAGACCTCGACAAATATGGCCGTCTGGTGGGGCAGATCTTCGTGGATGGCCGGGACCTGGGGCTGGAACTCCTGCAGGCCGGCATGGTCTGGTGGTATCGGCAATACTGCGATGATCCCCGTTACGGACAGGCACAGGACGCCGCGCGGCAGCAGCGACGGGGTCTCTGGGGCGCCCCCGGCGGAGATCCCCAGGCGCCCTGGGAATACCGCCGCGCACATCCCCGCCGCACAAAGAATTCCTCCCCCGCTTTCCAGCAGAAGAGGGACGATTCCGGAAAGTCTGCGAAGCCTCGCTCCCCTAAGGGCGGAAAGAAGCAGAAGAAGAACTCACCCCGCACCCGAAGATAACCAAACGACGCAATATGAAAAAGTCCCGCGCTTTCGCATTCCTCGCCGTCTGCCTCCTCCTGACGGTCGCAACCCTCCCTGCACAACAGCGGGGACCCCAGGACGCCCCTCCTCAGGGGGAGTTCCTTCAGCCCGATAACCGCGCTGCAAAACCACAGCCCGGAAAACAGGACCAGAAGCCCGCTATGCAAAAGCCCGGCAAGCCGGAGCCGAAGAAGGACGACTTCAAGGCTGGGAAGCCGGAGCCGAAGA
>CAVDSU010000025.1:0-21537 GCA_963611685.1 bacterium
CCGCCGCCCCCCGCTTTAGTACTTGGCAATTAGTGGCTTGTGGCTTGTCTTTAAGGTGCCTGCGGCGCTCTTCCGCCGCCCCCCGCTAGTTTCTTTCGCCTACCGGCGGCGAATGCGGGCGCACTCCGGCGCCCGCTTGGCGCACGCGCCGGTAATGCCGGCGCGGGGTTTCGGGGGCACCCGAAACCCTGGCCAAATCTCCTCCTTCCTCCTTCCTCCTTCCTCCTTTTTCAAAATAAAGATGTACGCTTGCTGGATCACACCGGGCGATGACGCCCCACAGAAAGACGCCTTCTACCGTTTTCGCGGACGAATGGATGGTTACGGCATTTCTGCGCCGTGGCTGGCGATCTCCGCGTTTTCCAGCTATGTCCTGTGGGTGAATGGCCATCTGATTGCGGCCACGCAGACTCCGAATATCCCTGGGGACGCCACGCGTCTGGGCTACGAGCTAGGGGACCTCTGGAATCCCGATGGCGAGAATCTCATCGAGGTCCAGCTCTATGTCATGGGGCGGAATTGCCTCACCGCAGCCGTGGCGCCCCCCGCCCTCTGGGTCGGCCTCTACACCTTCCGCCATTTGGTCCTCCTTGAACAAACCAGCGAACACTGGGAGTGCGCCCTGGATCCCTCCTACGAACACGGCAACGAGCTCTTTCTCACCAGCCAGCTGGGGAACTGCTTCTTCTACCACGACAACGGCAAGGAGCCCGAATGGAAGAAGGCGACGCTCCTGGACTGGGACCTAGCTCCCGCGCCGCAATTCGATCCGCAAGTCCAGGAATTCCCCGAGCGCGCGCCGAAGGCGCATGTCTGCCAGGCCGGATTCCTCTTCCGACCCAAGAAATTCCCCAAGGACTTCACCCTGGGAACCATCGTCTACCGGGACTACCTGCAGGGGCAGATGGCCGACTGGAACTACGTGTCACCCGACTGCAAGGACCTGGCTGACTATCGCTACGGCGCCCCCATGGACTTCACCCTGGACCGCGCAAACGCCGACCGACTCCCCTTCACTTGGCCCGCAGCCCCCATCTCCGATGGCGCCAACGGGTGGTTCCTCATCGTGGACCTGGGCGGCGAGACCACCGGCTGGCTGGATCTCGTCGTCCAGACCGAAAAGGGCGCCATCCTGGACATTGCGCACGGCGAGCACCTGACCGACGGACGCATCCGCTGCGCCATCGGCGACCGGAATTTCGTGGATCGGATCTACTGCGAGAGGGGCGGCGTGCTGCACTTCACGCACCGTCTGCGGCGGCTGGGATGCCGATACCTGGAGATGCACATCACCGGCTGCAAGGAGACCCCGCGCGTGGGCTACCTGGGACTCATTCCCGTGGAGCGCGCCACCCCCCGTCCATACCCCATCCACTGCGAAGACCAGCTGGTGGAGCTCCTGGACAAGACCGCCATCCGCACCCTCCAGTGCTGCCAGCACGAACACTTCGAGGACTGCCCCTGGCGCGAACAGGGACTCTATCCCTACGACTCCCGAAACCAGGCGCTCTACGGCTACCCCGTCTGGGGAAATTACGACTTCGTCTCCGCGTGCTTCAAATTGCTGTCGAAGAACTGGAACAAGGGCGCCCAGACCATCAAGATGACCTCCCCCGGGGATATCCATCTCTCCATCCCCATCTTCGGACTGGTCCTCTTCCCCGCAGCCTGGGAGCTCTATCTCAACAGCGGCGAATGGAAACTCCTGGCGCCCATGCTGCCCTGCCTGAAGAAAATCCTGGATTGCGCCCTGAAAAAGACCCTCCAGACCCCCGCAGGGACCCTCTACCACCCCGGCGAAGACCCCGAAATCTGGAATTTCTGCGAATGGCAGCCCGGACTGGACGGCACCGAGGCCGACGGGAAGGCGCGCCACCAGGCACCCTACAATCTCTACCTGCTGGAGGCTCTCCACGCCGCCGAAAAGATCGCCAGCGAGGGCGCCAAGCTGCATTTCCCCTGCTTCAACGAGATTCCCAGCGAGCTCCACAGCCTCTCCAACGCCCTGAAGAAGACCTGCCGGGAGCTCTTCTGGGACGAAGAGAAGGGTCTTTTCCGCACCAACGAGGATCCCGCCACGCCCTTCCACGAGCACATCCAGATGCTGAACGTGGTCAATGGCGTGGCCTCCCCCAAGCAGTGTGTGCGCATCCGCCAGGCGCTCTACGGGAAGGAACGTCCGGACTTCCCCATCTACGAATCCACCTCCTCCGCCCTGCCCTACTGGGTCTGGGGCACGCGGAGCCTCTTGCCCGGCAAGAGCGCGGACCTGCTCTACAACAAGATCCTCCAGAACTACCGGAAGGGGCTTCTCATCGGCTCGGACACCCTCTGGGAGACCGCACTGGGCGGCGAGGACTTCTGCTATGCCGGATCCCTCTGCCACGGATGGTCCGCCCTCCCCGCCTGGTATCTGCGCACACAGGTCTTGGGAATCACCCCCGCCTCCCCCGGATACGCCACCTTCCACTTCCAACCCAGCGCGCCGAAGGCGCTCTCCTCTTTCGAGGGATACGTTAAGACCCCGCACGGCCCCATCCACGCACGCTGGCAACGGCTCCCCAACGGCACCCTCCACTCCGAAATCGTCTCCTGCCCGAAGGCCTGCCGGCTTATCCCGTAAAAATCCCCATACTCAACAAAAAGCACACCATGAAAGCAATCCGGAATATCCTCTGCATCGGGGCCGGCTATGTCGGCGGCCCCACCATGGCCGTCATCGCCGACCACTGCCCGGAATTCCGGATCACGGTGGTGGACATCAATCCCCAGCGCATTGGTGCCTGGAACTCCGAGGAACTCCCCATCTACGAGCCCGGACTCCAGGAGATCGTGAAGCGCTGCCGCGGAAAGAACCTCTTCTACTCCACCGACATCGCCAGCGCCATCCGGGAAGCGGATGTCATCTTCGTCTCCGTCAACACCCCCACCAAGACCTTCGGCTGCGGCGCGGGAAAAGCCTCGGATCTCCAGTTCCTGGAGCGCACGGCGCGGCAGATTGTGGAGCACTCCCAGGAGGGGAAGATCGTGGTGGAGAAGAGCACGCTCCCCGTGCGGACCGCGCAGGCGCTCTCGAAGGTGCTGCAGGCCAACGAGAAGGGCCTGCGCTTCCAGATCGTCTCCAATCCCGAATTCCTGGCGGAGGGCACCGCCATACAGGATCTCAATGAGCCCGACCGCGTGCTCATCGGCGGCACCGAGGACGCCGAGGGGCAGGAGGCCGTGGAGGTCGTGGCCGGCATCTACACCCACTGGGTCCCCCGCGAAAAGATCATCACCACCAGCCTCTGGTCCAGCGAACTCACAAAGCTGGTGGCGAATGCCTTCCTGGCACAGCGGATCTCCTCCATCAACTCCATCTCCGCACTCTGCGAAAAGACCGGCGCCGACATCGACCAGGTCTCCCACGCCGTGGGACGCGACCAGCGCATCGGCGAGCGTTTCCTGAAGTCCGGCATCGGCTTCGGGGGCTCCTGCTTCAAGAAGGACATCCTGAATCTGGTCTATCTCTGCGACCACTACGGCCTCCCCGAGGTGGCGCGCTACTGGGAGAGCGTGGTCCTCATCAACGACTACCAGGCGCGGCGCTTCGTGGAGAACATGGTGGAGGCGATGTTCAATACCGTCACCGAAAAGAAGATCGCCATCCTGGGCTTCGCCTTCAAGGCGAATACCGGCGACACCCGCGAGACCCCCGCGCTCGCCGTATGCCGACAGCTCCTGGCCGAGCGCGCACGCCTCGCCATCTGCGATCCGAAGGCGCTGTCCAACGCCCGGGAGGACCTGGGCGACGCCGACGGGCGGGTGGAATACACCGTAAATCCCTACACCGCCTGCAAGGACGCACACGCCGTGGTGGTCCTCACCGACTGGCCGCTCTTCCAGACCCTGGACTACCAGGAAATCCTCTCGCACCTGAAGAAGCCCGCCTTCCTCTTCGACGGGAGAAATTGCCTCGACCACAAGGCGCTCTTCCAAATGGGATTCCAAGTCTACCCCATCGGAAAGCCCGCACTCACCCACTTCTAGCCCCCCCCACCTCCTCCTTCCGTGGAAAAGAAAGTCCCCCAAAACGCCATCCGCTTCCTCGTCGTGCGACACGGCGAGACCCGCGACAACATCCTGGGTGTCCTCCAGGGACAGCAGGACGGCGAGCTGAATTCCCTGGGTCTCCGGCAGGCCGCCGCCCTGGCCGAGGCGCTCTACAGCATCCCCCTGGACGCCTGCTACACCAGCGATCTCCTGCGCGCCTCCGACACCGCGCGCGTCATCCTGGCCGCCGGACACGCAAAGCTCTCGCCCATCCCCGAAAAGGGCCTGCGGGAGTGGCTGCTCGGCGACCTGGAGGGGCGCAACCGCCAGGAGGTCCAGGAGACACACCCCGAGATCATGGCAGCCTTTCGGCACGAGCCCCGACCCGACCTCCCCGTCCCCGGCGGCGAGACCCCGGAACAATTCCGCCAACGAATCACCAATTGCCTCCAGAGACTGGCCGAAAAACACTCCCCCGGACAGACTGTCCTCCTGGTCACACACGGCGCCGCAATGGGAAAAATCTTCCAGATGGCAACCGGACCCATCGCCCCAGGAAACCGAATCCCATTGGCCGAAAACGCCTCCCTCTCAATCCTGCACTACCTCCCTCAGGAAAAGGCCTGGGAACTCGTCGCTTGGAACCGCACCGGGCACCTCCACGGCATCCCGACACACGAGACAAAGGTCTAGCGACTCGACAACTCGCGATTCGCAAACAGCCAGTTAGGCTTGACCTGCTCGAATCTCATGCAGGGCATTCGGCGTCTGCGCATTCCGTGGTAGACCTTGAACCACCAAATCCCCGGAAACGGCTGTCGCCGACACGGAAAACCACCTCTGCCGAAAAAGGAAAGCCGCGCGCCAATTTGGGCGCGCTTGGCGCACGCGCCGGGCAATCCGGCGCGGGGGGTCGCCTGTGCAAAAACCTGGCCTAATTTCCTCCCTCCTCCGTCCTCCTTTTTCAAAACAAAAAAGGGCCCTTCGGCATTCGCGCCGGAGGGCCTTTTTTTGCGTGTCTACGCGGGACTACTGCATGATCAGGTCGCCGCCATAGGCGTTGTTCCAGCCAGGCAGCCAGTAGTACTCGGTGACGAGCGTGCCGGCGTTCGCCTTCTGCTCGTTGATGGCCTCCACGTGTCCGTCACCGAAGGAGAAGTTCATCATCTTGCTGTGGCGGAAGAAGTAGGGACGAGCATCAGCGTTGCAGACATAGTCGGGATGGGTAGTGAAGTAAGTGTACAGGGGCTCCTTGTTGGTGCCATCGAAGATATTGACGAAGATGGAGGGGAACTTGATGGTGCTCAAGCGGTGCCAGTCGCAAGCGATCTCCCAGTTGCTGCTGGTTTTGGTGCCGTCGTTGAACTGGCGCATCAGGCCCATGCCGAGGTTGGCCTTGTAGCCGATGTTGCCGGTGAAGCGCTCGCTGGTGGGGCAGGAGGGGCAGTGAAGGATCTTGTGCCAGGCGGACTTGTCTTCCTTGCCCTTCGTGTTGAAGCCGGCTTCGTCATGATAGGCGGCGGGATCCTTGGCAACCCAGTCCTTGAAGTCCATGGGAGTCTCGGGGATCATGGGATTGTAGCAGAACCAGGGACGGCAGTCATCTGCAGCACCCCAGGACTGATTGCCGGGACGCCACACCACAGGAGGCAGGTAGTCGTCGTAGTCGTTGGTGTACAGAATGTTGCCCAGCTGGATTTCCTTCAGGTTGTTCGTGCAGCTGATGGCACGCGCCTTCTCACGGGCCTTGCTCAAGGCGGGCAACAGCATCGCCGCCAGGATGGCGATGATCGCGATGACAACCAACAACTCAATCAGAGTGAATGACTTACGCATGATTTTTCCTCTCTTGTAGATTCTAGTAAAAAAAAACGCACTTTCATGGGCGCTATCCAAATTATAAGCAAATTTCCACGCTGCCACAAGAGCCAAACAAGAATTTTTTGGACAATTTTTGCCCCCCCTGGACAATACGTGACAATTTTACATGCCATGCAGTGGTTCGGCGTCCGCATATTCCGTGGCAGACCTTGAACCACGGAATACACGGGATCGGCTATCGCCGACACGGAAACCACTTCTGGCGGAAGGGAGGCGCCGCGTGCCGGAGGGCCCTTTTTTTTGCGTGCTACGCGTTTCTATCGCGTATAGGTCACCGCGCGCTTGGTGGAGTTTTCGTAGACCCAGGTATTGGAGTGGCTGCCCTCGTAGGGATACCAGACGTAGTATTTGCCGCCCAGCGCCTGGCATTCGGCGTCCGCGAGTTCGGCGTATTTCTCGCCCTTGATGATGGACTCCACGTGTCCGTCAGCGAAGGCGAAGGGAGTTCCGGAGGTGCCGTGGGAGCAGAGGTTATGGAAGATCTCGCCGAAGCGGGGCTCGGTCATGCCGGCGGCATACATATCGTTGTTGCCGGTGTGGAGCGCATCGCCCCAGAGGAAGAAGGCGGAGGGCGCCTTGAACTGCTCAGGACGGATATAGACGCCGAGCCAGTCCGGACCGCCGCCCCACTTGGTGTAGGCCAGGGAGCGATAGCATCCAGAACCATACATGCGGGCCTCGGAGGTGATGATGCCATAGGTCAGGTTCGCGGCCTTCTTCTTGGCATTGGGACAGAAGGCGATGGGGATGCGCTGTCCCCAGCGGGTCTCGTCGTTGCTGCCCCAGTCGGAAATCTGGGCATTCTCCCAGCCCTCCAGAGTGCCATTCGTGGCGGCCTCACCCAGCCACTGGGAAAGACCCGTGAAACCAATGCACCAGTAGCCCTCATAAGAGTCGCCGTAGACGATGTAGGCCAGAGTGAGCTGCTTCAGGTTGTTCGTGCAGCTGGCGGCACGCGCCTTCTCACGGGCCTTGCTCAAGGCAGGCAACAACATCGCCGCCAAAATCGCAATGATCGCAATGACAACCAACAACTCTATCAAAGTAAAGGATTTCCGCATCGTCGATTCCCCTGTTTGGTGAGAAAGAAAAAAGCCGTCAACGCATGAAAGCGTTATACGGAGTATATCCAAACACTCTCCCAATCTCAAGCCCTAATACAAGAAATTTGCAGACATTTTTACCCACCCAGACAATGCATGACAATTTTGCATATCATGCTGCGCAAGCGGCGTCTGCGCAAGCGGCATCTGCCTATTCCGTGGCAGACCTTGAACCACGGAATTCGCGGAAGCGGCTGTCGCCGACACGGAAACCACTTCTGCCGAAAAGGGGGCGCAGCTGTCCCTTTTGCCGGGGCGCTTCTCTTCCATCCCGCAGTGTGCTTCGCCGGCTAGGACGCTCAAAAGGGAGACAATACATTATCCCGGCCGCAGGCGCCCTTCCGCTTTTCCGTCTACCGGCGGTACCGATACCGCCTCGAAAGCGCTGGAGGCCCTAGCACGGTTCTTGCCTTACGCAAAACAACCAAAGGACGGAGGGGCTGTCGCCCCCCGCGCCCCCTATAATTCCCTCCTCCTTTTTCAAAAACCATGTTTCTCGGCATCATCGACAAGGCATACACGGAGAAGTACGGCTATTCCCAGGGCATTTTGCGTCTGAAGGCGCAGGGCTACGACGCCATCGACTACCAGGGCTTCGTGGACACCTCCACGGCGCTCTGGCAGCTCCCGGAGGACCGTTTTTTAGGGATGGTGAAGGAGACGGGCGAATTTTTGAAAGAGCAGGGGATCGTGGTGTACCAGGCCCATGCGCCCTGGGAGTGGCCGGCGCGTCACACCACGGCAGACGAGCGCAAGGACCTCTTTGAGCGTGTCCACCGTGCGCTGAAGGGCTGCCAGGCTCTGGGCTGCAAGAACCTCGTCATCCACCCCCTCATGCCCTTCCTGAACGACGAGGGCCAGGACGCCGAGACGGTGCTGGGCATGAACCTGGGCTTCCTGGGCGCGGTCACCGACTACGCGCGATACTACGGCGTCACCGTCTGCCTGGAGAACCTCCCCTTCTCAAACCTCCCCCTGGCCACCCCCGAGGAAATCCGGAATTTCGTGGAGGACATGAACCTGGAGAACCTCCGGGTATGCCTGGACACCGGACACTGCAATGTCCGCGGCTTTTCCGCCGGCGACGCCGTCCGGCTCATCGGCCCCGAGCTATTGAAATGCCTCCATGTCCACGACAACGACGGCGTGGCGGACCAGCACCGGATGCCGGGCGAGGGCACCATCGACTGGGAGGACTTCCGGCAGGCGCTGCGCGATATCCACTTCCAGGGCGCACTCTCCCTGGAATGGTCCCCCCGCGACGAGACCGACGAGCTGCTGGGCATCCAGAAGGCCCGCATCCTGGCGAATCCGTAGAACGCAGGCGCGCGACACCAGTCCTCACGCCTTCCATTATATTACTCGACTGCGTTTTACAACCTCCCGCGGGTGGACTGCGCCCGCGTCGCGCAAGCCCTTTTTATTTTCGGTCGAGAAACCCCTCTCACCCTTTTTCCCTCCAAGAGGACCCCACACATGAACGAAACGCCCATCTGCAACGCATACGAGCCCGCCAAGATCGAACCCAAGTGGCAGGCCTTCTGGGCCCAGAACAAGACCTTCCGCGCCGTGGACTGCGACACCACCCGAAAGAAGGTCTACGTGCTGGACATGTTCCCCTATCCCTCCGGCGCCGGCCTCCATGTGGGACACCCCGAGGGCTACACCGCCAGCGACATCTGGTGCCGCTTCAAGCGCATGAAGGGCTACAACGTCCTCCACGCCATGGGATGGGACGCCTTCGGACTGCCCGCCGAACAATACGCCGTCAAGACCGGCACACACCCCGAAATCACCACCGCCAAGAACATCAAGACCTTCAAGCGACAGCTGGAGGCCTTCGGCTTCTCCTTTGACTGGGACCGCGAAATCCGCACCTGCGATCCCGCCTACTACAAGTGGACCCAGTGGATCTTCTCCAAGCTCTTCGAGAAGGGCCTTGCCTACGAGTCCTTCCAACCCGTCAACTGGTGCCCCGCACTGGGCACCGTGCTGGCCAACGAGGAGGTCATCAACGGCCGCTCCGAGGTCGGAAACTACCCCGTGGAGCGCAAGCCCATCCGCCAGTGGGTCCTGAAGATCACCGAATACGCCGAGAAGCTCCTCCAGGGGCTGGAGGGCCTGGAGTGGCCGGAGGGCACCCTGGAGATGCAGCGCAACTGGATCGGAAAGTCCACCGGCGCACACGTCGACTTCAAGGTCCAGGGACACGACGAGACCATCACCGTCTACACCACGCGACCCGATACCCTCTTCGGCGCCACCTACATGGTCCTGGCACCCGAACACCCCCTCGTGGCAAAGATCACCACCCCCGAGCAGAAGGCCGCCGTGGAGGCCTACGCCGACGAAGCCCGCCATAAGTCCGACATGGACCGCACCGAGCTCAACAAGGACAAGACCGGCGTCTTCACCGGCGCCTACGCCATCAACCCCGTCAACGGCGTCGCCATCCCCGTCTGGATCTCCGACTACGTCCTGGCATCCTACGGCACCGGCGCCATCATGGCAGTCCCCGAACACGACACCCGCGACTTCGCCTTCGCCAAAAAGTTCGACCTGCCCATCATCTGCGTGCTGAAGCCCTCCGAGAAGGACTGCGAGGCCGCCGGCGTGACGCTGGACGACGTGCTTTCCGGGAAGGTCTGCTGGGCTGAGGACGGCATCCACTGCAACTCCGCCAACGACCAGGGGCTGGACCTGAATGGCATGAACCTGGAGGAGGCCAAGAAGGCGATCAATGCCTGGATGGAGGAGAAGCACGTGGGCAAGGCCACCGTGAACTACCGCCTCCGCGACTGGCTCTTCAGCCGCCAGCGCTACTGGGGCGAGCCCTTCCCCCTGGTCCACTACCCCGATGGACACGTGGGACTGGTCCCCGAGGACCAGCTCCCCGTGGTGCTCCCCGAGCTGGAGGACTACAAGCCCACCGCCACCGGCGAACCCCCGCTGGCGCGCGCCAAGGAGTGGCTCAAGTGGACCGATCCCAAGACCGGCGAGGTCTGCACCCGCGAGACCAACACCATGCCCCAGTGGGCCGGCTCCTGCTGGTACTACCTGCGCTACATCGATCCCCACAACGACAAGCAGGGATGGGATCCCGAAAAGGAGAAGTACTGGATGCCCGTGGACCTCTACGTGGGCGGCGCCGAGCACGCCGTGCTGCACCTCCTCTACTCCCGCTTCTGGCACCGCGTCCTCTTCGACCTGGGACTGGTCTCCACGCCCGAGCCCTGGAAGCGCCTCATCCACCAGGGAATGATCCTGGGCATCTCCTACAAGGACAAGCGCGGCGTGCTGATTCCCAACGACCTGGTGGAGGCGAAGGACGGAAAGTTCTTCCACAAGGAGACCGGCGAGGAGCTCACCAGCCTCCCCGCAAAGATGTCCAAGAGCCTCAAGAATGTGGTGAACCCCGACGACGTCATCCGGCAGTACGGCGCCGACGCCTTCCGCCTCTACGAGATGTTCATGGGGCCCCTGCGCGAGGTCAAGCCCTGGTCCACCCAGGGAGTGGAGGGCGTCTACCGATTCCTCCACCGCTTCTGGAGAATGTGCATCGACACCGACACCGGTAAGCTGGCAAGCCAGGTGGACGACACGCCGCTCACCCGCGACCAGGAGCGTCTCCTCCACCAGACCATCAAGAAGGTCTCCGAGGACATCGAGTCGCTCTCCTACAACACCGCCATCAGCCAGCTCATGGTCTTCCAGAACGAGTTCTCCAAGCTGGAACACCGGAACCGCGCCGCCCTGGAGACCGCAGTCCTCCTGCTCTCCCCCATGGCGCCCCATATCTGCGAGGAGCTCTGGACCCGCTTCGGACACGACGACACCCTGGCATACCACCCCTGGCCCGACTACGATCCCAAGAAGATCGAGGTGGACGAAGTGGAGATCCTGGTGCAGCTCAATGGCAAGCCGAAGGTGCGCCTGATGGCTCCCGCCAAGGCCACCAAGGAAGAGCTGCTGGCGCTGGCGCACGCCAATCCCCAGGTGCAGGAGCTCCTCCAGGGAAAGACCCTGGTCAAGGAGATCGCCGTCCCCGGACGCCTGGTGGGACTGGTCGTGAAATAGCCCGCAAGTCACCACATCCCTCCCACCCGTTCCCTTCCGCACAAAGGCATTCCACACCATGGCATTCCTTGACAAGAACTACCTGCTCACCTCCGACGAGGCGAAGGAGATCTACGCCGAGATCGGCGCGCTGCCCATCCTGGATCCCCACAACCACTGCGACGTGAAGGCGCTGGCGGAGGACCGCGGCTTCCGGGATCTCTGGGAGGCGGAGGCCGCCACCGACCACTACGTGTGGGAGCTCATGCGGAAATGCGGGGTCCCCGAGGCGCTGATCACGGGCAAGGAGGCCTCCCACCACGACAAGTGGCTGGCGCTGGCGAGGGTCTTCCCCCTCTTCGCCGGAAATCCCACCTACGAGTGGATCCACCTGGATCTGCGTAGCCGCCTGGGCATCCAGCTGGAGATCAACGAGGAGAATGCCGAGGCCATCTGGCAGCAGTCCGAGCGGCTCCTCCAGACCCCGGAATTCTCCCCGCAGTCCCTCATCCTGGCCATGAATGTGGAGGCGATGTGCTCCACCGATGACCCCGCCGATACCCTGGAATACCACCAGGCGCTGGCAAAGGGCCGCCTGGCGGGACGCGTCCGCCCCACCTTCCGCCCCGACAATGCGATGAACATCCAGAAGAAGAGCTGGAATGCCTACGTGGATCGCCTGGAGGCGCGCTGGGACCGCTCGCTGGATGCCCTAGAGGACTTCCTGGCGGTCCTCTCCCAGGCGCACGACGCCATGGGCGCCCTGGGCGCCGTCGCCTCCGACCACGGCGTGGTCACCCCCGAGACCGCCGCGCCCGACCGCGCCACCGCCGCCGCACTCTACCGGCGTGCCCGCGCCGGCGAGGTCCTCTCCGATGCGGAGTGCGCGCTCTTCCGGGGATTCTTCCTCCAGGAGATGGCCGCGCTGGACGCCGAGAAGGGCTGGGTCTTCCAGATCCACTACGGCGCCGTCCGCGACGTGCGCGACTCCCTCTTCCAGAAGCTGGGTCCCGATGTGGGCGGCGACGTCTCCGATCACGGCATCGCCGCGCTGGCGCCCCTGCTGCCCCTGCTCAACCGCTTCGACGGCCGACTGAAGACGGTGCTCTACAACATGAACCCCGCCCACAACGCCACCCTCGCCATGCTCACCCGCGCCTTCGGCGAAAACGTGTGCCTGGGACCCGCCTGGTGGCTCAATGACTCCTACGTCGGCATCCGCACGCAGCTGGAGCTGGGGGCCTCCATCGACCTCTTCAGCAATATGACCGGAATGGTCTCCGATTCCCGGAAGATCCTCTCCTACGGCTCCCGCTTCGACCTCTATCGCCGCACCCTCTCCGCCGTCCTGGGAGACCAGGTCATCCGCGGACAGATGCCCCTCTCCGTGGCGAAGACCCTGGCGCGGCGGCTGTCCTACGATCGCCCCAAGGCATTCTTCGGCTTTCACTAGAAAACGCACCGGACACCGCCCTCCCCTCCCCCCACGCCATGCTCATCGTCGCCGCCATCGGATTCCTCTTCGGGGCCCTCATCGGGAGCTTCCTGAATGTGGTGGTGTGGCGTGTGCCCCGGGGGATGTCGCTGGTGCGGCCACCCAGCACCTGCCCGAAGTGCGGCCGGCGCATCCGCCCCTGGGAAAACATCCCGATCCTCAGCTGGCTCTGCCTGGGCGGGAAGTGCGCGGGATGCCACCTCCCCATCTCCTGGAAGTATCCCGCCGGCGAGGCCGCCGTGGGATGCCTCTACGCCATGATCGCCGTGCACGTCTGGCAGGAGGCACTCCCCTGGGAGACCCTGGTGCCATGGTTCTGGTTCGCCGGATCCATGCTCTCGCTGGCACGCATCGACTGGGAACACCGGCTCATCCCCAACCGCGTCACATACCCGGGAATGGCCGCAGCACTCCTCTGCGCACTACTCCTGCCACTCTCCCGACCCGCACTCGTCAATCCCCTTAACCCGAACTACGGCGGACTGCTCACACGGCCCCTCCTGGCCGCCATCCGAAGTCTGCCCCTCCCAGAAGCCTGCACCCTCCGACTCGCCGCCGTCGCAGACTGCCTCGCCGGACTCCTCCTGGGACTCCTGCTCCTGGGCGCGGTGTATCTCCTCGGAAAGAAGGCGCTGCAGGCGCGCAACCGCAAGAGGGGCCTCGAGGACACCCCGGAAAACACCGAGGTCATGGGCCTCGGCGACGTGAAGATGCTCGCCATGACCGGCGCATTCCTGGGCGCCGACGCCGTGGTCTTCCTCCTCGCCGGAGGCACCCTCCTGGGCTTCGCCATCGCACTGGTCGCAAACGCCTTCCCCAAAAAGACCACACCCACCCAAAAGGCAAAGGGAAACAAACAGGACGCCCCCAAAAAGGAGCCGAATCCCCTCCTGGCATCCATCCCCTTCGCACCCGCTTTCGCAATTCCCGCACTCCTCTGGACCGTCGCCGGAAACTGGCTCTGGCTCCTCTTCGGAGACCACTAGACGCGAAGAGGAAACACAGATACCGCCCCCGGAAAAAATTCCTGCCTGTACTTGAAATTGGGCAATCAGTGGCTAACTTTCTGTGTTTACAATTTCTCTATAAATTCCATCCAAACCCCCGGCCCAAAGGCGCAAAAATCCTCCATAACACGCTGGCGGAACCGGGATAGCAACACCCTTAGGAGACTCCTTTCCAATGAGTAAGAACGGGAAGATCATCGGCATTGCCGCGCTCGTGCTGGCCATTGCCGCCGTTACATTTGCCGTCCTCAGCCTATTGCAGGCAAAGAAACACGCACGGCGCTACCAGGAATTGGCCACCGCCGTGGCCGCCATGGGAGATACCCTGGACTCCGGAAAGAACATCAATGTCTCCTACTCCATCCAGGAGGGCAAGGAGCAGGGAACCCTGGGCTGGACCGCCACGAAGGGCCTCCCCGGCGCCACCGCAAATGCCGTCGCTCCCCTGGAAGACCTGGCACAGGAAGTCATCCAGCAGCGAGAGGAGATCGTCACCACCATCATCGAGAAGGTCGCCAAGCCCCTGGAATGCCCCCCCGCAAAGACCCCCAATGCTGAGGCCGTCAACAACGTGAACGAATACGCCTCCAGCTTGAACGGACTGATCCAGCACATCCAGGCACGCGTCAACCGCGACCGCAATCTCCAGGGAATGGTCAACCAGGTCCTGGGAGCCCTCATGGTCCGCGGACGCTATAACGGCACCATCACCGACAACGGACAGATGGACGCCGCCGACAGCGCCGCCCTCGCTGACGCCACCAAGAACCTCAGTAACCTCCGCGGAAACTACCGCGCCATGACCCGCGCCCTCCAGGAACTCTCCCGGAACCTGCGCTCCGTCCAGATCGACGGCGTCCAGTGGGAGACCCCCGCCATCGCCAATACCCTGGGCTCCACCGGACTCACCGCCGCCGAAACCGAGAGCAACAACAACGCCCTCGGCAAATACACCAGCGACCTCGCGAAGATCAAGGCGCAGCTCCAGCGCATCAACGACCTCCAGGACGCCGCCGACCAGCTCGCCGAGGAGCTGAAGGCCTCCCAGGCCGAGACCGCCAAGTGGAAGGAAGCCTGGCAGAAGGACGAGGACGCCATCAAGTCCTTCATGGACAACGTGGTGCCCAGCGGCAACTACAACATGCACGCCCTCGCCTCCGCAGACCAGGTCAACGAGAACGTGACCGGCCGCGTCATGAACATCGCCGCCGAATACGGCTATGTCATCACCAGCTTGACCCAAGGCGACACCACCCCCGAACTCCTCTTCTCCGTCTATCGCAGCGGAAAATACATCGGAATGATCCGGATCCTCTCCGTCACTCCCTATAACTCGCTGGCCATCGTCGTGAACGGCGCCGCCAAGGACATCCAGGTGAACGACACCCTGATCCTCGCCAGCGATACCCTCCAGTCCATCGTGAAGTAAATCTCAAGGGAGGCACAAGAAATGTTCGGCAAGAAAGATCCCCAGGTCGTGAAGCCCACCAACGACGCCCCCGCCCCCGCCGCTGACGCGAAGCCCGCGAAGGCCCCCAAGGCGAAGGCTGCCCCCAAGGCCCCCGGCGCAAAGCCCACGTTCGGCGACATCTGCGTCATGGGCACCGCCGCCCTGCTGGCCGTCACCGTGGTCCTCCAGCTGATCACCCTCAAGACTCTCTTCCTCTTCTAGCCTCAAGAGAAAGATGAAGAAGTCACTCCTGCTCCTCCTCTCCGCATTGCTCCTGGCTACCCTCGCCGCGGGATGCCTCTCCATCCAGGAAGACCCCAATAGCGACCTGCCAAGCAATGCCCCCGCCTCCTGGGAGGGCAAGACTCTCGGAGTGCCACTCTAAAGACTAGAAAGCCATAGCAGGCGCACAAAAACGCGACCCGTCTCCAACGGGCCGCGTTTTTTTGTTTGTGAAAAGAAGAAGGAGGAAGTTCTATGGCTCTGCCTCAAGCGAGGACGGTGGGGCGTCCTTTGGACAGGTTGCCAGCAGCCGGAAGCGGTATTTCTGGACGCTTTGCAGCAAAAATGCGTGGAGCCTCGCTACGAAGCGACGAGGGCTTTGGGTGAGCCGAAAGATTTGCAATGCCCGTGGGAGCATTGCCTGGAGAGGCGGATCCGGCTGAGTGAACCGGGAAGAGCGTAGCAGCAAAAGCCGCAGGCGCTCCTTGACGAGGGGATTCTCCTCCAAGGTCTCTAGAGTGGAAAAGACGGAGAGAGTACGTTCGTAATGCGTCGAGAAGGAGGACCTCTCCCAGTTGGAGAGCGTCGCCCGATTCACATTCAACAACTGCGACATCTCGGTGCTGGTGAGGTCGTGACGCCGCCGAAAGGCCCTCAGCGCCGCGGAAACACGCGCACCAGCGTCTTCTTGATTTTCTTGGGTATCCGTGGTCATGCGTCTTCCTCCCGTTCGCTGGCGTCCACTGCGAGGCGTTGCAGGAGCTTTTGCGCGCTCTCCTCCAAGAGCGTTCGCAGTCGCTGCAAAAAACGCTCTGGGGATGGCGTGATCTCCAGGAGTCGTGTGGCGTACTTCCGGTATTCCTTTAGCGCGTCGTCTATGCGGCAAGCGTTAAGGGCACGCAGGTGGAGGATTCGCACCCATTGCAGAGCATCGGGGCTCTTCTGAATCTCCCGGAATGCCAGAATTGACGTGCGGTTCCGTGGCAGGCTCCGGGGATAGCGTCCCTCTTCCCATTTTTCGATGGCGTAGCTACTTACACGTAGCAAATACCCCATTTCTTTTAGGGTCAGCTTGTGGTCTTCACGAAATTGACGCAGTTCTCTGACGACCTCTTGGACGGGATCCTCTTCGGAGAAACTCTCCGGCATTTGGTCTTTTTTCACAAGGCACCTCCCTGCTTTTCCAGGATTTTCAAAAGCGAAATCATCGGGCATCGCGACGGCGGCGCTCTTCCTCAACACGGATTTCCTCCAGCTCCGATTGGAAAAGATCCTCCAACTTGCGGTGGAATTCCTGTCGTGCCTCCGGGTAGGCCATCAGCGCCAAGGAGAGTCCCATGGCCCCCTGGACGAGCACACGGAGGCCAAGCTCCTGGGATTCCCACGCGTCCAGCGGTCGTACGCCGAGGGTATTGTCGGAATGGAATCGAGATGAAAAATTGATGGGAATGAAGTCATCGAGATCTTTCAGGGACACAATGATCCTCCGGATTTTGTAGAGGTGGGGGGTATCAGGGCCTTTCCGTGGGGGCGTATTTTATTTGCCTTCGCGCCATCAGGGCTTCTCTAAACGCTGGCGGTCTTCTTCTGCCAGCTCCACAGAGTCCTCGCGGCGCAGCAGATATTCTTGAAGCAGCGCCAGACTCCGCCCTCTCTTGTCATATCCAATAACTTCTCCGTAGAACTGCCAGCTCAGCAGGATTTCCCGGAGGCTTTTTGATCGTATGGAAACGATCTTTTCGGATCCCAATCTCAATCCCCCATAGTCTTGTCTATTGTCGTCAGAATTCTGCTTCTTTTTCATCCAGACTCCTTTGTTCCCAGAGGGGGAAAAACCGACACACGGGCATGACGCGAAAACAGTCGATGGTATGCATGGCAATTCCACCCGGGTTGACGCGTTGGAATTTTCAAGAAGACAGCACCGGCGAAGACCCGTGCCTACGACCGTGGAATGCGACAAAATAGAGACCGCCCGTGCGCGGAAAATAGACGCATACTACCCCTATATGCTAGGAGGGAAACATGCCTCGCCTTCCCAACCGCCCGTCTCTCGACGCAAAATATCCACGGTGGAAAAGAAGCATGTTTTTAGGATCATCGCACCTCCTTTAGAAAGCGTCGTCACAAATCGGGATTAAAGCACTTCCCGAAATGCGATCCGCAGGGATTCTCAGAATAAAAAAGAGGCAAATAAGCAACAACCATAGTATTGCATAAAATTGCCCACTACACAAGAGCAACCCCGTAAAAAAAAACGCAAAAAAACGCTTTTTCTTTTTTTACCGATTTTTGGGTGGCAGAAAAAATTGGCAGAATGCCCCCACGCACACGCCATGGCGTAGCCGGATTTACGCAAAAAGGCGCGTCCCATGGCAGGGGCGCGCCTTTGCCTTTTGCACAATGCCTTATGGCGGGTTGGCTACTTTTCTTCCAGCAGTCCGTGCTGTTTCAGGTAGTAGAGTCCGGTGGAGACGCCGGCCAGTTCGCCGATGCCAAGGCCGAGGGCGCTGGTGCGCACGGTGCAGGTGGTGTAGTATTCCTTCCAAGTGAACTGTGGGATGAGTTCCTTGAGGGGCTTCATGAGAGTGTCGCCTGCGTGATAGGAGGTCGTTCCCAGCACAATGATTTCGGGGTTGTAGGCGCAGCAGACCACGCCAATGCCCTGCGCCAGGCGCATGCAGTATTCGTTCCACCACTCCAGCGCCAGGGGAATCTTTGCGTGGACGCCCTCCAGGAGGGCCTTGAAGTTCAGGTTCTCCAGCTTGCCGTCCACGGAAGGCAGGCGGAAGAAGGCGTGATTCGGGTAGTCCTTGAGGTAGTTCTGCATCTTCTGCTGGACCGCGCGTCCGCCGGCGTATGCCTCCAGGCATCCGCGCAGACCACAGTTGCACAGCGGGCCATTCACGTCCAGAACCACATGGCCCATCTCGCCGGCATTGCCCGTGCAGCCATGGAGGAGGTGTCCGTCCGCGATGACGCCGGCGCCCACGCCCGTGGACATGGTGAGGTAGACCAGGTTTTTCTTTCCCTGTCCGCTTCCGAAGAGCCACTCTGCCAGCGCGCCGGCATTGGCGTCATTCTCCAGGGCGGCGGGGATTCCCAGCCGGTGTGCGATGTCGTCGCGGACCGGAATCTGGTCGCCCCACGTCATATTGGGGGAGCGCAGGAGCTGTCCTTTCTCCAAATCCAGGGGACCGGGGGCGGAGATGCCGCAGACCGCGACCTGCGGGAAGGAGATGCCCTGCTTGCCGACCAGCTCCTCCGCAGCCTTGGAGACCTTCTCCAGCGCTTCCTCGTAGGTGGCAGTGGAGGGGATGCGACGGGACGCCAGGATCTCGCCCTTTTCGTTGGAAAGGCAGACGGCGATCTTCGTGCCGCCGATGTCAATGCCGAGAATGTACATAGCTCGTTGAAGGAAAGAAAACAATGAATTTATTTACGCAAAAAATGCCTGATGTCCTCGCGCACGACGCACGCGCGGGGACTTTCTCTAGTGGAAAGCGGGACCGGAGGGTCCGTCGCTGAAGAATCCGGGACCGGAGGGTCCGTCGCTGAAGAATCCGGGACCGGAGGGTCCGTCGCTGAAGAATCCGGGACCGGAGGGTCCGTCGCTGAAGAATCCGGGACCGGAGGGTCCGTCGCTGAAGGCGGGTCCGGAGGGTCCGTCGCTATGGAAGCCCACGAGGGGAGGGAGCGTAGACTGCGCGGGTGCGCTCTTGGCCTTGCTCCTGGCGGAGGACTTCTTCCCGACCTTCGCGGGAGCGGTCTTCTGGTGGATGCTCACGGGACCGCCGGGTTCGCCCAGGGCAAAGAGCTCCAAATCCGTTTCGACGTTCAACATTTTGAATGAGGTTCCTTTCTTGTGGCTCCGGGGGCGTAGTAGCCTCCGTAGCGGTGTACGTTCCAAACAAACAGAAGATAGCGCCGGTAGGCATCCGCCACGGCGTCCACGGAAAAGCGCGCCAGCGCGCCTTGTCGGATGGCCTCGCGATTCAGCGAGGGCGACTGTCGCACCGCGTCGGAGAATTCGGCCTGCGTGCGGCAGCGGAAGCCATCCACGCCCTCGCGGATGATTTCGGGGAAGGATCCCCAGTCGGTGGAAATGACGGGCGTGCCGCACATCATGGCCTCGATGGCCACGTATCCGAAGGGCTCCAGGTAGAGGGTGGGCATGAGGACCGCACGGGCCTCGCCCAGCAGCCGCGCCTTTTCCGCGCCGCCGCAACCGCGGTGCACCTCCCGGAATTCCAGTCCCGCCAAAGCGGCGGTCTCCCGCGCCAGCGCCACGCCCTTGTCCTCGGCGGCGCGTCCCAGATAGACCAGGTAGTCCTTTGGGATAGGCGTGAAGGGGTAGTCGTCGGGGTTAATGAAATGGGGGATGACGGTATCGAAATACCGGTCTTTCTGGGTCTCGGGTTGACGAGTGTAGATGACCTGCTGCTGCGCGTAGGAGGGGAAGACGCGGTAGTTGCTCCAGCAGGTGCCGTAGCCCAGCATGGGCTCGAAGACCGGGATGCCGCTAGCCACCGTCACATCACACTGCGCCACGCCGTAGATGGATGCCACCCACTGCGGGGCGCCGCCCGCATCCCCATGCTCCGCCAGCGCCCGCGTGAGACGAGCGTTGTATTCCTGGTGCCAGAAATTCCGGAAGGACCACCGGGCGTCCTCGGGAGGCACGCCGATGGAGACCACGGCGCCGTGCGTGCCCGGCGGGCAGAGGGAGCCCTCCACGCCGTAGTAGAGATACGGCAGCTCCAGACGCTCCGCCAGCTGGCAGAAGTTCCAGCAATTGAAGAGCTGGGAGTCCTCCGGATGCTCGGCGGTGCCCAGTGGCAGATCCGGGTGTCCTAGGATGTGCAGCAGTCCTTCCACGCGAAGAAAATCCTAGGTGTGGTAGTCGGCGTTGATCTTCACGTAGTCGTGGCTCAGGTCGCAGGTCCAGATCTGGAATTGTCCGGGTCCCTGCCCCACGGAGAGCCGCACCTGGAAGGAGCGCTTCTTCAGCACGGCGGCCAGCTCGGCCTCGGTGCACTTCTTGGCGGAGAGGCCGCTGAGCACCACGGGGAGATCGTCGAAGTAGAGATCCACCTGGGTGGGCTTGAAGGGAACATGGCTGTATCCGGCGGCGCAGAGGATCCGCCCCCAGTTGGGATCCGCGCCATACCAGGCGGTCTTGCAGAGGGGCGAACGCGCAATCGCCTCGGCAATCTGCCGGGCGCTCTGGTCATCCAGGGTGCCGGAGACCCGCAGGTCCACGAATTTGGTGACGCCCTCGCCGTCCATCACCATGGCCTTCGCCAAATGCGCCGCGCAGAACTCCAGGGCGGCGGTGAAGGCCTCGAGCTCGGGGGTATCGGGGAGGATGGCGGAGTTTTCGGCGGCGCCATTGGCCAGCACGACCATGGTGTCGTTGGTGGAGGTATCGCCGTCCACGACGATGCGGTTGAAAGAGCGCTCCAGGGCGGTCTGGAGGGCGGTCTGGAGGGCGTCGCGGCGGATCGCGGCGTCGGTGGTGAAGTACGCCAGCATGGTCGCCTGGCGCGGCCGAGTCTGGCAGAGAGTCATCTGGGGGGCGATCATGCCGGCGCCCTTGGTCATGGCGCCAATGGTGATCGTCTTGCCGCCAATCTCCAGGGAGACCGCCACGCGCTTCTCCACGGTATCCGTGGTCATGATGGCACGCGCGGCGTCGTGGCTGCCCTTCTCGGAGAGCGCCGACACCGCCAGGTCAATGCCGTGGCGAATGATGTCCATGGGCAGGAATTCGCCAATGACGCCCGTGGAAGAGACCAGCACCTGGTCCGTGGCAATCTGCAATTTCTCGGCAGCATACGCCGCCATGGCACGGGTGTCCTGGGCGCCCTGCGCTCCCGTGCAGGCGTTGGCGACGCCACTGTTCACCACCACCGCACGCACCGGCTCTTCCCGACGAATCACCCTGCGGTCCCACTCCACGGGCGCAGCAGCAAAGAGGTTGCTCGTGAAAGCACCCGCCGCCTCCGCAGGACGCTCACTGAAAATCATGGCCAAATCAGGAGCACCGCTCTTCTTCAAGCCAGAAGTGACTCCCGCGGCCAAAAAGCCCCGCGGAGAACAAACACCGCCATCAGGTAATGCGTGGAAATCCATAATTGCAAAAAAGGAGGAAGGAGGAAGGAGGAAGGAGGAAGTTAGGCCAGGGTTTCGCAGGCGAAACCCATCGCCGGGAAGACCCGGCGATTGCGCCAAGCACGCCCAAATTGGCGCGCAAAAAAAGGAAAGGCAAAAAATACCGCCGGCAGGCGG
>CAVDSU010000026.1:0-4457 GCA_963611685.1 bacterium
GCGAAAATCCGCGCTTTGGAGGAATGCGCCGTTGGTGGTGGTGGGACACGCGCTGCACAGGAATAGGATGGTTTGGGGGAGCGCGGGCGCGGGGGAGACGGTGTGCTGGTCCTGCAGTGCAGCGAGGAGTGGGGGTGAAAGCGCGTGGTGTGGTGAGATTTATTTATGCGCACGCGCGCGTACGGGCACATGCGCGGGCCCTGCCCCCCTCCCTTACCGCTCCCCATGAGCGTAACCGCCTGGGAAAATTCTGCCGGATGCCTTCGCGGGAAGTCATAAAGAATGTGCTTGCTGTGGTTTTTCGCAGGGCTGCGTAGGAGGGGCGGACGGCGGAAGGAAGATAGCGCGAGAATAGGATGGTTGGGGGGATCGCGGGCGCGGGGGAGGCGACGGGGGCTATCGTGTCAGGGAGTGCATCCAGTCGAAGCGATTGACCTTCCAGAGGGCGACGAAGCACTTGAAGATTTGGTCGCAGCCGAGGCATGCGTAGACGACCCATGTGGGTGCGTGGAGGAATTGTTGTGCGACATACGCGCTAGGCAGGACGACGCAGAAGACCCAGAAGGTATCGTTTTTGAAGATGAATGCGGTATCTCCCCCGGCGCGGACGAGTCCCAGGAGGCTCGGCGCCTGGTATCCTCGTCCGACCATGATGACTGCGAGGACGGCGAGGATGGTTTTTGCGGTAGTGACGGTTTCCGGCTGGAGGGAGTAGAAGGAGAGCAGGAGGTCTTGTCCGAGGCAGATGGTGGTTCCGCAGAGGATTCCGATGCAGAGGAAGACGACCTGCATGGTCTTTGCGTAGAGCTTCATGAGTTCGAATTTTCCCTCGCCGATGGTCTTTCCGGTGATGATGGCGGTGGCGGAGACCAAGCCGGTGACCCCCATCCAGAGGAGTCGGTTCGCCATGTCGGCGATGGAAGCGGAGGCGATGCCGACGGCGTTCATTCGTCCGATGATGGCGGTCTGTCCGAAGTTGTTGAATGCCCAGACGATTTGTCCCAGCATGAGGGGCGTCCCGCACTGGAAGAGATCGTGTGCCAGGAGTCGATCCCATCCGTGGAAGAAGTCGTGGAGCCTCAGGGCCAGTCGCTTGTCGTAGCAGAAGGCGTACCAGGCCACCACGGCGAGTTCCACCAGTCGTGCCAGGACGGTGCCCAGTGCGGCGCCGGCGACTCCCATGGCGGGCAGGCCGCATTTTCCGAAGATGAAGACGTAGTTGAGGGCCACATTCACCACCAAGGCGATGACGGCGTCGTACAGTCCGATGCGTACCACCTCCACGCTACGGAGGCAGGCGAGGAGGATCATCATGATGGCGAAGGGGACGTATGCGAAGGCGACCACGCGGAGGTATGGGGTTCCTGCGTCGATGGCGGTCTGGTCGCTTGTCAGCCATCCCAGGCAGGTCTCCGGGAAGAATCCGGTGAACAGTGCGGTTGCCGTGCCCAGGAGGATTGCCAGGTGGAGTCCGATGGTGCTGACGCGCCGGATGCTCTGTGTGTCGCCCTTTCCCCAATATTGTGTGTTGAGGACCATGATGCTGTGCTCGATGCCGAAGAGGAGCAGTTGCAGGACGGTCTGCACCAGGGTGCCCAGGTAGAGTCCCGCCATGGCCTCCTCGCCGAGCTGTCCCACCATCAGGTTGTCGGCGAAGCTCACGCCGAAGGTGAGCAGATTTTGGAGGGCGAGGGGGATTGCCAGGCAGAGCAGGTGTGTGTAGAAGGACTTGTCGCGTACGAGGAGCATGGTGCGTGGGGTGGTGGGCGTCTGCGTTTCGCAGGAAAGAGCGCGTGTGGTTTTGCCGGATTATGGGCGTTTTGCAGAATGTAGTCTTGCCGGGAGTGACCGCATTTTTGGGGGATGGTGGTGGTTTCTTCGCGTGCGCGTGTGCGTGTGTACGCAGGCGAGGAGTGCGTGTGGCATTATGGTACGCGCATGTTTGTTACAGAGAGCAAGGACAAGTCGTTGATTCCGGTGCCTCCGAAGGCGTATCTGGTGAGTTTTCTGCATCCCGGGGAGTTGCCGGACGAGGCGCTCTCCATGTTGACGGAGTTGGGGGAGTTGGTGCATACCCAGGGCTTGGAGGTCGTGGGCAGTGAGATTGCGCGGTTGCGCCACTACGACCCGGCCACGATTTTGGGCAAAGGGAAGGTCCAGGAGATTCTGGACGCCGCCCAGCGTCTGGGGGCCGAGGTCGTGGTGACCGACGACGTGCTGTCGCCCTCCCAGCAGCGCAATTGGGAGAAGCTGAGTCCCCTGGCGGTGATTGATCGCCAGGAGGTGATTCTGGATATTTTCGCCGCGCGTGCGCATACCCGCGAGGCCGTGTTGCAGGTGCAGCTGGCGCAGATGAACTACGAGCTGCCCCGGTTGGTGCGCAAATGGAAGCACCTGAATCGCCAGCGCGGCGCCGCCGGCGGCTTGGGTGGCCGTGCGCAGGGCGAGCAGCAGCTGGAGCTGGATGCGCGTCGGTTGCGCATGCGCATCCAGATGTTCCGCGAGGAGCTGTCGCTAGTGCGCAAGCAGCGTGATGTGCAGCGTCGGAGGCGTCTGGTGAAGCCGGTGCCGGTGGTGGCGATCGTGGGGTACACCAATGCGGGAAAGTCCTCGCTGTTGCATAGTCTGACCCATGCGGATGTGTTGGTGGAGGACAAGCTCTTTGCGACCCTGGATCCCACCGTCCGGCGCTATGAGCTGCCGGGCGGGCAGGAGGTGTTGCTGGCCGATACCGTGGGATTTGTCCGGAAGCTCCCCCACTTGCTGATCGACGCCTTCAAGTCCACGCTGGAGGAGACCTGCCTTTCCGACTACATCCTGGAGCTTTTGGACGCCTCGGATCCCGCGGTGCTGGAGCATCACGAGACCACTTCCGGGGTGTTGGAGGAGATTGGCGTGGGTCCGAAGCCCTCGCTGCTGGTATTGAACAAATGGGACCTGGTGCCGCCGGAGCGCCGCATGGAGATGCTGGCGGCCTTTCCCGAGGCCATCCCGGTGTCTGTGAAGACGGGTGAGGGCATTTCCACATTGGTGCGTCGGCTGGGCGATCTGGTGAAGGCGCTCATGCCGGAGCGGCACTACCGCATTCCCCATAGCGACTACGCCACGCTGAGCCAGATCCGGAAGTACTGCTTTGTGGAGTCGGAGGAGTTCCTGGAGGACGGCGTCCATCTGGTGGCGCGGGTGCCCCTGAGCCATTTGGAGCGCTGGGAGAGTTTCGTGGGGGAGGGCGGCGCCGTGTCGTCCGTTTCGCCAAGAGGGGAGGAGTAGCGCATGGGAGTGATTCGAGTCCTTCCGTCGGAGATTGCCGGCCGCATTGCGGCGGGCGAGGTCATTGAGCGTCCCGCCTCCGTCATCAAGGAGCTGGTGGAGAACTCCATTGACGCCGGCGCCACCCGGATTCGGGTTTTCACGGAGCAGGGCGGCCAGAAGCTGATGCAGGTCGTGGACGATGGCCGTGGCATGGACCGCGCGGACGCGATGCTCTGCCTGGAGGCGCACGCCACAAGCAAGATCAGCAAGGAGGGCGATGTGGGGCAGATCGCCACGTTGGGCTTTCGCGGCGAGGCGCTTCCCTCCATCTCCGCCGTGTCGCACTTTCAGCTCCAGACTCGTCCCCACGATGATTTGTCGGGCACCGAGGTGGTGGTGAACAACGGCGTCATTCAGGATGTGCGGGAGTGCGGTTGTGCGCCCGGCACCTCCATTAAGGTCCAGTGGCTCTTCGGAAATCTCCCCGCCCGTCGGAAATTCCTGCGTGGCGCCTCCACAGAAGACGACTACATCCACGAGATGATGCTCCTGTTGGCCCTGACGCGTCCGCAGGTCTCTTTCGAGCTTACCCAGAATGGGCGTTGCGTCCTGCGCGCCCCCGCTTCCATGGGGGTGGCCGGACGCGTGGAGATGCTGGTGGGAAAGGACGCCTTCGCCGCCATGCTCCCCGTAGACTACCAGGAGGACGGCATCCATGTCTACGGATACATCTCCCGTCCCGGCTTCACCCGCGGCAGCCGCCGGGAACAGCGCATTGTGGTCAACGGCCGCGCCGCCAGTGCGGAGACCGTCTTTTTTGCCATTCGCGAGGCCTACGAGACTCTGGTGGTGAAGGGGCGCTACCCCGGCGTGGTCCTCTACGTGGACATTGCGCCGGAGCGCGTGGACGTGAATGTGCATCCCACCAAGCGTGAGGTGCGTTTCCGGGAGCCCATGAAGGTCTCCAAGGTCGTGGGCGCCGCCCTGCGCCAGGGGCTCCGAGGCCTGGGACTCCCTGCGGACCTCCCTGGCGAACTCTACGTGGGGGGCGCATCCGCACAGTCCTCCGTCGAGACGCCGCAATTCGTGGACACCACGCCCACGGAAAGCGCGACAGCCGCAGATGCGTCGGCGTCGTCGCCCACGGCTCCCGTAGAGACGGAGACCATCTTCGGAAGCGCGCCGGCGGCGACGGGTTCTTCGCC
>CAVDSU010000026.1:4487-12281 GCA_963611685.1 bacterium
TGCGCCGGCGGCGGCTTCTTCTTCGCCGGCGGTCTGTCCGCCGCGTCCCGTCATTCCCGTGATGCCGCAGGCGCCGCGGCCCATCCAGACCCCGCTGCCCTTCGCACCGGAACCCCTGCCGCAACCGCCGCCCATCGCCTCTGCCCCAGAGGGGGATGCGTCCGCTTTGGCGCCGGCATCGGTGGCGCCTGCGTCTGTGCCTGCGCCTGCCGCGGCGGCGTTCCGGTTGTTGGCGCCCTTGGGGAAGGAGTATTTGTTGGCGGAGAGTGGCTCGGGGTTAGTGGTGGTGAGCATCCGTGGGGCCAGCCAGCGGATTCTTTTTGAGCGTCTGTTGTCCAACCTGCATCGGGAGAAGGCGTTGAAGCAGCCGTTGTTGATTCCCGTGACCCTCCATCTGGCGCCCGACGAAGCCCGGTTGCTGGCGCGGGAGATCCCCTATTTTCAGTCGGTGGGATTTTCGGTGGAGGAGTTCGGATCCCATACTTTCTTGGTGACGGCGGTGCCGCCCAGCCTTCCCGACAAGGACCTGGATGCCACCATTCGCGACATTCTGAACGACCTGCGGCAGGAGACCGTGACCAATCGCCAGAGCGCCATCCACTTGGCGCAATTGGCAAGCCGCCATGGCATTCGCAAAAAGGACGTGTTGAGCCACGAGGAACAGCTTTTGTTGCTGAAGGAGCTCATGGCCTGCGAAATGCCCTACGCGGATCCCGCGGGGCTGCCCACCATGGTCCATATCACCGAATCGGAGCTACGGAAGCGCTTCCGCAGCTAAGGAGCCGTGGGAAAAGATGTCGTTGCCTTGGAGGAAAATCCTGGTTTTGGCTTTGGTGTGGACGCTCTTCCTGGGGGCGTTGCGCCGTTGTGGCAACAACCCCTGGGAGGAGGGCGCCGCGGAGGCGAATGCCCTCTATACCACCCTTACCGCGGAGGTTCGGAACCTGGATCCTGCCGCCGCCAACTACACCCACGAAATCGCCATCTTGGCCAATGTGGTGGAGTCGCCGCTGGCATACCACTATCTGAAGCGCCCCTACGAGCTGATTCCGCAGTTGCTGGAGTCGTTGCCGGAGGCGCGCTACTTCGACACCGCGGGGAATCTCCTGGGGGATGCGGATCCCGAGGCCGATGTCGTGTCCCGCGTGGAATACGTGTTGCGCCTGCGCAAGGATGTCTCCTACCAGCCGCATCCCTGTTTCGCTCCCGAGAGCGCCGCCGCCGTGGCACAGCCCGAGAGCCCCTGGGACTTCCAGCCGACGGCGAGTCGGACTCTGAAGGCGGAGGACTTCCGGGTCTCCCTGGTCCGGCTTTGCGATCCCCGCTCCGGATGCACGGTCTTTTCGCAGCTGGAGGGCTTTTTGTCGGGGCTCGCCGAATGCCGGCAGGCCATTTCCCAGGAGATCGCCCGGCTGGATGCGGAGCGCATTGCCGCAGGCGAGAGCCCCGAGCGGGTGAGTGCGCGACCCAGTCTTCCCGATTATCGGGGGATTCCCTGCGACGCCATCCAAATCCTGGATGACCACACCGTGAAATTCGTCCTTTCCCGGAAATATCCGCAGTTCCTCTATTGGCTCGCCATGCACTACTTCGCTCCCGTGCCCTGGGAGGCGCTGGCGTTTTTCCAGCGGGAGGACGTGTCGGACGCGGGGCTCTCCTTCGGCCATTGGCCGGTGGGCACTGGCGCCTTCCTCTTGAAGGAGTGCGATCTGGATTTCCGCGTGGTGCTGGAGCGGAATCCCCTCTATCACGACTTCCGCTATCCTGCCGAGGGCGGGGATCCGGCTCTCCCGGACGCCGAGCGCGCACAGTTGCGGGAAGACGCCGGCAAGCGACTGCCCTTCCTGGACCGGGTGGTCTTCCATTGGGAGCCCGAGAGCCTCCCCGCCTGGACGAAGTTCCTCCAGGGATATTACGACTACTCCGGACTGCCCGCCGACATGTTCGACAAGGCGCTGAGCATTCCTGCGGGCGGCGGCGACTTGGCGCTCTCTGCCGAAATGGAGTCCCGCGGCATCCGGATGTCCACCTCCGTGCCTCCCATCAGCTACTACTACGCCTTCAACCAGCGGGATCCCGTGGTGGGAGGGCAGGGCAGGCGGCAGCGGCTGCTGCGCCAGGCGATCTCCATCGCCATTGATGTGCGGCAATACATCCAGATTTTCCGCAATGGCAATGGCGTCATGGCAGAGGACATCCTTCCGCCTGGCATCTTCGGCGCCGCCGAGCCCCCCGACGCCATGAACGCGGTGGTCAACCGCTGGGACGGGCACGCCTCCGTGCGCCGCGATATCCAGGACGCCCGTCGCCTGATGGCCGAGGCCGGCTATCCCGGCGGCGTGGATGAGTCCACCGGCGAGCCACTGGTGCTCTATCTGGACCACGCCGCTGCCGGAAGGCCCGATTTCAAGAGCCACTTCCAGTGGCTGTCGAATCATCTGGGGCAGCTGGGCATTCGCCTGGAAGAGCGGGGCTTCGACCTGAACCGCTCGCGGCGGCGCATTGCCGAGGGCAACTGGCAGTTCCTCTACGAGCGCGGGTGGGTGGCCGACTACCCGGATCCCGAGAACTTCCTCATGCTCTTCGCCAGCCAGAATGGCCACGTGGAACACCACGGTCCCAACTACGCGAACTACGCCAATCCCGAATTCGACCGTCTTTTCCGGAAGTTGGAGACCATGCCGAATTCCCCGGAGCGCCTGTCGCTCATTCGGCAGGCCAGCCGGATCCTCTGCGAAGACGCCCCCGTGGTCTGGGATTTCCATCCGCGAAATCTGGGATTGGTCCAGCCGTGGCTCCATAACTACCTTCCCCAGAGCATCGCCTACGATACGCTGAAGTATTTGCGGGTGGATCCCGAGCTGCGCGCCATTCGCCAGCGCGAATGGAACCGCCCCTGCCTCTGGCCGCCCGTGGCGATCATGGCCGCCCTCACCCTCTTCGTACTCCTGCCGCCTCGCCGGAAGCGCCGCGAGCGTCGTGCCGATTGAGCGCACTCCTTTTCCCTAGGACATGATCCCCTACCTTGTCAAACGCATCGCATACCTCATTCCCATTCTGGTGGGCGTGAATCTGCTGGTCTTCGCCATGTTCTTCGTGGTGAATACCCCGGATGACATGGCGCGCCAGGCATTGGGGGAGAAGGCGGACCGTCCCGAGGCGGTGGAGGTGTGGAAGGCCAATCACGGCTACGACCTGCCGTTGTTGTGGAACCGCGGCGCCTCGGGCTTGGGCAAGGTGTCCGAGACCATCTTCTGCCGAAAGAGCCTGGCGATGTTCTGGGGGGACTTCGGCACCTCCGACGCCACCGGAAAGCCCATCGCCCGCGAGGTGCGCTCCCGGATGCTCCCCTCCTTCGCGCTGGCATTGCCCATCTTCCTGGGGACGCTCGCAGCGAACCTCTTCCTGGGAATGAAGATGGCCGCCGCCCGTGGAAGCCGCCTGGACCGCGCGGGACAATTCCTCTGCGTGGTCCTCATGAGCATCTCTACCCTCATCTTCATTATCTTCGGACAGTTCCTTGTCGCGCAGAAGCTCCGGCTCACACCCGTCTCCGGATACGCCTCCGGCCTCGCGATGCTCCGCTTCCTGGCGCTGCCCGCATTGGTGGGAATCCTGGCGGGACTCGGCTCCGGAACTCGCCTCTACCGCACCTTCTTCCTGGAACAGCTCTCCCAGGACTACGTGCGAACTGCGCGGGCGAAGGGCCTCCCGGAAAATGTGGTCCTCTTCCGGCACGTCCTCCGGAATGCCCTGATTCCCGTGGTGACGAATATCCCCATCTATCTGCTGGTGCTCTTCACCGGAAATCTCCTTCTGGAAAAATTCTTCGCGATTCCCGGACTGGGCGGACTCACCATCGACGCCATCGCGGCACAGGACTTCGCGGTAGTCCGCGCGATGGTCTTCCTGGGAGCCGTCCTCTATGCCGCCGGACTCCTCCTGGCGGATGTGGCATATACCCTGGTGGATCCCCGAATCCATTACTGATTCCTACTCACTCCCCTCTTCATGCCCTGGTTCGTCCAAAATCTCATCGTGGCCGCGCTGCTCTTGGGCGCAGTCCTGCTGGCCTGCACCGCCGCAAAGCGCGAATACTGGCGGCTGGCGGGACGCGAGTTGCGTGCGCGAAAGGGCGCCATGGTCTCCGCCGCCATTCTTTCGGCCTATCTCCTGGTGGCGCTGCTGGATTCCGTGGGATGGTGTTCTGCGTTGCGCGACGAGACGGGTGCGGTGATGCGTTCCCAGCAGGGGAAGGTGCTCTATGCCCCCGGGCGCAGCGTGCTGGACCGCCTCCTCGCTCCCCTGGAGCGCCGCTCCGAAAAGACCTACTCCGCCCCATTGGCAGACCGGCTCTTTGCCGCCGAGACCACCACCACGCCCGAGGGACGGCTCCTCCGCGAACGGCCCGAGCTCCAGCATCCCCGCACGCATCTTCTGGGCACCGACCGCATCGGAAAGGACGTGCTCCTCCTCTGCCTCAAGAGCATCCGCACCGGAATCATCGTGGGACTGGTCACCACGCTGGTCGCAATCCCCTTCGCACTCCTCCTGGGAATGGCGGCGGGATACTTCGGCGGATGGGTTGACGACACCATCCAGTATTTCTATACCGTCGTTAGCTCCATCCCGACGGTCCTCTTCGTGGCCGCATTCATGGTCATCTTCGGAAACGGACTGCTCCAGCTCTGCATCGCTATGGGGCTGGCCTCCTGGACGAGCCTCTGCCGACTCCTCCGCGCAGAAACCCTCAAGCTCCGCGAAACCGAATTCGTGGCCGCCGCACGGACCCTCGGGACTCCCGCCTGGAAGATCCTGGCACGGCATATCCTGCCGAATGTGCTCCACGTGGTCCTCATCACCACCGTCCTCCGATTCTCCTCCGAGGTCCTCGCCGAGGCCGTCCTCACATACCTCGGAATCGGCGTGGGAGCCGATACCATGTCCTGGGGAACCATGATCAATGACGCACGCTCGGAACTCACCCGCGATCCCGTGATCTGGTGGAAACTCACCGGCGCCTTCGTCTTTATGCTCGGACTCGTCCTCCCCGCCAATGTCTTCGGAGACGCCCTCCGAGACGCCCTCGACCCCCGGCTCCGGACACAGTAGACTCTCCCCGCCGCGCGCCTTCGGGAATCGCGACGAAAATCAGGATATTTGGGGATTTTCGGGAAAGTCGTGATCATTATCGCGATAATTGGGAATCTTTTGGAATATCGCGATATTTTTGGGGGCGTTGCCGGCAATCGTGATTATCTTATCTCCCGTGTCGTTTTTTTGTGGGCGCGGTGATTTTTTTCTAGAGAGTCTGGAGGGATTGGGAGGAATGGAGAAGACGTTGTTGGAGAAGCTTCTTTTGCAGGGAGAGGGTCCCCTGGTGGAGTTCAAGCGTGGGGTTGGCGGGGCGAAGAGTGATGCCTTTGAGAGCTACTGTGCATTTTTGAATCGGGAGGGCGGGGAGATCTTGTTGGGTGTGAGGGACGATGGGGTGGTCGAGGGTCTTCCTGTGCGGTCCGTCAAGGACATTGTGAAGAACCTCATCTGCGTCATGAACGACGCCAATTTGTTGAATCCGCCCTTTTGTGTGTTGCCTGAAGTTGTGGAATACGAGGGCAAGAAGGTGATTCGTCTTCTGGTCCCGAAGAGTGGTGAGGTGCATCGTTTCAAGGGCGTGTGCTACGACCGGGTTGACGAAGCGGACGTGAAGGTCACCAGTTCGGACCAGATTGCGCAGATGTACATTCGCAAGAGGAACATTTACACCGAGCAGAGCCTCTATGACGACATCAAGCTGAAGGATCTCCGCCTGGATCTGCTTCCTCGGATTCGAAAGATGGCGTGTGCCTTTCGTCCGGACCATCCCTGGAGGGACCTGTCGCCCATGGAGCTTCTGCGCAGTGCCAAATTGAATGTCTACGATGCCGTGCATGACGCCTATTGTTTCAATGCGGCGGCGATTTTGCTTTTGGGGAAGGACGAGGTGATTGCCAGCCATTTCCCTGCGTACAAGACGGACGCCCTTTTGATGCGGGCGGACGAGGATCGCTATGACGACCGCCTTGTGGTGTCTACGAACCTGATTGAGAGCTACGATCGGCTGATGGAGTTTGGGATGAAGTGGCTTCCGGACAAGTTTTATCTTGAGCGCGACATTCGGGTGAGTCTGCGGGATAGGATTTTGCGTGAGGCGATTGGGAATCTGCTGATTCATCGGGAGTATTCGAGCTCTCGTCCGGGACGGCTCATTATCCGCAAGGGCTGCCTGTTTGCCGACAACGCCAACAAGGCGCTGCAGCTCGGGCAGATTACGCCTCAGAATGTCTGTCCTCGTCCTAAGAATCCCGTCATAGCGGACTTCTTCCACACCATTGGTCGTGCTGATGAGCTTGGTTCGGGAGTGCGCAATCTCTACAAGTGTGTCCGGGCTTATTCTGGGGCAGAACCGGTTTTCGAGGAGTCGGATGTCTTTACTCTTACGATTCCCCTGGACGACGGCTACAATCCGGAGGATCCTGGGAAGATGGGGGAGACGGGGAGGTCTGGTCGGCCGAAGCAGTCGCGGTTGAGGCAGGAGATCTTGCGGACGCTTGGGATGGATCCTCGCGCCTCGGCGCAGAAGATCTCCGAGCATCTGGGGACAGTTACGGCCGCGCAGGTGCGCAACCAGCTTGCCAAGATGCGTGATGCGGGCGTCCTTCGTCGCGAAGGGCCGACAGGCAATGGCGGCATTTGGGTTGTGTCGAAGTCGAAGTCGAAGAGGGCGTAGGGGGCGGGCGGCGATCCCTTGTGCGTGGGGAAACCGTATCGTTTTTTGTGGCCGTCCCGTTGGAAAAGTCTCGTAAGTGGTTTAATTTTAGGGCGCATCCGGAGAATAGGGAGGGGTGGATTGTGCCCTTTTCGGATTCTCTGGTTCTCATCCGTCGCGTCGGTCTGGGGAGGCCTCCCGCTTTTGGGGGCTTTTTTCGGGCGTGTCGTGTCGGTCGTTCTCTCTCTATCACTCGTTGGAGACTCCATTTGTGGGCACCAATTTCGGAAATTTAGGTAGTCTGGGCGATTTGTTCAAGCAGACTGGTATGGAGCAGCCCTGCCGTACGCGGGGATGCAAGAACATGGTTTCCATTTCCACGGCCCAGGGCATGCTGGGGCGCGCCCAGGGCGGCAAGGGACATGGTGACGGCGGCAAGATGTGCGATTCCTGCTGGGCGTATTTCAAGACCCTGGAGGACAAGCAGGTTCCTTGCTCCAAGCCCGGCTGCAAGAATACCTGGACTTGGAATCGCTACCAGCAGCTGGAGTCTCACGTGAAGGGGCACGACACCCCGCCGCGGGGACTGTGCAACGAGTGCCGCAGCCAGGAGAAGGAGAAGCAGGATCAGCAGATTCCCTGCCGCACCCGTGGCTGCAAGAATACCTGGACCTGGACCCGCAGAATGCAGATGGAGTCCAAGGACGGAAGGCCCCCGCATCGTCTCTGCGACCAGTGCTTCAGCATTTGGTCCACGCTCCAGGACAAGCAGCTCCCCTGCCGCGTCAAGGGATGCAAGAACGAGATCCTCTGGACGCGCACCAGCCAGCTGGAGTGGATCCGTGACGGCAAGAAGCTGGAGAATCCCCCCAAGCGCATGTGCCCCTCCTGCTTCGAGAAGTTCAATCTCCTGAAGCCCATCGAGGTCCCCTGCCGCGTGAATGGATGCACCCACACCTGGACCTGGACGCCCTTCGACCAGCTGGAGGCCGCCGTCAATCTCCCCGTTCCCGAACACGACAAGAAGCCCGCCGACAAGAAGCCCG
>CAVDSU010000026.1:12454-20025 GCA_963611685.1 bacterium
GCTCCTGCAGTGTCTCCTGTGGAGGACAACAATCCGTTGCATTTGACTCCTCCCCATCGGATGTGCCGGGAGTGCATTGGGTTCTTTGAGAAAGCGAAGGACCAGGAGCAGCCCTGCATGAATCGTGGTTGTGAGGGCAAGTGGGTTTGGACCCGCGCCATGCAGTTGGCGGGTCATGTCCGTGGCCATGAGCAGCCCCCGCGTCGGATGTGCGAGAATTGCCAGAAGGAGTTGAAGGCATTGAAGCCCATCCAGGAGCCTTGCCAGGAAGCGGATTGTCATGGCACCTGGACCTACTCTCCTGAGGAGCAGCTGAAGGACCGCCTGCTGAAGCGTCCGCCCCAGGGGCGCCATTGTCCCTCCTGCGAGGCTTTCTTGAAGGAGCACCAGCCCCAGGAGCTGACCTGCGAGAAGTGCGGCGAGAAGTTCACTTGGTCTGTCCGGGAACAGCTCCTGACCTCTTTGGGCACCTTCCACAAGCCCGTCTGCTGCGCGAAGTGCAACACCGAGGACCTGGCGGCCCAGCCGCCCGCACCGCCGGTGATCATTCCCGCAGCCCAGACCGCCTTCAAGGTGAAGATGCCCGGCGCGGGTCCCTGGTATGACAGCGCCGTGACGCGCGACTGGCCCGTCGGCATGACCAACCAGGTCATCGCCCGAATGGAAACCGTGGAGAAGCGCGTGGTCTTCCTGGGTGACGAGCAGGTGTCCGACGAAGCCGAGACCCCCTCGTTGCCCGCGCTGCTGGAGGCCTCTCTCAACTCCCAGAGTGGGAAGGCCGACGGCGCCTGCGTGCTGAATGCCGGCATCCCCGGCAGCACCACCGCGCTCTCCCTGGCGCGCATTGGCCGTGACGTGGCGCCCTTTGCGCCCCACGTGGTCTTCTTCTCCTGCGCCCTGGCGGACGCCTTGAAGGCCCGTGAAGAAGAGCAGGGCGCCATGATTGCGCGGCTGACCCAGGAGACGGAGGCGTTGATTCAGCAGTTGAAGTCCCTGGAGAGTGCCCCGCAGGTGATCTGCTGGCTCCCCAACCCCATCTTCCCGCAGCTCTCTGGAAATTCTGCCTGGAAGGAGAATTCGGATCCCGACGTGCCGTTGGTCAACCGCTACGACTCCATTCTTCGGAATCTGGTGTCGGTGTGCCAGCGCAACGAGGTGTCGGTTGCCAATGGCAAGGCCATCTTCGACATGCAGGGCCAGCAGACGGCAAAAGAGAGCATGGCCACTTGGAGCCGTCCCAATGCAGAGGGCTGCAAGGCCCATCTGCGGGCGCTGTTGGAGGCCATGAAGTAAGGCGGTCCGGCCGCATCGTCGTTCCACGATCTAGGGCGTTCGGCGGAATGCTCCCTCCATCCTTCTTCCGCGCAGAGGCCTTCTGCAACGGGAAGAAGAGGGGGCGTTTGCCGAAAGATCCCTCCCTGGCGGGCGCCCTGCCGCCAGGGACGCGTTTTTTCTAGCTATTGGATTCCGATATGGCTTCCCGGAATGTCATGGACCTGACGGAGGGGAATGTGGGGAAGAAGGTGATTCTCTTCTCCCTGCCCCTCCTGGGTTCCCTCCTGCTTCAATATCTCTTCCACACGGCCGATATGGCCGTCGTGGGACGCTATTCCACCCATCAGGCGCTGGCCGCCGTGGGCGCCACCTCGCCTCTCATTAGCCTCCTGCTCAATCTGCTGGTGGGAATCTCCATGGGCACCTGCGTGGTCTGCGCAAATGCCTTCGGCGCCGGCGACCGGCGCCTTTTGGACAAGGTGATCCACACCAGCATGCTTTTCTCCCTGGTGGCGGGATTTCTTTTGGGCGCGGCGGGATGCCTCTGGACGGAGCCGCTTCTGCGCTGGATGGACACCCCCGAGGACGTCATGGCGGGCGCCAAGGCGTATATGCAGATCTTCTTCGTGGGAATGCCCTGCCTCCAAGTCTATAACTTCGGCGCCGCACTGCTCCGCGGAGTGGGGGACACTCGACGGCCCTTCTACTATCTCGTCGTCTCCGGCATCCTCAATGTGGCGCTGAATCTCTTCTTCGTGATCTGCATGAACATGGCCGTGGAGGGCGTGGCAATCGCTACCGTGATCTCCGAGGGGCTCTCTGCCATCCTGGTCTGGATCGCCCTCAAGAACACCGGCGACGGCATCTGCCTGCAGTGGCGGAGGCTCTCCATCCATCGCGGAATTCTGGCGAAGATCCTGGTCATTGGCGTGCCTGCCGGCATTCAGGGCGCCTGCTTCTCGTTCTCCAATGTGGTGATCCAGACCGCCATCAACTCCTTCGGATCCCTGGGCGTCGCCGGATGCACCGCCGGACTCATCTGGGAGGAGCTGGCCTGGACGGCCTCCTACGGATTCAACCAGGTGGCCACCAGCTTCGTGGGACAGAACCTGGGCGCCGGAAAGTGGGATCGCATTCGCCAGTCCATCTGGTGGTGCGTCTTCCTGGGGAGCCTCTCTCCCGCCTTTATGGGATTGGCCTTCTTCCTCTTTGCACGCCCCCTGCTGGAGATGTTCCTTTCTTCCCCCGACGCCATTCCCTGGGGCTACGAACGCATGCAGATCGTCCTGACGACCTACGCGATCTTGGGCGCCATGGACGCCGTCAGCGGCTCCATTCGCGGGCTGGGGCGCACCGTGGCAATCACCGTCATCATGCTCTTGGGAGTCTGTGGACTCCGCGTGCTGTGGGTCCATACGGTTTTCCCCCTGAAGCCGACCGTCACCGTGCTCTTCACGGTCTATCCCATTTCCTGGGCGGCGGCGCTGATCCCCATGGCATTCTATCTCTGCTACCTGATGAAGAAAAAGCCCCGCCTGACCTTGTAGGCAGAGCGGGGCGTGGAGCGGAGAGATCGGGTGGTGGGGGAGGCGCTCAGGCGCCTGTGGGGCGCTGGTATCCCTGGAAGTATTGGAGGATCTCCTGATGGAGGGCGGGGGTATTGCTGGCCAGGATGCCCTGCTGCGGGAATTCCTCTCCTCCGCGGAGGTCCGTGACCATTCCGCCGGCCTCCAGGAGCACCGCCATGCCGGCGGCAAAGTCGTAGGGCTTCAGATTCAGCTCCCAGAAGGCATCGAATTGTCCGCTGGCCAGATAGCAGAGATCCATGGCTGCGGAGCCGAAGCGCCGGACGCCACGGGCAGTCAGGGCGATCTTCGTGAAGTAGGGGACATTATTGACCTCGGTCCAGCCGGCGCGCAGGCAGGCGAAGCCGGTGGCCAGCACCGAGTGCTCCAGGCTGCCGTGGTCCTTCACGTGGATGGGCCGTCCATTGCAGAAGGCGCCTCCGCCGATTTCGCCGTAGAAGAGCTCGTCCAGCGCGGGGGCATAGACCGCGCCCGCCAGGGGCTTCCCGTCTTTCCAGAGGCCGATGGAGGTGCACCAGAAGGGCAGGCCCTGGAAGTAGTTCACCGTGCCGTCAATGGGATCCACAATCCAGCAGTACGGACTGCCCTCGCCCTGCTTCCGACCCGTCTCCTCGCCATAGAAGCCGTAGTCCGGGAAGGCCTTCTCCACGGCATCACGGATAAAACGCTCCGTGGCCTGGTCGGCCTTGGTCACGATGTCGCGCACGGTCTCTTTGGAGGAGACGTCGCCCTCCTGCAGATGCGTCTGCATGGACTGCGCGAGCTTGCCGGCCTGGTAGGCTAGACGGGAGAGAAAATCCTGGTATTCCATGGTGGGGTCAAGGGGGGAGGAGGGAGGGAAGAAGGAGTGGAGGAGGGAGGGAAGAAGGAGTGGAGGAGGGAGGGGCGGACGCCTGCTTGGAAGTCAATGCCCCTTGGACAACAAAAAACGCCGCAAAGCAGATCTGCTCGGCGGCGTGAAAATTGGCAATCCCAACGGGAGTCGAACCCATATTTACAGGATGAGAACCTGTTGTCCTAACCATTAGACGATGGGATCCCTGATTGATTCAGGAAGCGGCGTTACTTTAAGCGCGTTTCCCAGGATTGCAAGCCGCTCCCGCTATTCTTTAAGAAAAATCAGTCCCAAAAACGCGGATTTTTGCGCCTCGCCTCCGCGGGGAGACAATGCGCGGCATTCGAGGTACAAAAAAAGGGCCGTCGGACGAGATGTCCGGCGGCCCTTTTGCTTGCGTTTCCGCGGGGGAGGGGAGTTAGTCTTCCTTCTTGGTGATCTTCACCTTCAGGTCGGCCTTCACCTCGCTGGAGAGCTTGATGGCGACGGTGTAGTCGCCCAGCTCGCGGATGCCCTCGTCGAGCTCCACATCGGCCTTGCCGATCTCAACGCCCAGGGCGTTGACGGCGTCGGCGATGACCTGTGCGTTGACGGAGCCGAAGAGCTTGTCGTTTTCGCCGACAGCCATGGGCAGGACGATCTCCATGGCGGCGATCTTCTCGGCCAGGGCCTTGGCGACGGCCAGGCGGGCCTCGCGCTCCTGCTGGAGCTTCAGCTTGCGGGCCTCGATCTGGCGGAGGTTAGCTTTGTTGACGGCCACCGCGAACTTGCGGGGGACCAGGAAGTTGCGGGCGTAGCCGTCAGCGACTTTGACGATGTCGCCGACCTGTCCCAGATCCTTGACATCTTCCAGGAGAATCAGTTCTTTAGACATTGTAGTATTCCTTCTTCTGGGGGGTTGCCGTTAGAGAACGAGACCCATGACGCGGGCGCGCTTGATGGCGTTGGCCAGCAGCTTCTGGTGCTTGGTGCAGTTGCCGGTGATGGTGCGGGGCAGGATGCGTCCGCCCTCGGTCTGGAACCGCTTCAGCAGCTCGACATCCTTGAAGTCCAGCTGGAAGATGTTGTTCTTGCACAGGCGGCAGGTCTTCTGGCGCAGAAGCTTCTGACGGCGTTTCGGGGTGATGGTCTTCATTTTTTGAAGTTCCTTTTTTCTTTTTCTTGACTCTTGAAGATTTTCTCTCTTCCGGTCTCGCTGCTAGAGCGGGGGGCCTTCCTAGAAGGGCAGGTCGTCCACGGGGGCCTCTCCGGCGGGCGCGTCATTCTCCGGTGTGAAGGAGGGCATGGCGTTTCCTGCGGGGCGGTACTGCGGCGCGGCGGGCGTGTCGGAGTAGGGCGCGGCGCTGCCGTAGGCGGGCTGTGCAGCGGGTGCGCCGTAGCTGCGGCGCTGCTGGGGAGCCGCTGCCGGTGTGCGGTAGGCGCCATCGACGGGGGCTCCGCCGTCAGGGCGGCGGGAGAGCAGCTGGATGGTTTCCGCTACCACGGAGAGCTTGTTGCGCTTGGCTCCGGTGGCGCGGTCTTCCCAGCTGTCGTAGCGCAGACGTCCCTCCACGAAGAGGGGGTCGCCCTTGTGCACAAACTGCTGGACAATCTCGGCGAGCCGCTGGAAGGCGGCGATGTCCACGAAGCAAGGCTCCTCGGTACGCTCCCCGGTGCGGGGGTTGGTGTAGGACCGGGTCATTGCCAAGGTGAAGCTAGCTACGCTGCCTCCTGCATTGGTGGGCCGGATTTCGGGATCTCTGGTGAGATTTCCGATGAGGATGACTTTGTTTACGTTGGCCATTTCCTTCGATCTCCTGTGTTGCTGTATGTGTCGTTGGTCGCTGCTTTTGGGAAGGGAATCCGGGGGGGAGAGGGGACGCTAGGCGGCCCGACTACTTGCGGTTGCCGCGGAAGCGGTAGTTGTCGTTGTCGAACTCGTCCTGGAAGGACTCCTCGCCGAGGACGCTTGCGTCGCGGGGCTTGAAGACCTCGTCGTCCTGTCCGTCTTCGAAGTGGAAGATGCCGACGCGCAGAACGGTGTCGTTGAGGCGGAACTTATCCTCGACGGCGGCGGGGGCGGTGGCGGGCAGTTCCGCCACGTAGTCCCAGTAGAGGCCGGCCTTGTGCTTGCCCATGGGGCGAGCGAAGGTGCGTTTTTCGAAGAACTTGGCGCGGCTGACCTGGCCGCCCAGCTCCTGGAGGTAGGCCTGGATGGTGGCATCGAAGGCCTCTCCGTTACCCTCGACCTTGGTGGGGTCGAGGATGAACATCAATTCATACTTGGACACGGTTGTGACTCCTGTGATTCGGAACGGTTGGATTCAGTCCGACGGGGATCTCCCATCGTTGCGGCCTTCTGGAGGACCCTGTCGAAGGGCATCCGGGTGAGGTCGGCGGTGATTTGGGCGGCTGCGTCGAGGACGCGTCCGGGGAGGTTGTTCCCTTCGGAAACCCAGGGGGCCAGCACCCATTCGACGATGGATGTGCCCGAGCCGGGCTGCGGTCTCCCAATGCCGAGCCGGAGGCGGGGGAAGTCCCCGCTCTGGAGGCTTTGAATGATGGAGGCCAGACCCCGATGCCCGCCGGAGGAGCCCTTCTGACGGAGTCGGAAGGCGCCGGAAGGCAGGTCGAGGTCGTCGCAGATCACCAGGAGTTCCGAGGGAGTGAGCCGGAGGTGGTGGAGAGTTTCTGCGACGGCGAGGCCGCTGAGGTTCATGTAGGTGGTGGGCTTCAGCAGCAGGAGGCTGCGTCGGCCCACGCCAGTCCAGAGGAGTCGCCCTTGCTTCGGCTGCCAGATGGCGTCCGAAGGCGGGAAGGGGGAATTCTGGAGGATCCTGTCTCCGGCCATCCACCCGGCGTTGTGTCGGGTGTCCTGGTATTCCCTTCCGGGATTTCCCAGGCAGACCAGGAGTTTCAGCGGCATCGTGGTATCGGTCATTCACTTTTCCCTCAGGGGACGGATCCGGTGAGGGGAAAGGGTGTGTGGCGGAGAGGGCAGCGCGCGCATCGCGGAGGCGTCAGCGCGCCGGGTCTCTCTCCGTCCTTGGGGCAGGAAGAAGAAGAGAGTCGGAAAAGCGGGTACTACTTCTTCTCGGCCTTGGCGTCGGCGGCGGGAGCGGCATCGGCCTCGGCGGGAGCGGCCTCGGCGGTCTCCTCGACGGTGGTGTGAGGAGTGCGCACGTGGAAGACGATCTGGGTGTGGTCACCCACGACCTTCGCGGAGGCGGGCAGGCTGGTGATGTCGGCGATGGTCAGCTCGTCGCCCAGCTTCAGGGCGCTGACGTCGACCAGGATGACCTCGGGGATGTCGGTGGGAGCGACCTCGAGCTCCAGCTCGTGGATGGTCTGCTCCAGCTGGCCGCCCTGGCGGAGGCCCTCGGGCTCGCCCTGGGGCTCCACGGGCACCACGACGGTGACCTTCTCGCCGGCGTGGACCTCCTGGAAGTCCACGCTCAGGGGCTGGTCATTGATGGCCTTGTACTGGACGGCCTTGACGATGGCGTTGTGCTTGCCCAGGCCCTCGATGTCCAGGGCGACCATGCCGGCGTGGTGCTCGATCTGCTGCACCTGCGCCAGGGAGATCTGGAAGTGCAGGTTCTCGTTGCCGGCGGAGTAGATGACCGCGGGGACGAAGCCCTGCTTGCGGAGACGGCGGGAGGCGTTGCTTCCGAATTCGTCACGCTTGGTGGCGGTCAGAGAGATGGTGTTGCTCATAAGTCTAACAGATGGTTTGGGTTATGGGTAGTAGAGAAAAGACGTCAACGAAAGGGATTTCGCCGTCGCCCGGACCGTCAAGGACCGCGCTCCTCCCGGAGAGGAAAAAGGGCGAGGCGGGCGTAAATTGGGGTAATATAGCATGGATATTGGTGTTTCCTCCGACGCTCGGGGGAAAA
>CAVDSU010000027.1:0-20001 GCA_963611685.1 bacterium
AGCCCGCCTTCGCCAAGGCTACGGCGGGTCTGCGAGAAGTTAGGCCAGGGTTTCGCAGGCGAAACCCATCGCCGGGAAATTCCGGCGATTGCGCCAAGCAGCGCCAAAGTGCGCCGCAAAAAAAACAGAAAATTGGGGGAAAAATGAAGTTACAGCAACGGTCTTCTGCGCGCCAATTCGGGCGCGCTCAGTGCAAGCCCACTGCAGAGTGGCCACACTTCCTCCTTCCTCCTTCCTCCTTCCTCCTTCCTCCTTTTTTGAAAGGCGGGTCTATCGCACCGCCTTTGGCGGGGCTATCGCACTGCCTTTCGCAAGTGCCAATGCACGACCGTGCAATCGGGGGCCTGTGCGTCGATTTTGAGTCCCATATTCATGAGCATGGAGCCGGAGTATGCATGGCCGTTGCCGTCCTGGTAGAGCGCCTCGGGATCCAGTCCGCGGAAACGCACGGTGTATTGCGGGGGGAAAGCCAGTGCGCGGACGGTCGCGGCGAAGGCGAGGCATTCGGACTTGTCCTTGCTGACGAATGCCCATGCGCAGAATTTGTCGTGTGTGGGCGGGAGGAGTCGGTAGTAGTCACCGGAGGTGACCAGGTGGTGGACGTCATGGAAGAGCCTCACCTGTCCGGGAATCTGGTTGCGGTCTTCTTCGGAGATCTGTTCCAGATCCAGTTCATAGCCGAAGGTGCCGGAGAGTGCGATGAGTCCCCGGGAGGCGAAGGGCGTGGTGCGTTTCAGCAGGTGGTTCGGGCAGTCGGCCACATGCGCTCCCATGGTGGAGCAGGGATAGAAGAAGCTGGTGCCGTATTGAATGAAGAGCCGTGCGGAGCCATCGGTGTCATCGGAGCACCAGATTTGAGGCGTGTAGCAGAGCAGTCCGGCGTCGAAGCGTCCGCCGCCGCCGGCGCATCCCTCGATGAGGAGATTCGGGTAGCGGTTGCGGATGCGTCCCAGCAGATCGTAGAGTCCCAGGACATACCGGTGGAGGACCTCGCCTTGGCGCTCGGGGGGCAGGGCGGCGGAGCCGGCCTCGGAGATCATGCGGTTGCAGTCCCACTTCATGTAGTCGATCTGGGCGCTGTCGAACATCTTGCAGAGCTGCTCGAAGACATTGTCCACCACTTCCTTGCGGGACATGTCCAGGACCAGCTGAGTGCGCACCGTGGAGCGGGTGCGTCCCTCCACATGGAGGCAGTAGTCGGGGTGTTTGCGGTAGAGCTCGCTGTCCTCGCTGATCATCTCGGGCTCGAACCAGAGACCGAACTTCATGCCGATCTCGTGGAGCTTTCGGGAGAGTCCGTCGATGCCGTCAGGCAGTTTTTTGCGGTCGACGAACCAGTCGCCCAGGCTGGAGTTGTCGGCGTCGCGGTGACCGAACCACCCGTCGTCGAGGACCAGCATTTCGATGCCCAGGGACTTTGCGGTCTTGGCGAGCGAGAGGAGCTTCGCTTCGTCAAAATTGAAGTAAGTGGCCTCCCAGTTGTTGATGAGGATGGGCCGTTCAATGTCCTTCCAGGGTCCCCGGAGGATGTGGTTTCGGAAGAAGTCGTGTGAGGTATGGGTGAGGCCCTCCAGACCCTGCGAACTCCACATCAAGAGGACCTCCGGGGCCTGGAATTGTGCGCCGGGCGCCAAGCGCCAGCGGAAGTTCTCGGGGCTGATGCCCAGGACGGTGCGGATGGCACCGGCATCCAGCTGGTCGATCTCCGCCTGCCAGGAGCCCGTGTAGATCAGGACCTCGCCAAGACAGTCGCCGGCGGTCTCGGTGGTGGCGGGATTGGCGAGGATGAAAGAGGGATTCATGATGGGGCTGGTGGTGCCGCGGGTGCTGCGCAGGACCCGTGCGCCGCGGGTGATCCGCTGACGATCCGGCTGGCGCTCCCGTCCCCAGGCGCCGGGGAAGGAGATCAGGTCGTATCCCTCGACCGTGGAGGGCATTTCCAGGGTGGCGCTGTAGAGACGCTCGATGACGGCCTCCGTAGTGCCGCGGTTGGCGACTTTCAGGGATCGCGCGATGACGCTGCTGTTTTCGAAGACGGTGTAGCTCAGGGTGTATTCGATGGCTGCGGGGGCATCCAGGAGCGTGATTTCCAGGGTCTGGCATTCGCTCTCGTTTGCGTAGGAGGAGGGCAGCCCCGCCAGCTCCGGCTTGCCGGCGAAGATCCGGTGGCCCTGGTAGAGGGGCACGGCGAGGATGTGCCCGTCGGCAGTGCGGATGGCGCCGCTGGTGACTCCCTGGTCGCCAATGCCATTGCTGGTGTATTCGGCACAGAGACCCGCGGGACTCTCCCCACCATTCCACTTGGGACGCTCATTCTGGAAGAAACCGCGCTCTTCTTCGCCGTAGACGCATTCCTCCAGCCCCGTCAAAGTGGCGCCGTAGTAGATGTGCTCCAGCGCACCGCAGTCCGCAATCCGCATGACGTAGGTGCTTTTGCCTGCCTGGAGGGTGAAAAGGCGATGGGCAGCGCTATAGAGAATTTTGCTCATGGGTAGAATTTAGAATAAGGAGGAAAGAGGGAAACGGTGCATTCCTAACTCTTCATTCCGTTTTCGGCGTGTGTGCCGTAGACGGTCGCGGGGTCGAAGACTCGTTCTTCGACCACACGGAGTTCTCCGTCGGGGGTGACCTTTCGGAAGAAGCAGGAGGGGTATCCCTCGTGGCAGGCGGCGCCGCCGACCTGTTCCACCTTCATGAGGACGGTATCGCGGTCGCAGTCCACCAGGATTTCGTGGATTTTCTGGACATTTCCGGAGCTTTCGCCCTTGACCCAGAGGCGTTTGCGGGAACGGGTCCAGTAGGTGGCGACGCCGGTCTTGAGGGTCTGTTCCCAGGCCTCGCGGTTCATGTATCCCAGCATCAGGACCTTTCCGGTCTGGTAGTCCTGGGCGATGGCGGGAATCAGTCCGTCGGCGCTTTTGGAGAAATCGAGCTCGATCATGGCGGTGGAGAGGAAGGAGGAGGTGGAGATATGTGTGCCTAGGCTTTTGCGCCGCGCTCCTTCAGGAGTGCCTCCACGAAGGAGAGGCCCTTCTGGCAGAGCTCCTGGCTCGCGGGACCCCACCCCTCTACATTCAAGCGGACCTTCGGCTCGTTGCCGGAGGGACGCAGGACGAACCACCATCCGCCCTGTTCGCCGTCGTCAAAGCGGAATTTGATGTCGGGTGCGGAGAGGATGGCGGGGTTGTAGGGAGCGCCGGCGGGTGCGGGAAGGACTCGGTGGACTCCGGCGGCGGCGTCCTGGCGGACCTCGTAGCGGATGCCATGGGGGAGGAGTGCGGACTGCTTGGCCACGTAGTCCATGACCTCTGCGGTCTCCTGTGCGGAGGCGAGAGTGTAGTTCCGTTCGCCGCTCCAGCGGTAGTTCTTCTGCCAGGTGGCGAGGATGGTGGAGAGGGATTCCTTTCCTTCTGCGCGCAGGCGGTGGAGGATTCCGATCATGTTCAGGCTGGTGAGCACTCCGCTGTCCACGAAATGGAATTCCGGGTAGAAGTAGTGTCCGGAGTGTTCGCCGGCGAAGACGACGCGGGAGGCGAATTCCTTCGAGCGCATGAGGAGCTTGATGCGGCCGTGACCCACGGGGGTCTCCACCAGCTCCACGGGACCGCCGGCGGGGAAGAGGTCCTCCAGCAACCGGGAACAGCACAGATTCTTCATGACCACCGGACGGACCCCGGGGGCGGCGCGGCGGATCTTCTCGCGGGCAATGAGCGCCAGCACATGGGAGGAGATGACCTCGTTTCCTGCGGCATCCACGAATCCGGCGCGGTCGGCGTCGCCATCGAAGCCGATTCCCAGGTCGGCGCTGGCATTCCGGGTGGCTTCGCCCAGCCGCTTCACGAATGCGGGCAGCAGGGGGTTCGGGACGCCCTGGGGGAAATCCCCGTCGGGCTCGCCCTCCAGGATCGTGGTTACAATGCCCTTCGCTTTGAGCAACTCCGCCAGGGGGCCGAAGGCCACGCCGCCCATGCCGTTGCCTGCCAGCACCAGCAACCGCAGCGTCGTCTCGGAAGAATCGGGGAGGGCGTCCAGTCCCGCCAAGGCGAACATCTCCTTGGCGTAGCGGTCGAAGTCCATGGCGGGCGCGGCGAATTCCTCCGCCATCATTTCGTCCGCCAGCGTCCCCAAATGGGCCAGTTCTTCATGGGTGAAGGGCAGGCATCCGGCGTGGACGAACTTCATGCCGTCGTATTCCTTGGGATTGTGGGAGGCGGTCACCATCACCCCCGCGTCCAGGGAGAGGTCTTCCCTGCCGCAGAGGTAATACACGTGTTCGGTGGAGACGCGTCCGGCCAGCAGGCAACGTCCGCCGGCCTCCTGGAAGCCCAGCATCAGCCCCTGAGAGAGCTCCACGCTGCCCAGACGGCAGTCGTAGCCGATGCCCAAAAGCGGACTCGTGCCACAGCCGCACTTCTCCCGCAAAAGGCGGCATGCCGCACGACCCAGGCAACGCGCGGTCACGCCATTCAGCTGACGGGGATACAATCCGCGCAAGTCGTCCCGCTTTAGATATTCTGCAGAAGAAATGCCCATGAAAAATCCTCCGTGCCTTCAATTCATCAACAAAAAGCAAAAGCGCCCCGAACGGCACTCGAGGGCCGCACAACAGGGAGAAATTCCTACTATAGCCCGGAGGAAAACGATTTCACCCACCCACCTCCAATGCCTTGAAAATCATTGGCGGAAAATCATATTACCCACGCACGACGAGGAAAGAAAAAAGCCCCATCGCGAAAATTCGTATTTCATTCGGAGAGATGGCTGAGTGGTCTATGGCAGCGGTCTTGAAAACCGCCGGGGGGAAACCTCCCGTGGGTTCGAATCCCACTCTCTCCGCCATTATTCGGTGCAGGCAAGCACCGGGGCATATTGGCAATTTCGGACAGCCGCGCCGGACGCCTCCGAGACGGGGCCTCGCCCCAGAGCGATTCTTCCCTGGACGGCTACCCTCTTTCGTATCTAGCAGACTAGTGGCTAGACTGCAAGACGCCGCAGGCACCCTTCCTCGGCAGATTCCGCGCAACAGTGCCGCCGCCCAAGTTGCGGCGGAAGAGCCGCGCAGCGACCGAACAAACCTACTCTTCTCCCTGCAGGGCAATCCTTTGCGGTGCAATGGCGCGCCAATATGGGCGCGCATGGCGCAAGCGCCGGGTCTCCCGGCGATGGGTTTCGCCTGCAAAACCCTGGCCTAATTTCCTCCTTCCTCCTTCCTCCTTCCTCCTTCCTCCTTCCTCCTTTTTTTATTCTATGTTCACTCTTTTGGTAAATTTGCGGATTCTGGGGATTTCGGATTTCACGATGTCCCGTGAGCAATCGGAGCGTCTAGGGCGGTTATTGGGGGAGTCCTGGCGGGTAGTTTTGTGTGGGAGCCAGGAGGAATTCCTGGGGTTGTTGCCGCAGGCGGATGCGGTATGCACCTGGACTTTCCGGCAGGAGTGGTTCGCTCTGGCGCCAAAGCTGCGGTTGGTGAGCACCCCCGCCGCGGGGAAGGACTACTTTTCCGTGGAGTGGCCCCCTGCGGTGGAACACTGGAATGGCGCCTTCCATGGGACGATCATGGCGGAGTCCGCTGTGGCAATGATCCTGGGAATGGCCCGCGGACTCCTCCCTGCCGTCACGACCTTCCGCGAAAATCCCTGGCCGCGCACGCAGCTGGACGCCATCGCACGGCCCATCCGGGGCTCCCGCATCATGATCTGCGGCTTTGGGAATATCGGGCGGCAGGCGGGGCGACTCCTGAAGGCGCTGGGCGCAAAGATCTGGGGAGTCTCTCTCCACGCAGGACACGCGCGTCCGGACTACTTCACTCCCGAGGACGCTCTCCATACCGCCGACTCCCTAGACGGACTCCTCCCCCATACCGACCACGTCCTCTTGGTGCTTCCGCGAAGCCCCCTGACAAATCACTTCCTGGATGCCCGACGCCTTTCGCTGCTCCCCTCCCACGCTACCATCACGAATCTGGGACGCGGGAATGCCCTGGACGAAGCGGCACTGGTCGACGCACTCTCCTCCCATCGCCTGGCGGGCGCTTGCCTGGATGTCATGGAGACCGAACCCCTTCCCGCAGACAGCCCCCTGCGCTCCTGCCCAAATCTCTGGCTCACCCCACACGCCTCCGCACTCTCCCCAGATTATCTGGATCTCTATGCCACCGAATTGGCAGAACGAATCCATTCTGCCAATTTCCGGTAAAAAAAACAGCGGGAGGGAGGAGAGGGGGGGACGACCGGCCTTGTCTCGCAATGCCCGGCAAGGCGCCGGGGCTTATCGGTAGGGGGATATGTTTCTGCAAGAAATAAGCTAGGCTAACTAGGGAGAGACCTCCTTTCCCCTGGAATCCGCCCAAAACACAAAAAAGCCGCAAGCGGTTGTGCTTGCGGCCTTTTTGAGGAAATGGTGTGCGATGCAGGACTCGGACCAGCGACCTCTACCGTGTCAGGGTAGCGCTCTAACCAACTGAGCTAATCGCACGTTAGATTCGGAAAGCGGGGTTACTATAGCGTCGTAGGTGGGGATTACAACCCGTTTCGGCGTTATTCCGCAGATTTCTTCTTCGTGGGAGCAGCCGGGATGGTGGGAGTTGCCAGCTGCTCGGGGGTATAGATGGTGAAAAGGAGTTCGTGGAGGAGTCCGACCATGAAGACACGGGCCTCCAGGGAGCTCTGCACCTCTGCGAAATTGTCCTTGACCTCGTCCCAGAAAGCAGACATGTCGCCGTTCATGACCTCCAGGGTGTTGGACTTGGCGATCTTCTGGATGAGTGCGGTCTCGCCCTTGAGGAGTCTTTCCCAGAACTGGGGGAGGGTTCCCTCAATCGTGAGAGAGAGGTCTTCCTCGTAGTTGAGGCGCTTGACCATGCTGTTGAAATTCTTGCGGAGGGTGGGGGAGAGCTTGAGCTGGGAGCCCAGCTTCGCCCACTCCACGCGGGAGAGGAGCAGATCGACGAACTTCTGGGATTCGGCGAGCTTCTTGAGGGCGGCCTCCTTTTCCTCGGCGGCTTTCAGCGTGCGGTTGTCGGCGGCCTGGGAGTCGTGCTGGATCTGACGGTTCTCCTGGAGCTGCTTCTGGAATTTGTTCTGCCACTCGTTGACCTCCTCCTTCATGCGGGCCATCTCGGCCTGGAGACGCGTGGTGACGCGGTCGGCATTTTCGGAGGCGGAGGCGGCCTTCTTGGTGAGCTCCTCGGACTGGGAGGAGAGCAGCGCGGAGAGTCGCTTGGTCTCGGCGGAGGAGGACTGGAGCTTCTGGGTGACCGCATCCAGCTCGCCCTTCTGGGCGCGCAGCTGCTGGCGCAGATTCTTGAGCTCGTTCTCCTGGCTCTGCTGCTGCGCACGGGCGCGCTCCAGCTCGGCCATGGCGGCGGATTCCTTCTTCTGGGAATCGGCGAGCTTCGCCTCCAGAGAGGCGACCTGCTCCAAAAGCTCGGCGGAACCCGCCTGCTGATTCAGGATCTGCTCGGCCTGCTCCTTGGAGAACTTCAGGGGAGAGAAGGCAAGCAGGATCTTCCAGACCTTCAGGTCCGAGACCTGGAAGAACTTCTGGAACATCTCGTCAGAGAGGACATAGTCCTCCTCGTTGAGCTTGTTCTCGGCGCGGTAGGCCTTGTATTCCTCGGACTTGAAGTAGTCCTCCAGCTTCTCGTGGATTTCCTTGTGGACGGGATACCAGGCGGCGAAGAGCGCGTTGCAGGTGGGGTCGGCGTAGTTGCCCTTCGCTGCCTCATTCTGGATCTGCTTCATGAGCCGGGGGCGCTGCTGGGGGTCCACCCGGTGCCCGCCGAAGGTGCAGATCTTCAGTAGCTGGGCATTGCTCGTGATGTACTGGCTGAGGGAGCGCCAGGGCAGTTCGGCCAGCATGGCCGAGAACAGGTCAGGAATGCTGACACCTTCGATTTTCTCGTTGTTTCCCAGCATGCGGGAATTACTCCTTATGGCTCAAGAGGGCTTCTGATTCGCGAATGAAGGCGGCGATCATCTGTCGCCGCAGAGAACGGTCGATCTTGGGATAGATGGCGGCGATCGATGCCGCGTCGTCCTCCTGGCCCTCCTGGCGGAATTTTTCCATCGCCTGGAGGCAGAGGACGGAGGCCTGTCGCCACTGGTTTTCCTGGCACGCGGCCACGATTTTGGCGACGGCTTCATCGAGGGGGCGTGCGGGGGCCTGCTCTGCGGCCTCCTGTCGCTGGCGCTCCCGTTCTAGCTCCCGTTCCCGCTTGCGCTTGGCCTTACGGTCCAGCAGCAGCTCGTCATCCTCGTCGTAGGCGTCGTCGTAGGTGAAGCGTTTCTTGCTCATGCAGGGGTCGGGGGAGAAAGAGAAATATCCTTTGGGAGCGGGGGGACAGCCGTGGGCGACACGCGCGTCGTGTCGGCGTCCCATAGTGGTTTTCCCTAGGCATGACGGGCAGATAAGACGAAGCCGGCCGTGAGAGAAGGGCTTCTCCTTAACACAGCCGGCCAGCGTTGCGAGTCAACCTCGGGGGAAAAATTTGGAGGCGCGAATCGGATTCGGACCGATGAATAAAGGTTTTGCAGACCTTCGCCTTACCACTTGGCTATCGCGCCTTGAAAAACACGGCGGTTACTTTAACCGCAGTTCCACGGTTTGCAAACCGCATGCGGGGGGATTCATGAAAAAAAGGAGGAAGGAGGAAGGAGCCCGCCTTCGCCAAGGCTACGGCGGGTCTGCGAGAAGTCCGTCCAGGGGGTCGCAGGCGAAACCCCGCGCCGGAATTACCCCGGCGCGTGCGCCAAGCGGCGCCCGAATTGGCGCCGCAAATCCCGCCGATAGGCGGAAGAGCGCCCGCGGCACCGCATAAACTAGCCACTAGCGGCTAGCTGCTAATTCGGCCGGGGTTTCGCGGGCGAAACCCCGCGCCGGAATCAACCCGGCGCGTGCGCCAAGCGGCGCCCGAATTGGCGCCGCAAATCCCGCCGGCAGGCGGAAGAGCGCCCGCGGCACCGCATAAACTAGCCACTAGCCACTGGCGGCTAGCTACGAATTCGGGGCGAGCAGCCCCTCCGTCCTTTGGTTGGCATTCGGCCAGGGAAGAGCCGTGTTGGGGCTAGTTCGCCTTTGGCTTCAAGCCCGCGTACGCCTTCTTGAGGCCGAAGATTGCGGCGATGGTGGCGATGATCAGGATGACTGCCAAGACGGGGCGGTAGGCGAGCCATGCCACTGCGATGACGACGAGGGAGATGGGCAATGCCAGGAGGAAGGAGATGATGCCGGTGCCGGTTCCGACCATTCGTCCCAGGAAGGGCAGGACGCTGGCGAGGACCTGTATGGGTCGGAAGATTGCCTGGAATCCGGCGAAGATCAGGAAGAATCCGAGGAGTCGGAGGAACCAGGCGATCATGCTGTTGGTGCTCTGCGCGGTCGCGAACATTTCGTCGGCGGTGTGGATGCCGTCGAACTGGAGCGCGACGGTGCCGGTCTTTGCCTGATAGGGAGCGAAGGAGTCGCCCTTCTGGACATAGACCAGGGAGATGTCGTGGGATTCCACCAGTCGGAAGGTGACCTTCAGGTCGCCGATTTGGGGGGCAGTGGAGGCATCGGCCTCAGTGACGTCCTCGGCGGCGTCCTTGGTTTTTACGGAGAAGTAGATTTCGTTATTGTTGGTGGTGGGGGCGTTGTAGCGTGCCAGGAGTTCGGCGGGCATCGTGGGGACCTGGTAGGCAGCGGGGAGGGCGAGGGGCTTTTCCTGTCCCAGGGCGTTGATCTGTGTTTCGGTGAGTCGGAAGGCTCCCACATTGACGGTCTTGGGGAGGCTCTTGCGGGACTTTATGAGCCAGAGGGTGGGGTTGTCGTGTCCGGGCTCCTGGAAGTCCTTGGAGTCGATGGGGTTGGAGGACCAGACCTTTTCGTAGTCGTAGGTGGTGGTGGTTTCCACGGAGCCGCCGATCTTCTCTTCCTCGGTGGTCTCGGTGGTCTCCTGCCACTGGTACATCTGGACTTCGCGGACCAGTCGGAGGGCGCCGGGCAGCTCGATGGCGAATTCGGCATCGCGGAGGGTCTCCTGGGTGGTGGCCTTCGCGCTGAGGTGGATGAGCTTTCCTTCGTTCTGGGAATCCACGGCGTCTGCGGAGACGGGGATCACGTTGTTGGCGCCTTCCTTGAGCGCCTTGTAGCGCTTGACGGTGCGTCCCTCGTTCCACCAGAGCAAGCCGATGCCCAGGAGGATCAGGAGGATTCCGGTGAAGACGCCCTTGATGGCGCCGCCTAGGCGGGAGCCGTAGCCGGTGGTGGATTTGACAGTGACTGCCATGGTGAGGAATTCCTATGTTTGGGTGAGTGGATTGGGGGGGGAAAAAAGCGGAATTTTATTTTTGGGGGACCACGGGATTTCCGGCGGCGTCAACGGGGTTCACGATGAAGAACTGGTCGATCCAGATGCGTTCGATGGTGTTGTTGACGACGGGGGCGATGTAGAAGTAGGAGCATTTGTTGAGGTTTGTGTTTCCCACGTAGACCACCTTGTAATCCTTTCCGACCAGCGCGGCGGCGTCGGCATTGGCGTAGTTGGGGCCGTCGGGGTAGTTTCCGCAGGTGAATGCGCTTCCGGCGGGCGTTTTGCCGGATTTTGCGTCTGCGCGGATGGTGAGGTAGACGTCGCAGTATCCGTTGGGGAGTTTCTTGGGCTGGACGAACCAGGCGTTGTGGATGTTCGGCATGGTGAATGCCTTTGCGCCGTCGGCAGCGGGGTCGTCGGCGAGCTCGAGGGTGCTGCGGTCAAGGACCGTGGCGGGGGCTCCCATGTCCTCGATATTCCAGCCGTAGACGGCGCCCAGTCCCTGGAGCTCGGCGGGGATCCTGGTGGTCTGGGGGATGTCGGGGAGGATCAGCATGGCATTGAAGGCGCCGCGGCGCCGTGCGAGCCAGTCCTTCACGGTGGTCTTGCCGCCTTCGCAGAGGCCGGTGACGCCATTTGCGTCCAGGGTGGCCTCGCACCAGTCGACGAGCGCATTGGCGTCCGCTTGGCGCAGCGGCTCCAGTCGGTCGTGGGGTGCGGGTGTGAGCAGGTCGCAGCGTTCCAGGAGATTCATGGTGATGGGGAGGGCGGCGAGGGCCATGCGGGGTCCGTAGACCGTGTCGTTCTGGAGGGCGGTGACGCCGTCGTAGACGCGTTTCCAGAGGCCGGCCAGCGCTTCGTCGGAGAGCCAGCTGCCGGTGTGTTCCGCGTAGCAGGTGTCCTTTGCGTCGGGGGTGTTTTGTGCGAGGGTGGTGATGGTGTCCAAGTAGTCCCGGACGTAGGGCTTTGCGGGACCATAGAAGTGCGTCAGGAATTCCTCGACGAGGGCGTCTTGGTCGGCCTGGGGATCCCAGTTCAGGCGGCTGAGGACGTATGCGCGCAGATCGGCGAGGTCGGCGGCGGGTCCGCAGGCGTCGTGTGCGCCCTGTTGGAAGAGGTTGATGGCGTTGCACTCCTGGAAGAGCCGGGTATCCTGGGAGAAGTTATGGAAGTTCGGATGTGGCAGGTAGTATTTCGTGAAGTCCGTGTAGTAGTTCCAGATGAGCATCTGGGGCGCCACGGTCTTCCAGACGAGCAGCTCCTGGAAGAGCGCGTCGTTCTGGGGGGATTCCAGGGGGAAGAAGGAGCGCGCCTCGATGGTGCAGTAGCGGATGGCCACGTTGGGGCGGGGCATGACGGACTGGGGGGGCTGGCGGGTGTAGTTGTACGCCAGGGTGTCCACGTAGACTCCGGGGAACTCCTTCGCCACCGCGTCGGCCACCTGGTTGACGCAGTCCAACAACAGGTCGGTCTGGTTGCCGTGGGCGTCCACGAAGGCATTGCAGGCGTCGCACTGGCAGAATCTCACGTTGTCGTTCTGGGAGAGGGTGATGAAGTGGCTTTTTCCGCCGTCTTTCCGGAGGGCCTCCAGGACCTTCCGCGTGAGCTCCTGGCGCATTTCCTGGTTGGTGAGGCAGGGCTGGCTCTGGTGGCCGGCGAGACGCATGCCGTCGCGAAGCGCGAACCACTCGGGATGCTGCTCGAAATACTCTTCGGTGAGGAGCTGGTTCATGCTGTGGCAGAAGAGGATAATGCTGTCCAGCCCGCCCCAGGCGGCGTCGGGCTCCCTCCAATTCCCCAGGAAGTTGTTTCGGGTCTTTGCGAGGAATTCAGCGGGGGCCTGGGTGATGCTCTGCGTCAGGACCACGCGGGTGATGAATTGCGGGGCATAGCGGTGGGCGGTGCCTTTGGGGGGCAGCGTGAGCGCTCCGCTGGTCTTGGGGAGCCATTCGCAGTCCGCCGTGAGAAAGCGCACGCCGTATTCCCTCTCGAGCAACTCGAAGACCGAGTAAAGGACGCCGCGGGGACCCTCGCCGGCAATCCACAACACGCCCTGGGAGTCCACTTTGTAGAGGACTTCGTCGGGACGCAGATCCGACCAGGCCGACAGCCCCAGCGCCTGGAGGGACTCCGGGGTGCGTCCGACGCAGATGTCGCCTGCCTTGGCACCGGCGTGCCCGTCCTGCAATAGCACGGCATCCAGGGGCTCGCCGCTTAAGAGCGGCAGATACTTTTGCAGCTGCTCACCGGCCGTGCGCTCGTGTGCTGCGGGCGTCGTGGGCAGGTGTATGTCCATGGCGCACAGGGAGAAGGAGAGGGCAAGGGCTAGGGCTAGGAAGAGGGAACGCATAGTTGTTTGAAAAAGGAGGAAGGAGCCCGCCTTCGCCAAGGCTACGGCGGGCCTGCAAGAGATTTGGCCAGGGTTTCGCAGGGCGAAACCCCGCGCCGACAACCGTCGCGTGCGCCAAGCGGCGCCAAAGTGCGCCGCAAACAAGTCAGGGGTATGGGGGCGGCAGCCTCCCGTCCTTTCGCTGTTTCTGTTTGGCTAGTGTAGCAGCCTGGTGCGGATGAGGCGTGTGAGGTTGAATTCGGCCTTTTGCTTTTTCGCCCAGGAGTCGACGGAGTTGTCGCCGAATTCCTTGACGACGGTGGCGTGTTTTTTGTGGAGGACCTCGACGCACCAGTCCACGAGTTTTTCGGGGTCGATGTTTTTGAGTTCGGGGAGGCGGTGTTTTTGTGTGACCCGGAGGAGATTTGGGCGGTCCAGGAGGTTCATGGTGATGGGGAGTGCGGCGGTCTTCATGCGGAGACCGTAGACCGGGTCGTCCTTGAGGGCCTTCACTCCGTCGAAGAGTCGTTTCCAGAGGGCGGCCAGCTCCTGGTCGGAGAGCCAGTCGCTGGTATTCCGCGTGAAGCAGTCGTCTTTGGCGTCGGGGTGTTGGAGTGCCAGCCGGGTGATGGTTTCAACATAGTCGCGCACGTAGGGCTCCGCGGGGCCGTAGTAGTTTTTCAGGAATTCGTCGACGAGTTTTTGCGGGTCCTCGTCGGGATTCCAGAGAAGCCGTGAAATCAGGTAGATTCGCAGGTCTGCCAGATCGGCGGCGGAGCCCAGGCCGTTGTAGGCGCCTTGTTGGAAGAGGTGGATGACGTTGCAGCTGCGGAAGAACTGCGTGTCTTGCTGGAGGCAGTGGAGATTGGGATGCGGCAGGTAGTATTTGGCGAAGTCGGTGACGTAGTTCCAGACGAGCAGTTGCTTCGCTACCTTGGTCCACTGGAGCATCTCCTGGTTGAGCGCGGCGTTCTGGGGGGATTCCAGGGGCTGGAGGGAGTGCGCCTCGATGGTGCAGTAGCGGATCGCCACATTGTCCCGGGGCATGATGGTCTTTGGCGGCTGTCGGGTGTAGAGGTACGCCAGGGTCTCCACGTAGACGCCGGGGAATTCCCGCGCCACGGCGTCGGCGACCTGGTTGACGCAGTCCAACAAGAGGTCGGTCAGGTTTCCGTGTGCCGCGACGAAGGCGCTGCAGCGGGGGCACTGGCAGTATCGCTGGTTGTCGTTCTGGGAGACGGAGATGAAGTGGCTCTGCCCGGCGTCCTTGCGGAGCTCCGCCAGCGTGTTCTGAATGAGGAGGCGACGCATTTCCGGATTGGTGAGGCACAGCTGGCTTCTGGGACCCGCCATGCGCTTGCCGTCGCGGAGGGCGAACCATTCCGGATGTCGTGCGAAGTGCTGTTCCGGCACCAGGTAGTTCATGGTGTGGCAGAAGCCGATGATGCTGTCGGAGTCGCCCCATTCCGCGGGGATGCCCTTGTAGCCCGGCACCTTCTGGAAGTTGCTGCGGCACTTTGCGGAGAAGGCGGCGGGGCCCTCCAGGAGCGTCTGGTAGAATGCCACGCGGGAGATGAAGGGCGGGGCATAGCGGTGGCTGGCGCCCCTCGCGGGCAACGTGAGCGCGCCGGCGGTCTTGGGGAGCAGCTCGCAGTCCTCCGTGAAGAAGCGCACGCCGTATTCCTTCTCCAGGAATTCGTAGACGGCGTAGAGGGCGCCGCGGCGGCCCTCGCCGGCAAGCCATAACACGCCCTGGTCATCCACTTTGTAGAGGACTTCGTCGGGACGAAGATCCGACCAGGCCGAGAGCCCCAGCGCATTGAGGGACTCCATACTCTTGCCTACGCAGATGTCGCCCGCCTTGGCACGGGAATGGCCGTTCTGGAGGAAATCCACCCGGAGGGGCTCGCCGCTCAAGAGCTGCAGATACTTCTGCAATTCCTTTCCCGCAGTCCTCTCGGGGGCGGTGGCATTTCCCGGAAGGCGAATCTCCAAGGCCAAAAGCGAGAACGTCAGGGCGGCGAAAAGCAGGCTCGGAAGAAGACGCTTCATAAAAAAAGGAGGAGGGAGGAAGAAGGAGGAAGGAGCCCGCCTTCGCCAAGGCTACGGCGGGTCTGCGAGAAGTTAGGCCAGGGGTTCGCGGAACCGCGAACCCCCGCGCCGGAATCTACCGGCGCGTGCGCAATGCGCGCCCCAATTGGCGCGCAGGGAATAGGTAGAAGGTTGTAGGGAGTAGGGAGTAGCTTTGATCGGTCGCTGCGCGGCTCTTCCGCCGCAACTGGCGGCGGTACCAGTACCGCGGCAACCGTCGCGGAAGGGCGCCGCAGGCACCGCATAAACCTACTACCTACTGCCTTCTCCCTACCACACAACCAGGCAGGGGTACGGGGGCGGCAGTCCCCGTCCTTTGGGTAGCCGGCTAGGGAAGGATCGCTCCGGTGGAAGGCGCCGTCTCGGAGGCGTCACCTGGTACCGTTGCGCTCCCTGCTAATTGCCGCCTGTGGGCGCCGTCCGCTATCGCGTGAGGGCGGCGCCGGCCTCGTTGGTGGGGTTCGCGAAGAAGATCCGGTCGATGTAGACGCGTTCCACGCTGGGGTTGATGAGGGGGGCGATGTAGAAGTAGGTCGCCCGTCCCAGATTGGAGCGGCAGGCGTGGACGAGCTGGTATTGCGAACCGGCGATTTGTTCTGCGGTGACGTCCTTCACATCGGGTCCGGCGGGCGTGTTTCCGAACCAGATGACGGGTCCGTGTGGCTTTTTGCCGGGCTTGGGGTCGCAGCGCAGAGTGAGATAGACATCCCAGACGCCGTTGGGGAGGTCGTTGAGTTGGATGAACCACTCGTGGTGGGTATTGGGCATGGTGAATGCCTTTCCGCCATGCGCATTGGGGTCGTTGACCAGGTCGAGGGTGACGGGGCCATAGTCGATGGTCTTATATCCCAGATTTTCCACCTCCCAGCCGTAGACGGACTCCATGCCGCCAAGTTCGGCGGGGAGATCGCCGTTGACAGGCGTCGCCTTGGGGAGCCGGAGGGTGTTGTCGAAGGGCGAGAGCTGCGTGAGGAGCCACTTTTCCGTGGTGACTCTCTTTTGCTCGCTGAGGGCAACAATGCCGTTTGCCTTCAGGGTCTTTTCGCAGAAGTCGAGAAGCGAATGAGGATCCACGTCCTGGAGTTCGGGGAGGCGTTCGGCGGGTGCCTTGAGGAAGAGCTCGGGGTGTTCCAGGAGAGTCATGGTGATGGGGAGTGCGGCGACGGCCATTCGGGGGCCGTAGATTGGGTCGTCCTGGAGGGCGAGGGCGCCGTCGTAGACGCGCTTCCAGAGTGTTGCCAGCTGGGGTTCGGGGAGCCAGCTGTTGGTGTCGGCGGGGTAGCAGTTGTCCTGGGCGTCGGAGTTGTACTGGACGAGGGATGTGGTGGTGATCAGGTAGTCGCGCACGTAGGGTTCGGCGGGGCCGTAGAAGTGCTGGAGGAACTCGTCCAGGAGCTGCAGCTCGTCTTCCTGGGGATTCCAGAGGAGGCGCGAGAGCAGGTAGATCTTCAGGTCCGCCAGATCGGCGGCGGCGCCTGCGGCGTCATGGGCGCCCTGTTGGAAGACATTGATGACATTGCACTGTTGGAAGAAGCGGATGTCCTGCGCGAGGGTATGGAAGTTCGGGTGCGGCAGGTAGTATTTGGCGAAGTCGGTGACGTAGTTCCAGACGAGCATGTGCTTTGCCACATTCCTCCACTGGAGCATCTCCTGGAAGAGCGCGTCGTTCTGGGCGGACTCCAGGGGGAAGAAGGAGTGCGCCTCGATGGTGCAGTAGCGGATTGCCACGTTGGGGCGGGGCATGACGGTCTTTGGGGGCTGGCGCGTGTAGTTGTATGCCAGGGTGTCCACGTAGACATTGGGGAACTCCTTTGCCACCGCGTCGGCGACCTGGTTCACGCAGTCCAACAACAGGTCGGTCTGGTTGCCGTGGGCCTCCACGAAGGCGCTGCAGGCGTCGCACTGGCAGAATCTCAGGTTGTCGTTCTGGGAAATGGAGATGAAGTGGCTCTGTCCGGCGTCCTTGTGGAGCGCGTCAAGGACTCTCCGGGTGAGCTCCCGGCGCATTTCCTGGTTTGTGAGGCAGGGCTGGCCGGTTGCGCCGGGGTGCCGTGCGCCGTCGTGCAGGGCGAACCATTCGGGGTGCTCCTGGGAGAGCCTCTCGGGGAGCAGTTGCTGGAAGGTGTGGACAAAGCCGATGATGTTGTCGGAGCCGCCCCATTCCGCGGGGATGCCCTTCAGGCCCGGGACGCTCTGGAAGTTGCTGCGGCACTTTGCGGAGAAGGCGGCGGGGCCCTCCAGGACATCTTGGTAGTAGGGGACGCGGGCGATGAAAGGCGAGGCGTAGCGGTGGCAGGTGCCTTTTGCGGGAAGCGAGAGCGCGCCGGTGGTCTTGGGGAGCAGCTCGCAGTCCTCCGTGAAGAAGCGCACGCCGTATTCCTTTTCCAGGAATTCGTAGACGGCGTAGAGGGTGCCGCGGGTGCCCTCGCCGGCAAGCCATAACACGCCCTGGTCATCCACCTTGTAGAGGACCTCGTCGGGACGAAGCGCCTTCCAGTCGGAGAGCCCCAGCGCATTGAGGGAGTCCACGCTCTTGCCCACGCAGATGTCGCCCTCCTTCGCGCGGAAATGACCATCCTGGAGGAGATCCACACGGAGGGGCTCGCCGCTCAAAAGCTGCAGATACTTCTGCAACTCCTTTCCCGCAGTCTTCTCCGGGGCGTCGGCATTCTGCGGGAGGCGAATCTCAAAGGCAAGGAGCGAGAACGTCAGGACGGCGAAAAGCAGGCTCGAAAGAAGATGCTTCATCATAAAAAAAGGAGGAGGGAGGAAGGAGGAGATTTGGCCAGGGGTTCGCAGGCGAAACCCCGCGCCGGAATCTACCGGCGCGTGCGCAATGCGCGCCCCAATTGGCGCGCAAATGCGCCGGTCACGGCGCCTCTGCGCCCGTCAGTTGGGTGCCGATCTCGTTGGTGGGGTTTGCGATGAAGAGCCGGTCGATGTAGATTCGTTCCACATTGGGGTTAATGAGGGGCGAGATGTAGAAGTTCGTGCATCGTCCCAGATTGGTGCGGCAGGCGTGGAAGAGCTTGTATTGCGGGCCGGCGAGCTGTTGGGTCGTGAGGTTTCTCACATCGGGTCCTTCGGGGTAGTTTCCGAAGGTGATGACGGGTCCCTGTGCGGGTTTGCCGGGCTTCACATCGCAGCGCAGGGTGAGATAGACGTCCCAGACGCCATTGGGGAGGTCGTTGAGCTGGATATACCACTCGTGGTGGGTATTGGGCATGGTGAGCGCCTTTCCGCCGTAGGCATTGGGATCGCTGACCAGGTCGATGGTGGTGGGGCTATACTTGGTGGTCTGGTATCCCAGGTTCTCCACATCCCAGCCGTGGATCTCGGTCAGCCCCTGGAGTTTTGCGGGGATGTCCCTGGCGGGGATGGGGGTGGCCTTGGGGAGACGGAGGCTGGTGTCGAAGGGGGAGCGCCGCTTGTTGAGCCACTCCTCGCTGGTGACGCGCTTCTGCTCCTGGAGGGCGGTGACGCCATTGTCCCTCAGGGTCTTTTCGCAGAAGTCGAGGATTTCCCGGGGATCCACATTGCGGAGTTCGGGGAGTCGGTGTGCGGGGGCCTTGAGGAAGAGATCCGGGTGTTCCATGAGATTCATGGTGATGGGGAGTGCGGCCACGGCCATGCGGGGGCCGTAGACGGGGTCGTCCTGGAGCGCCAGGACGCCGTCGTAGACGCGCTTCCAGAGAGTGGCCAGCTGGGGTTCGGTGAGCCAGCTGTTGGTGTCCTTGGGGTAGCAGTTGTCCAGCGCCTTGGGGTTGTTTCGGACCAGTGCGGTGATGGTGGTCAGGTAGTCGCGGACGTATGGCTCGGCGGGGCCATAGAAATTCTGGAGGAACTCGTCAAGGAGCTGTTGTTCGTCTTCCTGGGGATTCCAGAGGAGCCGGGAGAGCAGATACACGCGCAGGTCTGCCAGATCGGCGGCGGGGCCGCAGGCCTCGTAGGCGCCCTGCTGGAAGACATTGATGGCATTGCACTCCTGGAAGAAGCGGGTATCCTGTGCGAATGCGTGGAAGTCCGGGTGTGGCAGGTAGTATTTCGAGAAATCGGTGACGTAGTTCCAGATGAGCATCTGTTTTGCCACGGGCTTCCACTGGAGCATTTCCAGGAAGAGGTCGTTGTTTTGGGGGGATTCCAGGGGGAAGAAGGAGTGTGCCTCGATGGTACAGTAGCGGATGGCCACGTTGTCTCGGGGCATGATGGTCTTGGGGGGCTGCCGGGTGTAGTTGTATGCCAGGGTGTCCACATAGACGCCGGGGAACTCCCTCGCCACGGCGTCGGCCACCTGGTTGACGCAGTCAATGAGCAGGTCGGTCTGGTTGCCGTGGGCTTTCACGAAGGCATTGCAGGCATCACACTGGCAGTAGCGCTGGTTGTCGTTCTGGGAAACGGAGATGAAGCGGCTCTTTCCGCCGTCTTTGCGGAGGGCGGCAAGCACATTCCGGATGATCTCCTGCCGCACGCCCGGGTGGGAGAGGCAGGGCTGTCCGATGGCGCCGCCGGGATAGCGGACGCCGTCGCGCAGCGCGAACCAGTCGGGATGCTGGGCGAAATTGCTTTCGGGGACGAAGGTGTTCATGGTGTGGACGAAGCCGATGATGCTGTCGGTGCCACCGAACTCCTGGGGGACGCTGCGGAAGTTCCCCAGGAAATTATTGCGGGTCTTGGGGAGGAATTCCGGGGTGCCCTCCACGATGCTCTGGAAGAATGCGACGCGGGAGATGAAGGGCGATGCGTAGCGGTGGCTGGTGCCCTTCGCAGGCAGCGTCAGCGCGCCGTCGGTCTTGGGGAGCAGCTCGCAGTCGCGGGTGAAGAAGCGCACGCCGTATTCTCGTTCCAGGAATTCGTAGACGGCGTAGAGGGTGCCGCGGCTGCCTTCGCCGGCAATCCATAACACGCCCTGGTCGTCCACCTTGTAGAGGACTTCGTCAGGACGCAGCGCCCGCCAGTCGGAGAGCCCCAGCGCCAGGAGCGCCTCCGGACTCTTGCCCACACAGATGTCACCCTCGATGGCGTGCCTATGGCCCTTCTCCTTGAGCGTCACCCGAAGGGGCTCGCCGCTGAGCACCTGCAGATACTTCTGCAGCTCCTTTCCCGCAGTCTTCTCGGGGGCGTCGGCATTCTTGGGAAGACGAATCTCAAAGGCAAGGAGCGAGAACGTCATGGCGGCGAAAAGCAGGCTCGAAAGAATGGGCTTCATCATAAAAAAAAGGAGGAGGGAGGAAGAGATTTGGCCAGGGTTTCGCGGGGCGAAACCCCGCGCCGGAATCTACCGGCGCGTGCG
>CAVDSU010000028.1:0-19389 GCA_963611685.1 bacterium
CAGTACAGGTGCTCGCACTCCTCTCCCTCCGACACCAGGAGAGCCCCAAACACCCCTCCTTGGTCGTCATGCCCAGCTCACTCCTCTTCAACTGGGAAAACGAAGTGCACCGCTTCGCCCCACGGCTGAAGACCGCATGCCACTACGGTCCCCGCCGACAGCCCACAAAACCGTGGTTCCAACAATACGACCTGGTCTTCACGACCTACGGGACCCTCCGGCAGGACGCCACGCTCCTGGCAAAAATCCCCCTGGATTACCTGATCCTGGACGAATCCCAGGCCATCAAGAACGCCCAGAGCGCCACCGCACAAGCCGCACGCGTCCTCCAGGCGCAACACCGCCTCGCCATGACCGGCACACCCGTCGAAAACCACCTGGAGGAGCTCTTCAGCCAACTCGCCTTCCTCAATCCCGGACTCTTCCGGGAGGCCTTCCTGAAGTCCCTGGGAAAGGAGAACTCCCTCCTCCATGACGCCGAGACCGCACGGCGACTGCAACAGTCCGTGGCGCCCTTCCTGCTGCGCCGGCGAAAGGAGGAGGTCGCCACGGAACTCCCTCCCAAGACCGAGCAGGTGCTCTTCTGCGAGCTCTCTCCCCAGGAACGGGAGCGCTACGACGAACTCCACCAATACTACCGGGGAATCCTGGGCGGCACCTCACCCGTCTCCCAAAACCGCTCCGCCACCCTCAATATGCTGGAGGCACTCCTCCGACTGCGACAGGCCGCCTGCCACCCCGCACTGGTCAACCCCACGATGGCCGCCTGCCCCTCCGCAAAACTCACTCTCCTACAGGAACGGCTCGAGACCCTCCTGGACGCCGGACACAAGGCGCTCGTCTTCTCACAGTTCACCACACTCCTGAAAATGGTCGCCACGCAACTGGAGGCCGCCGGACGAAAATACGAATACCTCGACGGACAGACCAAGGACCGAAAGGAGACCGTCCGACGCTTCCAGGAAGAGCCCGAAAAGGGCGTCTTCCTCATCAGCCTAAAGGCCGGCGGCGTCGGACTCAATCTCGTCGCCGCAGACTACGTCTTCCTCCTGGATCCCTGGTGGAACCCCGCCGCCGAAGCACAGGCCATCGACCGATGCTACCGCATCGGACAAACCCGGCCCGTCATGGCATACCGAATGATCGCACGAGACACCGTCGAGGAAAAAGTCCTCCAAATGCAAGACACAAAACGACTCCTCGCCTCCCTCGCGACCTCCACCAACTCCACGAACACCCCCCCAGGACTCACCGCCGATATCCTGCAAGAACTCCTGGGGGAGTAGCCGCCCCGGTGAAAAACAACCACCGAATTCACCGAAACGGCTACCGCCGACACGGAAAGGGTATTTTTTCCGTGTCTTCCGTGCCCGCGAAGCGGCTTCCGTGTCTTCCGTGGTTAAGCGGCTTCTATGTATTCCGTGGTTCAAAATCCGCACACCCTCCTTTTTCCCCGTATATTAACCGCGGTGTAGGCCGTGAGTCTTCCCCGAGTCACTTCATCCCCACCCCCTTAACCCTAAAAGGAGAGTTCCCATGAAACGACTTCTGACCATCCTTGCGTGCTTGAGTTTGTCCTTTGTGTTGTGTGGCGCCGAGTGGTATGTCTCTTCGGAGACGGGCAAGAAGAAGAATCCCGGCACGAAGGAGGAGCCCCTGAAGGGTCTTTCGGACGCCATCAAGAAGGCGTCGGCGGGCGACGTGATCTGCCTAGCGGCGGGCAAATACACGGGCGCCATGAACGCCAGCACCATCGACATCGACAAGCCCCTGACGATCCGTGGCGGATACTCCCTGGACTTTTCCACCCGCGACGTGACGGGCACGCCGTCGTTGATCCAGCCGGAGAATGCGAAGAACGACACCGCGCGGAAAGCGATTTTGAACCTGCAGCTTCCCAAGGGCAATCCGGAGATCCCGATGGTCTTCGATGGTCTGGTGATTGACCAGGGGATGATGCACAGCTACCACGCCACCAAGGGCCAGCCCGCGGGCGTGGAGACGGGCATGTGGCAGAAGCCGCCCGCCAAGAAGGCGACGGACGCCTTCCCGTCGGCCGCCTGCTACTCCATCTACAGCGAATCGAAGCTCCGCTACGAGGGCGACCTGGTCATCCGGAATTGCGTCTTCGTGAATTCCGGCGACACGGCCGTGGTGGTGGGCAAATTCAAGGGCGACGTGAAGATCGAGAACAACGTCTTCGTGGGGTGCCGTCAGACCGCCTGCGACGTGACCTGCTCCAATCCCAGCGAATACATCGAGTGCGACTTCAAGAACAACACCGTCCTTTTCACCTGGAGCAGCACCGATGACTTCGGCTCCATGGGATACGGCTTCCGCACCCAGACTCTGGTGGAGTCCGACATCGAAAACAACATCTTCGGCTTGAACATCACCGCCGGCGTGAACCACGCAAAGGGCGACGCCCAGAAAAAGAAGGTCACCCTCGACAAGAATGTCTTCTTCCTCAACCGAAAGGGCGACATCGACCTGCAGGGCGGCGGCGCCGTGCTACGCTCCCTGAAGGTGGATTCCAAGGAATTCGAGGAGATGGAGGACGCCCCCGGCTTCGAGGAAGTGGAGGACAATCTCTCCCTCAACGATCCCAGCGTCTTCAAGGGACGCATCAACGAGGCATACCTCAATGGCTTCCTCAACGCCTCCTACTCCGAGACCACCGACTACGACGAGAACTCCCCCGCCAATGTCTTCCGCGCCGCCATGGGCATGAACAAGGGGGGAAAGATCGAGACCGAGGTCTCCATGTACGCCAACCGCTACCCCCTCGCCGACGCCCTCAAGCTCTTCGGCGCCCTGGAGGGATACGGGGCACAGGCCATTCGCTAGATAAAGGGCGCCGCCCCCATCTAAAAAAAAGGAGGAAGGAAGAAGTGTGGTGAAACCCCAACCACCGAATACACCGAAACGGCTGGCGCCGACACAGAAAGGATATGTTTCTGTGTCTTCCGTGTCCGCGCTAGCGGCTTCTGTGTTATTCCGTGGTAAAATCCCCAACCACCGAATACACCGAAACGGCTGGCGCCGACACAGAAAGGATATGTTTCTGTGTCTTCCGTGTCCGCGCTAGCGGCTTCTGTGTTATTCCGTGGTAAAATCCCCAACCACCGAATACACCGAAACGGCTGGCGCCGACACAGAAAGGATATGTTTCTGTGTCTTCCGTGTCCGCGCTAGCGGCTTCTGTGTTATTCCGTGGTAAAATCCCCAACCACCGAATACACCGAAACGGCTGGCGCCGACACAGAAAGGATATGTTTCTGTGTCTTCCGTGTCCGCGCTAGCGGCTTCTGTGTTATTCAGTGGTTAAATCCCCAACCACCCTCCTTCCTCCTTCCTCCCTCCTCCTTCCTCCTTCCTCCTTTTTTTGTATTCCCATGTCTCCTCTTGTTTCCATTCTCCTCGGGATTGTTGGCCTGGCGTTCTTGTGTTATGGCGCGGATTTATTGGTAAAAGGTGGCGTTCGGATTGCGGAGGCATTGCGGATTCCGTCGGTGATCATTGGCCTGACGCTGGTGTCTTCGGCGACGAGTGCGCCGGAGCTGGTGGTGAGCATCCAGGCGGCGTTGACGGGCTCGGGGGACATCAGCCTGGGCAATGTCGTGGGGTCGAACATCTGCAATATCGGGTTGATTTTGGGCTTGGCGGCGGTGATCACCCCCATGAAGGTCAACCGCACGATGCTCTTCTTCGACACCCCGGTGATGATCCTCACCTCCGTGGTGCTGGCGGCCTTTGTGTTGATGAGCCACGGGATGTCCCGCTGGCAGGCGGGCGTGCTGCTGCTGGGCTTCGCCGTCTATCTGGGAAAGCAGCTGCATGACGCCCTGAGGGAGCGCAGCGGCTCCGAGGCAGCCGCCGGCGCTGTCGCGGAAGAGTCGTCCTGTCCTGTGGGGAGCGAATTGTCCGCAGCAAAGCGTCCCCTGCCGCTGTGGGGGGCGGTGTTGCTGGTGTGCGTGGGGTTGGCGGGGCTGGTGTTGGGCGCGAAGCTCTTTGTGAATGGGGCCATTGTGGTGGCGAAGCTCTGTCACGTCTCGGATGCGGTGATTGGGCTGACCATCGTGGCGGTGGGGACCAGCCTTCCCGAATTGGCCACCTCCGCGGTGGCGGCATTCCGCGGCGAGGACGACATCGCGGTGGGCAACGTAGTGGGGTCAAACATCTTCAATATTCTCTGCATCTTGGGCATCGCGCCCCTCATCTGCCCCTTCCAGGCCGCCGGCATCCAGGTCGTCGACCTGATCGCCATGGTCGCCTTCGCCGCGGTCCTCATGGTCATGTCCTATACCGGGCGGACCATCCGTCGCTGGGAGGGCGCCGTCCTCCTGATTGGATACGCCGGATACGTGGCGTTCCTCTGCCTGCAGCAATAACGCCCCGCCCGTCCGACGCCGCACCAACTCTTCCATGAACTACACCCTCATGCATTTTGACACGCCCCTCGTGGAATTCTCCGCACAGGGCGGTGCGGAGCCGGAGCTCCGCATCCTCAAGATCCATGAGGCAAACCGCGCCTTCCTGCCGCTGGACCTCCTGGAGATCACTCCGCGGGGGGTGGAGTCCTGGATTCGCCATCGGTCCATTCCCAAGAACCGTGCCTACGTGGACAACCTCCTTTCTGCCTTGGGGCTGAGCGCGAATCGGCCCCTGGACCTGGTGCGGGTCTCCAAGGGTCTGAGCCTGAACGACTGCCATTGGCTGAAAGAGGAAGGCAGCCAGGACACCTTCGACGGCGTGAACCTCTACGACAACCGCTTCAGCCGCATCCTGGGGCAAATCGCCTTCACCGGCTACGGCAGCAGCCACCCGTCGGGCATCACCTCCAGTCCCGAATTCACCACAAATGGGATGCTCCCGAAGTGCTGGCGGCGTCTGGACGGCCGGATTGTCCTGTACAAGGGCGGCACGCAGGGCGCCTCCAACACGGGATACGAGCCCTATTCCGAATTCTACGCCTACCAGATTGCCAGGATGCTGGGCGTGGACGCCGTGCCCTACGGGCTCTCCAAATGGAAGGAGACCCTCTGCTCCACCTGCGAACTCTTCACCAGCAAGGACCAATCCTTCGTCCCCGTGGGGCGCATTGTCCGGAGCGGCGGCATGCAGGCCGTTCGAAAATACTACGAAAGCCTAGGCGGACGTTTCCCCAGCGCCCTGGACGACATGATCCTCTTCGACGCCCTGATCTTCAATACAGATCGGCATTACGGGAATTTCGGCTTCCTCGTGGACAGCCGCACCAACCGGATTGTCGCGCCGGCGCCCCTCTTCGACCACGGAAACAGCCTCTTTAACTTCGCGGGCCCCGATGCCCTAAAGGACCCTAAGAGCTTCCTGAAATACGCCAAGACGCAGCTTCCCTGCACATACGACGACTTCGTCGACGAAGCGCGAAAGACCCTGACGCACGAACGGCGGAATGCCGTGAGGAGACTCCTGGACTTCCAGATTCCGCATCACGCCAGATATAACCTCGACGCCAAAAGGCTGTCGCTCATCGAATGCGCCGTCCGACAACGCGCCCGGCAACTCGTCGAGGGCTAGCGCAATCCCGCCACCGCAACACTCCAACCACGGAAGGGCACGGAAGCGGCTGACGCCGACACGGGAGGGATATTTTTTCTGGGTATTCCGTGGTTATAAAAGACTTTCCGTGTCTTCCGTGGTTACCTCTCTCTAGTGAGCGAAGAGGAGTTCTCGGGCGCCGTCCTTTCCCTGTTCCACGGTCTCGATGGGGAGGAAGTGATTGGGGGCGTGGCGGAAGAAGAGCTTTCCGGCGTCGTCGACATAGTATCGGTCGGCGGCGAAATCGCAGATGGTGGGATAGAAGACCACCAGGTCTCCGGCGGTCTTGAGCTCGTTTTGCTTCTGGCAGGCGAATTCTTCCAGGGCGTCATGGAAACCGCCGACGGGGCGTTTTGCGGGACGGCCCGCCGCGATTTGTCGGAAGGCCTCCAGCTGCTGTTCGGAGACCTCCATGGGCATGGCGGGGGAGATTCCCAGGAGGGGCCCGCCATCCATGTCCTCGCCCTTCCCGGTGACCGGCGTCGCCAGAATCACGCTGGAGCGCAGCCAGTCCAGTCCCTCCAGGATCGCGCGTTCCACAGGAACCTGGTGGAGTCCCACCAAGTGTCGCTGTCCATCCTTGAGATAGGTCAGATCGCCGGGATGGACATTGAGGCAGGGGAGATCGGCGGTGAGATTGGTGAGGGGGACGAATCCGGCGAAGACTCCGAAGGAGAGCCCCATGGGCGCCAGCTTCTCCCGGAGGCTCTGGGTCCACTCCTCGCGGATCTTACGCCCCGCCTCGGTCATGAGGGAGACGCGCGCCTCGCCGCGGGCGTGGTAGAAAGCGCGGATGTCCTCCTCCACCACGGGGAGATCGAAGAGGCGTCCCAGTTCCCGCGCGCGGCTGGTCTCGGGGGCGTCGGTGACCAGGCAGAGCACCTGGAAGGGCGTCTTGCCGTCCGCGCGGTCCTTTCGGAGCCGTCGGAGGATCTCCTCGGCATTGCTACCGCTTCCGGAGAGGAAGATGGCGCATCGCGCCGGCTTCTGTGAGGCATTGGGGAGCAGTGGCTTGAGTTCCGTCATAGGAGTGTTTTTTATGGAGTAAGAAGGGGCTTGGTGGGTTGTATGCGGAGAGGGAATTGTCGCCGTGCTCGCCCGCTCCTCCCCGCGCGTCCCGCGGCTTGTCTTGTGGGGCATTCGCGGGGGGACGAACCCAAAAAAATCGTGGTAGGCACGAGCAACTTTTCTGTTTGCGACCATAGTATACAACATTCTGTTTTGCCTCTTGAATCCCTGGAACGAAAAAACGGACCTCCTCTGATGAAGAAACTCCTTTCCCACTTGGCTCTGCCCTCCCTCCTGTGCCTCCTCCTCCTGGGGACCTCCTGCGCCCTCTTCCGCAAGACCTCCCGCGCACGCGTCAAGACCCTCATCATCACCGGAAACTACATGGAGCCCCGCATCCTGGCCGAGATCTGCCAGGAGCGCACCAAGCAGCCCATCTTCCTCTTCGCCCCCGCGCCCGCCGGCGAAAAGGCCTCGCAGTTCTACTTCATCACCGCGCCCCGACACGACGTGGAGACCGTCAGCGTCACACGCTTCCAGGACCTCATCCAGTACCTCAATCCCCGCACCGTCGTCATCCTGGGAGACCAGAACTGCGTGCCCGCCGAATACGCACAGCTGGCGCAGGAGAACTTCCGCGTCCTGACCGTCAACAGCGAAAACTGGGAAGACAACGCCACCACCATGGGCGACATCCTGGACCAGCCCAGCATCTGCCGCGTCTTCAAGGAAGTCAAGAAGCAGTTCAATGAGAACAGCCTGAAGGACTAGCCGCACGGCGCCGCGTTTCTTCCGAGCGCGGGTTTCGCAGGAAGATCTCCAAAGGACGGAGGGGCTTGCGCCCCCCGTGCCCCCTAGTTAGTAGTTAGCAGCTAGTGGCTAGTGGCTAGTTACAAGGTGCCGCAGGCGCCCTTCCGCCGCGCTGGCGGCGGTACGGTACCGCCTTCGCAAGCGCTGCTAGCCCCAGAACGGTTCTTCCCTAGGCGAACGCCAACCAAAGGACGGAGGGGCTTGCGCCCCCCGTGCCCCCTAGTTAGTAGTTAGCAGCTAGTGGCTAGTGGCTAGTTACAAGGTGCCGCAGGCGCCCTTCCGCCGCGCTTGCGGCGGAATAGCCGCGCAGCGACCTTGCAGACCTACTCCCTACGCCGCACGGCGCGCCGCCCCCATGGCCGCCTTTATGGCATTCCGCGACAGTGCTTGATTTAAGCGGGGGGTGCGGGGGGCGGCAGCCCCCAGTCCTTTGGATATCCCCCCGCCTTCCAAAAGGCGCGTGCCGCAGGCGCCCTTCCGCCGCGCTGGCGGCGGAATAGCCGCGCAGCGACCTTGCAGACCTACTTCCCTACTCCCTCCTCCTTTTTTCTGTCCCATCCATGTTCACGTCCCTCTACCAAATCGCCAAGAACACCTTCCGCGAGAGCCTTCGGGAGCCCATCTTCCTGCTGGTGCTGCTTTCCGCGCTGGTGCTGATCGGATTCTATCCCATCCTGACGCTCTTTGTCTTCTTTGCGCAGGAGAAGTTGGTCGTGGACAGCTCCATTGCCACCATGATGGTCTTTGGATGGGGACTGGCCATCATGATTGCCAGCTATGCGATCAGCCGCGAGATTGACAACGGCATGGCGTTGTTGCTGTTGTCGAAGCCCGTGCAGCGTCCGGTCTTCATTGTGGCGAAGATTTTGGGAATTGGCGCGGCGCTGACGGTCTTCTGCATCATCACGGGCACCGCCACCCTCATTGCCCTGCGTTCGGCCACCGACCAGTTCTGGATCGACAACTTCATGTTCTACGGGTACTTCGTGGCGATCTTCATTGCCATCGCGATTGCCGGCGCCTACAACTACGTGACCCGCTCCTCCTTCTGCAGCGCCGCCGTGATTGCGCTGATGGTGGTCCTGCTGGCATTTGCGGTCATCGGGCACTTCAAGACCTCCGATGGACACCGCGTGGGACTCGCCTTCCGCGTGGTGCCCGCCCTGTTGCTGGTGACCTTCTCCAGCTGGTCCATGGGCACCCTGGCCACCGCGTTGTCCACCCGCTTCCGCCTGGTGCCGAACCTGCTGTTGTGCGGCGCGATCTTCATGCTGGGCCTCATGAGCGACTACGTGCTGGGCCGCAATGCCAAGGAGCCCTGGCAGCGCACTCCGCCTCCCGGAAAGGAGCAGCTGTGGGTCGCGCAGTACCAATTCTCTCCGAGGGAGCTCGCGGACATCGAGTCCTGGGATCCCCCGCAGACTGCGGAGTCCCTGGGGGACTTCGTGGTATGGACCGACGATCCCTCCAGCGTCCCGTTGCCGACCCTGGGCGAGGACCCCGTGGCGGTCTGGAAGGACGGCAATGGCTGGTGCCATGACATCAACGACCTCCCTGGCCGTGCCCAGCGCTTGGCGGTGTATACCGCCAAGACGGGCGCCTGGGCCTACCACGCCCTGGGCGACTATGCGGACGCCCAGCGCAAGCAGGGCGAGCCCTTGGACGCCGTGATCTTCCGCCGTTCCCCCAATCCCCCGAAGATGCCGGCCGGCGGCACCTACCGAAACCCGATTCCCACCAGCGGCAATTGGGTGGCCAACGCCGTCTATGCGGCCATTCCCAACTGGCAGCTCTTCTGGATGGCGGACGCCCTCTCCAGCCAGGACTTCGATTCCTCCGTCAACAACCGCGAGGCCGGCATTCCGCGGATCTACATGGGCTACAGCGTGGCGTATGTGCTCTGCATGAATGCGCTGCTGACCCTGTTGGCGATCCTCCTCTTCTGGAACCGCGAGGCCGGCAAGCAGAACGCCTAGACGGACGCCGCTTCCGCCCCCGCTTCCGCCCTTCCCCATCTTCCCTCCCTCCGGGCCGCCAGACACCACGGCTTTCCCAAGTGCCGGCGGCCCCGTTCCTTTTCCCCGCAAGAGCCCCCGAAAAAAAGACTATGTCCGACAAGAACTTCTATCTGACCACGCCCATTTACTACGTCAACGACAAGCCCCACATCGGACACGCCTACACCACCATCCTGGGCGATGTGCTCTCCCGCTGCCACCGCCTGCTGGGCGACCCGGTGCACTTCCTCACGGGCACCGACGAGCATGGGCAGAAGGTGGAGCAGGCCGCCAAGAAGAACGGCTCCACTCCCCAGGCGCACTGCGATCTCTACGTGACACGCTTCCAGGACCTCTGGAAGCGCCTGAACATCAGCAACGACGACTTCATCCGCACCACCGAGGAGCGCCACACCGTGGTGGTCCAGAAGATCCTCCAGGACCTCTGGGACCGGAAGCTCATCTACCAGTCCGACTACGTGGGGAACTACTGCGTGGGCTGCGAGCGCTACTTCACCGACAAGGACCTGAAGGACGGCTGCTGCCCCGACTGCGGCAGGAAGGTGGACACCCTGGTGGAGAAGAACTACTTCTTCAAGATGAGCGCCTACCAGGACCAGCTCATCCAGCACATCCAGGAGAATCCGGACTTCATCCGTCCCGCCAACCGCCGCCAGGAGACCCTCGGCTTCCTGAAGCAGCCCCTGGACGACCTCTGCATCTCCCGCGCCAAGACGCGACTCTCCTGGGGCATTGAGCTGCCCTTCGACCACGACTACGTGACCTACGTCTGGTTCGACGCGCTGGTCAACTACATCTCCGCCGTGGGATACCTGAAGGACGACGCGGAGTTCAAGACCTGGTGGCCCGCCGACTTCCACCTCATCGGAAAGGACATCCTGACCACCCACACCGTCTACTGGCCCACCATGCTCATGGCCATGGGACTGCCCCTGCCCAAGACCGTCTTCGCCCACGGATGGTGGCTCATCGCCGACCAGAAGATGTCCAAGTCCGTCGGCAACGTGGTCAATCCCATGGACATGGCCGACAAATACGGCGTGGATTCCCTGCGCTACTTCCTGATGGCGGCCATGTCGTTGGGGCAGGACGCGAACTTCTCCGAGGAGTCCTTCGTCACGCGGTATAACGCGGACCTGGCCAACAACCTGGGCAATCTCCTCTCCCGCATGTGCACCATGGTGGTGAAGAACTTCGACGGAAAGCTCCCCGTTGCCTGCGAGCCCACCTCCGACGAGTCCGAGATGATCGAGGCCTGCCACAAGGCCTCCGCCTCCTGGGAGAACGCCATCCGGAACATGCAGCTGGACCGCGGCATTGCGGACATCATGGGCGCCGTCGCCGCCACGAACCGGTATTTCGACGCCATGAAGCCCTGGGCCATGGCCAAGAGCGGCGACACCGCCTCCCTGGGACGCGTCCTGCGAAACACCGCCGAGGCGCTGCGCGTCGCCAGCGGACTGCTCTACCCCGTCATGCCCACCAAGATGGCGGAGCTCCGGAAGGCCATCGGCATCGCCGACGACAAGATCGTGCCCTCCATGAGCACCCTCGCCCTCTGGAACCAGCTGGAAGACGGCGCCACCGTCACCACCATCCCCGGATCCCTCTTCCCCCGCATCAAGCTCGAGGAAGCAAAGGCTTAGCCGGCGCCTCCCTCCCCCAAAAGACGGGGCGCACCGCCCCGTCTCCATCCCCACCTCCTCCGCCGTCTGGCGACGGTGCGCCTTCGTGCGCGCGTTGCTAGGCGGCGTTGCTGTTTGGGGTTAGATTATGAGGTTTTCTGTCCGCATCCCCCATTCTGGGAGCGGCATACCCCTGGAATTTCAATTGTATGTTCGACTTTTTGAAGCAGCTCATGAAGGGCCGTCCCATGCGGATCGTCGCCTACGGCAATCCCGCCTTGCGTGCCATTTCGGCGCCCGTGGAGGCGATCACTCCGGAGGTGAAGGCATTTGGCAAGGAGCTGGTGCGCTCGCTATTGGAGAGCGAGACCCCGGGCGTGGGGCTGGCGGCGCCGCAGGTCGGCGTGAACACGCGCATGATTGCGCTGATGACGGTGGATCCGGATACCCGCCGCAGCCGCCCCGGCGCATTGCCGGGCGAGCTCATGCTGGAGGGTCAGATGCCGGTGGTGCTGGTGAATCCGGAGATCGTGTCCCATGGCGAAGCGACCAGCACCTGCCTGGAGGGCTGCCTGAGCCTCCCGGGCGTGGACGGCCATGTGACGCGCCCCGCCACCGTCGTCCTCCATGCGCGGCTCCTGAATGGCGAGGAATTCACCGCAGAATGCGGCGGATTGCTGGCGCGGTGCCTGCAGCACGAGATTGACCACCTGGACGGCAAGCTCTTCTACGACCACCTCTCGGAGGCGGAGAAGAAGTCGGCGGAGTCGCAGCTGAAGAAGCTCTCCAAGCAGGAGGCGGTCTTGCTCCGTCTGGAAGAGAAGGAGAAGAAGCGCTCCTAAGGAGCCCGCGCCATGGATTCCCCCGATTCCTCCAGACCTCCCCGCGAGGAGGCGCGCCAGCGGCACTGGGTCTTCCACCCGGAGCTGGTCACCTACCCGCAGCTGCTGCGGCTGCTCTTCACGCACCCGAAGCTGGCCCTCAGCCTGACGGCCATGGGAAAGTTCGGCCTGCGGAAATTCTGGATCGGCACCCTGTTGGCGCTGGTCCTCTTGATTGGCGCGGGCGCCTTCCTGATCACCGCCAATGCCGCGCCGGACTACGCGAAGGACGTGCGGCAGGGCGCGGAGTTCCTCTTGGCGACCGCCGGCGACGTCGTCTGGAATGGCGCGTCCATCCAATGGGACCTCTCGCGCACCCCCGAGCCCGTCTCCCGCCAGCTGCCGCACGTCCACTTCACCCTGGCTCCCGACTGGGAACAGTACCAGCCCCCCGCCGGCAGCGCCGAGGGCGCCTACGGCCTGGTGATGGCGCCCCAGGGCGTGGGGCTCTGGTATGCCGCCGCCACCGACGAGCCCACCCGGAAGACCATGCTCTTGCCGGCGGAGCGCTTCCAGAGCCAGGAGCCCCTCACCCTCACCCAGGAGACCCAGAACGACTTCTGCACCATGGCATTCATGGGGCTCTCCGGCGGGCTCTTCGTCTACTTCGCCATGGACCTGGCGCGGCTGGTCCTCACGATCGTGGTCGCCCTCACGGTGGCGTGGCTCTTCCTCTCCCGCGGCGCCGGCATACAGGTGCTGCCGCGGCTCCTCCTCCGGGCCCTCAACTTCGCCCTGCCGCCCCTGGCGGTCACCATCATCTGGACCTACGCCGGACTCCCCGGCGAGACCTCCGTCCACTACACCATCCTCTGCCTGGTGTACATCCTCTACTACGTCATCGAGGGCAGAAGCGGCACAGTCCTCCCTGTCCCAAAGCCCCCAAGCAAGCCATGACTCTCCCCCGAAAGCTCCTCTGGACCCTCCTGGCCCTCCCCGCACTCTCCTCGGCGCTCTTCTGCGCGGAGCGCTCCAATGCCTCGAAGCTCGCCGACCTGAAGGAGGGCGAGGCCGCCAATCCCCTCACCGGCGACACCTGGCTCATCGCCGCCTGGGACAAGATCTGCGCGTGGGCGAAATCCGCCTGGGAGTGGCTCTCCACCAACGTGCACACCATGCTCATCCAGGACATGGGAATGGGCGACGCGGACCTGGTGGCGCTCTTCGTGATGCTGGCCATCCTCACCATCATGCTGGCCTCCGGCGCATGGGCCGCCTCCATCGCCCAAATGCGCCGTCACAACGGCCTGCCGTACTTCTTCCTGGGGCTCTTCACCTTCTTCGTGGGGCCCGTCTCCCTGCTTTTCACCCTGGAAATCAAGGGCGAGAAGGAGCAATTGGAGCGCTTCGCGCAAGACGCCGCCCGAAAGCGCGCCGAGGAGGAGGAGCGCAAGCAGAAGGAGGCCCTGCTGGCGCGCGAGCGCGGCCAGGAGACGCCCGCCGTCTCCGCGGAGGGCGTCGTCTGGAACAAGGAATACTTCGCCTCCATCCAGCGCAAGGAGGACGGCTCCCCCAATGGCCCCTGGAAGGCCACCTACAACGGCGTGACCGTCCGCGTGGAGGAGATCCTGGAGGCGCTGGACGAATGCCTCCAGGCGCGCATCGTCAACCAGGAGGGCGTCGTCATCGTTGGACGCATCCCGTATGCCCGCCTGCAAGAGTGGGAACCCCTTCCCCTCACCCCCGAAGAACAGGCCGCGCGCTCCGCCGCCTACGCACAGGAGGTCGCCGCGAAGATCGCCGCAGACGCCGCCATGCTCAAGAAGGCGGGAATCCTCCCCGAAGAGGACGCCGAAGACGCCGCGCAGGCCTCGAATGACGCCGACGGACAGGGCGCCATCTGGAACCAGGAATACTTCGAGGCGCTCCGCCAGAATCCCGACGGCCCCTGGAAGGTCCGCTACAACGACGTGGAGGTCGAGGTAACCGAGATCCAGGAGGCCCTCAAGGAGTGCATCCAGGTGCGCTTCCTGAACCTGGAGGGCGTCGCGCAGGTCGGACGCATTCCCTACGCGCGCATGCAATCCTGGGAGTCCCTGGCGCCCAGGCCCGAACCCGCCCCGCTGCCGGAAGAGCCACAGGAGCCCTTCCCCCAGCAGTAGCGCACCGCCCCCACCACCACCCCGCACCCTTTCGCAAATCCGCGCGGGATTTTCCTGCGCGGACGCCTTTTTCCCATATCCTCGAGACCCCGAACCCATAGCCCACCATGTTTGACTGCACTGAATCCGGCGCCACGCTGGCGAACCAGGAGCTCGATATCCTGAAGTTCTGGCAAGAGAACCAGATCTTCGAAAAATCCGTGGAGAGCCGCAAGGGCGCCGAGCCCTTCGTCTTCTTTGACGGACCGCCCTTCGCCACCGGCCTCCCCCACTACGGACACCTGCTGGCCGGCACCATCAAGGACGTGGTGCCACGCTACCAGACCATGCGCGGACGATATGTCCCCCGCACCTTCGGATGGGACTGCCACGGACTCCCCATCGAATCCCTGGCGCAGAAGGCGCTGAACCTGGCGGGCGCGCCCGCCATCCAGCAGGCCGGCGTGGACGTCTTCAACGAAAAGTGCCGCTCCATGGTGCAGACCTACGTCAACGAGTGGAAGACCACCGTCAACCGCATGGGACGCTGGGTGGACTTCGACCACGGCTACAAGACCATGGACCCCACCTTCATGGAGACCGTCTGGTGGGTCTTCTCCCAACTCTGGAAGCAGGGACGCGTCTACAAGGCGCACCGCATCGTCCCCTATAGCTGGAAGCTCACCACACCCCTCTCCAACTCCGAGGCCAGCGCCAACTACAAGATGGTCCAGGATCCCACCGTCACCGTCCGCATGAAGGTGCGCTCCTGGCCCCTGGAGGTCCCCGAGGCCGAGGGACTGACTCCCTACATCCTCATCTGGACCACCACACCCTGGACCCTCCCCAGCAACCTCATGGTCTGCGCCGGACCCGACCTGGACTACGTGCTCCTCCGCGACGGACAGACCACCGACGCATACCTCATGGCGAAAAACCGCGTCGCCAGCCTCTTCAAGAAGCCCGAGGACTACACCGTCCTCCGGGAATTCAAGGGCTCCGAAATCAAGGGACTGCGCTACGAGCCCATCTTCCCCTACTTCGCCGAACGACACCCCAATGACTTCCGCGTCCTCAACGACAACTACGTCACCGACGACGACGGCACCGGACTGGTGCACATCGCCCCCGCCTACGGCGAGGACGACTACCGGATCTGCCAAAAGGAGAACGTGGCGCTGGAAGACCCCCTGGACGTGGAATGCCGCTTCACCAGCGCCGCGCCCGATTTCCAGGGCATGCAGTGCAAGGAGGCCGACAAGGCGGTCATCAAGTGGCTCAAGGACCACGGGAAGCTGGTGAAGCAGGACACCATCGTCCACAGCTACCCCTACTGCGAACGCACCGACACCCCCCTCATCTACAAGGCCATCGACGCATGGTACGTCCGCGTGGAGGACCTCCATGAGCGACTCCTCAAGAACAACGCCCAGACCAGCTGGGTGCCCGAGGCCATCGGCACACACCGCTTCGCCAACTGGCTGGCGGACGCCAAGGACTGGAACATCTCCCGAAACCGCTTCTGGGGCTCCTGCATCCCGCTGTGGATCAACGTGGACGACCCCAGCGACATCCTCTGCGTGGACTCCGTGGCGACGCTGGAGAGGCTCTCCGGCCAGAAGGTCACCGACCTCCACAAGCACTTCATCGACAAGATCGAAATCCACCAGGACGGCAAGACCTACCGCCGCACCCCCGAGGTCCTGGACTGCTGGTTCGAATCCGGCTCCATGCCCTACGCACAGAGCCACTACCCCTTCGAAAACAAGGAGTTCGTCGAAAAGAACCTGCCCGCCGACTTCATCGCGGAGGGCCTGGACCAGACCCGCGGGTGGTTCTATGCGCTGATGGTGCTCTCCACCGCGCTCTTTGACAAGCCGCCCTTCCAGAATGTGGTGGTCAATGGACTGGTGCTGGCGGAAGACGGCCGGAAGATGTCCAAGCACCTGAAGAACTACCCGGATCCCATGCTGGTCATCAACCAGTATGGCGCCGACTCCCTGCGACTCTGCCTGCTCTCCAGCCCCGTGGTCCGCGCCGAGGACCTCCGCTTCTCCGAAAGCGCAGTCCGCGAGGTCATGCGAATGGTGCTGCTGCCCCTCTGGAACTCCTATAGCTTCCTGGCAACCTACGCCCGCATCGACAAGTGGCAGCCCGCCGACGGAAAGGCGCTTCCCCCCAAGAACCCCGCCAATGTCCTCGACAAGTGGATCCTCTCCCGGCTGACCACCACCGTCGCCGACGTGCGCGACGCCATGGACCACTACGATCTCCAGAAGGGCGCCACACGCTTCACCGGATTCCTGGACGAACTCACCAACTGGTATATCCGACGCAGCCGCCGGCGCTTCTGGAGAAGCACCAACGACGGCGACAAGCTGGAGGCATACCAGACCCTCCACTACGTGCTGCTCACCTTCTGCAAGGTCGCGGCACCCTTCATCCCCTTCATCACCGAAAACATCTACCGGAACCTGCGCACCGACGGCATGCCCCTCTCCGTACACCTCTGCGACTACCCCGAGCCCCTGGAAGAGTATCGCGACGAGGCGCTCAACCGCCGCATGGACAACACCATGAGGGCGGTCTCCCTGGGACGACTGCTGCGCAGCCAGGTGAAGCAGAAGGTCCGCCAGCCCCTGGCCAGCGCGGTGCTGGTCTCCCTGGACAGTGCGGTCCGCGAGGATCTCTCCAGCATGGCGGAGGTCATTGCCGAGGAGCTGAACGTGAAGAAGGTGCTCGTGGAGGAAGAGGAGGAGAAGCTGGTGAAGCTCTCCGCCAAGCCCAACATGAAGCGCCTGGGACCCAAGTTCGGCAAGCAGGCCGGCGCCCTCACCAAGGCGGTCTGCGCCCTCACCGGCGCAGAGCTCAAGGCGCTCCGCAAGGAGGGAAAGATCACCCTCTCCGCCCAGGGACAGTCCTTCGAGCTGGCCGCCGACGACGTCCTGCTCGTCCGCGAGGAGCTCCCCGGCATGACGGTCGCCAACGAGGGCGAGGTCACCGTGGCGCTGGATACCCGCCTGACTCCCGAGCTGGAGCAGGAGGGCTGGGCGCGCGAGGTGGTCTCCAAGCTCCAGAATCTCCGCAAGGAGAAGGGCCTGGATGTGGTGGACCGCATCCGCGTGCGCTACGCCACCGACGACCCCGTGCTGCTGGGCGCCATCGACAGCCAGCGCGAATACATCCAGGGCGAGGTCCTGGCGCTGGAGCTGACCCGCGCCGACGCCCAGGACGACGCCTTCGACACCGTGGAGCTGGGCGGAAAGTCCCTCGCCGTGGCACTCCAGAAGGCATAAAAAAAACGCCATCATCCCCCGCCCCCGGGAGAGGAGAGGAAAAATCCTCCCTCTTCCGGGAGACTCCCACCCCTCACCCAAAATTCCGGCGCATCCATGGTGCAGACCATCCTGTCCAGCCTGACGGAACTGACGCTCTTGGCGTTGGTGCTGGTGATGCTGTACAGCTTCCGATACGCCATCGGCACCGCGCCCACCTACATCGCGGCGGGGCTCTATTTTGTCTTCGCCATGATGGTGGGCTCCAGCCGCCTCTCGGTCACCGCCGGCGCAGCCAATACCCTGAGCCTCTATAACGGACTGCTCTGGCTGCCCTTCCTACTGCTATTGCTCATCGTATACGAGCTGGAGGGCACCGGCGCCGCACAGCGCTTCTATGTGGGACTGGTCATCGGGACCGGGTTGTTCGTGCTGCTCTTCCTCTTCCTGGCAATGCAGCCCGCGCAGGACACGGTCTCCACCACCACGGAATTCCTGAATTCCATCCGGAACCTGGCGCACTCCCCGCAGTCCCGCGGAGAGATCCTCCACGGGATCTTCTCGCATCTCTTCCTCTTCCTGCTGGTGCCCATCCTCTACCAGGCGACCCTGAACCGCTGCCGCGGCGTCTACGGACTGGCGATCTTCCTCTCCATGGGCATCTACACCGTCCTGGTGGAGGCGCTGGGCGCCATCTACATCTTCCTCATCGCAGACTCCAAGGCATATACGCCCACCGCGCCCTCCGGATGGGCCCTCCGACTGGGCGCCGCACTCCTCATGGCGGTGCTGGGACACTTCTTCATCGTCATCAGCACCCCCTATCGCAAGAAAAACCGAAAGGCGCTGCGCTTCCTCACGGGATTCGTGGACTTCTTCTTCTCCCCCGAACGCATGATGCGCTCCCTCTCCGAATGGAGCGAGCGCTACCGCGTGGTGGTCGAGAACTCCAGCGAGCTGATCCTCCTGGTGGACCACGACGGAAAGGTGATCAACGCCAACCGCATCGCCGTCAAATACCTGGGACATATCCTGGACGAGAGCTCCTTCCGCCTGGAACAGGTGGTCTTCGACTCCCAAAACCGCCCCTGGGCCTGGCAGGCACGACTCCCCGAAACACAGGACATCGAGCTCGACGTGAACGGACAGACCCCGCCCGCACACAAGCAGGTCTTCCGATACAACAATCTCTTCCTCCGTGTCCCCGGCAAAAAGTCCGTGGACCTGGACCTGAATGTCTCCCACATCCAGCTGGAGGGAAAGCCCATCGCCGTCGTCATCGGACGCGACATGACCAACCAGCGCGAAGAGGAGCGGCAGCGCCAAAACCGCCAGGAGAAGATGATGCACTCCCAACGCCTGGAGAGCCTGGGCGAGCTGGCCGGAGGCATCGCGCACGATTTCAATAACCTCCTGCAGTCCATCCAAATGAGCGTGGAGGGGCTCCAGATGAAGCTCTACAATTCCCCCGAAACCGCGCCGCTGGTCCACAACATCGAGGAGGGCTGCCGACGCGCCACCGTGCTCACCAGCCAGCTGCTGGGCTTCGCGCGAAAGGGAAAGTTCCACGCCGAGGAAATCGACGCCACGGATCTGCTCAACCACGCCCTCCAGCTCTTCCAGCCCGTGGCGAAGGGACTCACCTGCAAGGTCCTCTGCGAACCCGTGCCACTGCCACTCTTCGTCGACGAAATCCAGCTGGCGCAGGTGCTCCTCAATATGCTCATCAACTCCCGAGACGCCCTCCGCGACCAGCCCGATCCCCGACACATCACCCTGCGCGCAGAACGGGCCCGAGAGGCCATGCCCGAATGGGCCTTCCGACCCAACCGCGACGCCAAGCCCGAAGACTACATCTGCATCCATGTCCGAGACAACGGCGCAGGAATGTCCGAGGCCGTCCGACAACGCGTCTTCGAGCCCTTCTTCACCACAAAACCCGCCGGACAGGGCACCGGTATGGGACTCCCCATGGCATTCGGTTGCATCGCAAACCACCACGGATGGATCCACGTGGACTCCGAACCCAACAAGGGCTGCCATATCACCATCTTCCTGCCACGCTTCAGCAAATAAGTACCTAGTACTTAGTGGTTAGTGGCTAGTTG